>NZ_JAGINT010000002.1:601522-902284 GCF_017876295.1 Kribbella aluminosa | reverse complement strand
CCGCGGACGTCGAAGGTCGGCGACAACAGTCCGTGCACGATCGCGAACTGGTCGTCGGCCTCGTTCTTTGCATCGGTGTTGATGATCACCCGGCGTCTACTCGGCTTCACCCTGACCTCATCTCTGACTAGATATTCAGTAGTGCATAAGCTGTCGCCTTGAGTGTCGCCACGGCGCTAGAGTCCCGTCAAGACCTCAGTTGAAACTTGGAGGGCCGATGGTCCAGGCGGTACTCGCGGTCGACCAGGGCACAACCAACTCGAAAGCCGCCCTGGTCACCGCCGACGGCACGGTCCTCGCCACCGGTTCGCACCCCGTCGGGATCTCCACCCCGCACCCGGGCTGGGTAGAACAGGACGCCGAAAACATCTGGCTGAGCGTCCTGAAAGCAACAACCACCTGCCTGAACGCCGCCGCTGGCGGCGGGGGTGCGGCGGGCGGTGGGGTTGAGGTCGTGGGGATTGCGTTGTCCACGCAACGCGAGTCCGTGGTGGGGTGGGATCACTCCGGGAATCCCGTCGGTCCAGTGCTGGGATGGCAGGACGCGCGGACCAGTAGTTGGTGTGCCCAACTACCTGTCGCGGTCGACGAGCTGGTACGTCGGCGTACCGGGCTCCGCGTCGACGCGATGTTCTCCGCCCCCAAGATGCGGTGGTTGCTCGACCGCTCCGACGCGTACGTCGGCACCGTCGACTCCTGGCTGATCCATCGGCTGACCGGTTGCCGGGAGCACCTGACCGAGGCCGGCAACGCATCCCGCACCCTGCTGTACGACCTGACAGCCTTGGACTGGTCAGCAGAACTACTGGACGCATTCGGGATCCCACGGGCGGCACTTCCAGAGGTACGGCGGTCGGACGCGGGCTTCGGGCATACGAAGGACGTGCCAGGACTACCCGACGGCATCCCGATCGTCGCGGTGCTGGCCGACTCGCACGCCGCGATGTACGGCCAGGGCTGCACGCTGGCCGGCATGGTCAAAGCGACGTACGGCACCGGATCGTCGGTGATGACACCGATCACGGACTTCGCGCCGGACGGCTGCACCCTCGCCTGGCTGACCGACCGGCCCGGCTACGCACTGGAAGGCAACATCGTCTCCTCCGGCGCCGCGCTCGCCTGGACCGCCGACCTGCTCGGCCTCCCGGACGTCGGTGCGCTGATGCACCTCGCAGCGACCGTCCCGGCAGCCGACGGCGTCGTACTGGTACCGGCCTTCGCCGGGCTCGGCGCACCGCACTGGGACCGGGAGGCCCGCGCCGCGCTGACCGGGATGAGCAGCTCCACCACCCGCGCCCACATCGCGCGCGCCGCCGTCGACGCGGTCGCGCACCAGATCTGCGACATCACCGACACGATTCCCGGCGGACTCACCACCCTGCGCGCCGACGGCGGCGCCACAGTCTCGGACCTGCTCATGCAGACCCAGGCGGATCTGCTCGGCCGCCCGGTCGAGGCTGCCGACGTACCGGAGATCTCCGCCCTCGGCGTGGCCGAACTGGCCTGGTCCACCCTCGACGCGCACACTACGAGATCGACCTCGGTGTCGTCTCGCGGCAGTGGCTCGAGGACGCCCTGGGCCGCGCGACGAACGTTCCGCACCTTCGAACCCGTCGCGGCTGATCGCGCCCGGCGCCGGGACGAGTGGGCCGCGGCGGTGGCCGCCGTACGCGTCAGACCCGCTTGATCCACAGCAGCCCTGCCTGACCACAACCGCGCCGAGCGGACCCCCACCTCTGATGGGTTGACGTCTGAGCTGCAGGCTTTGCGACCCGGATCATGGGCGTAAACCCGGCATCTCGGACGCCCACCCACGAAAATGCGCGGCTGGAGATCGCTTTCCGGAACAGGTTGACTGGGCCTTTACGCCCACCTATGGTTGCGGTCAGAATCTTGGAAAGCCCTTTCCGAGCGTGAAGGGCCGGACGCGAGAGGCAAGACTGTGAACGAGCGACGCATCGGCATCGTGATGAACGGCGTCACCGGCCGGATGGGCCTGCGCCAGCACCTCGAGCGTTCCGTCGTGGCGATCCGCGAGCAGGGCGGGCTGCCGGCCGCGGACGGCACGATGATCATCCCGGAGCCGATCCTGGTCGGCCGGAACGAGCTGAAGCTGCGGCAGATCGCCGAGCAGTACGGGCTGGAGCGCTGGACCACCGACCTCGCCGAGGCGCTGGCCGAGCCGGACGTCGAGATCTACTTCGACTCCCAGCTCACCCAGCTGCGCGAGAAGGGCGTCCGCGCCGCGGTCGAGGCCGGCAAGGCGATCTACTGCGAGAAGCCGATCGCGGAGAGCCTGGACGCGGCCGTCGACCTGGCCAAGCTGGTCGTCGGGTCCGGGCTGAAGAACGGCGTGGTGATGGACAAGCTGTCGCTGCCCGGCCTGCGGAAGCTGAAGCGGCTGGTCGACGGCGGGTTCTTCGGCCGGATCCTGTCGGTGCGCGGCGAGTTCGGGTACTGGGTCTTCGAGGGCGACTGGCAGGAGGCGCAGCGGCCGTCCTGGAACTACAAGTCCGAAGAGGGCGGCGGCATCATCCTGGACATGTTCTGCCACTGGCGGTACGTGCTCGACCAGACGTTCGGCGAGGTCAAGTCGGTGTACTGCCAGGGCGCGACGCACATCCCGACCCGGGTCGACGAGAGCGGCAACGAGTACGCCGCGACCGCGGACGATGCGGCGTACGGCGTGTTCGAACTGGAGGGCGGGATCGTCGCGCAGCTGAACTCGTCGTGGGCGACCCGGGTGTTCCGGGACGAGCTCGTCGAGTTCCACGTCGACGGGACCGAGGGGTCCGCGGTCGCCGGCCTGCGGAACTGCCGCGCCCAGCACCGCTCGGCGACGCCGAAGCCGGTCTGGAACCCGGACATCCCGGCCACCGAGAAGTTCCGCGACCAGTGGGCGACGGTGCCGGACAACGAACCGATGGACAACGGCTTCAAGGTCCAGTGGGAGATGTTCCTGCGCCACGTGGTCGACGACGCACCCTTCAGCTGGGACTTCGTCGAAGCCGCCAAGGGCGTCCAACTCGCCGAACTCGGCCTCAAGTCCTGGCACGAGGGCCGCAAACTCGAGGTCCCCGCCCTCGACCTGAAGGCGAACTGATGCAACTGAAGCTGCCTGCCGATGGTGGGTTGCAGACCTACCAGCTGACCGGCGAACCGGTTACTCAGGGCATCTATGCGCCGGCGCGGTCGCGGTTGGCGTTTGCGGCGGCTCATGTGGTCGCGGATCCGTTGGGGGACAACTCGCCGGGGGCGCCGGCGGTGGTGGACTGGGAGCACACGCTGGAGTTCCGGCGGCATCTGTGGTCGCTGGGGTTGTCGGTCGCGGAGGCGATGGACACCGCGCAGCGCGGGATGGGCCTCGACTGGAAGGCCACCCAGGAACTGATCCGCCGCTCGGCGGCTGAAGCTCCGGACGGCCGGATCGCCGTCGGCGTTGGCACGGACCAGCTCCCCACCACAGGCCGGCCAGCCTCCGGCTCCGGCTCCGGCTCCGGCTCCGGCTCCGGGTCCAGCTCCGGGTCCGGGTCCGGCTCCGGCTCCGGCTCCGGCTCCGGTGGGGCCTACTCGCTCGATGCGGTCATCGCTGCCTACGAGGAGCAGCTTGCCGTCGCCGAGGACGTCGGCGCACAGCCGATCATGATGGCCAGCCGGGCGTTGTGCGCGGCGGCCGAATCACCGGACGACTACCGCAAGGTGTACGACCGCCTGCTCACCCAGTCCACCAAGCCGGTGATCCTGCACTGGCTCGGCCCGATGTTCGACCCGGCGCTGGAAGGGTACTGGGGCAGCGGATCGTTCGACGCGGCTGCCGCATCCGTCGTGGAGCTGATCAACGACAACGTGGAAAAGGTCGACGGGATCAAGATCTCGTTGCTCGATGCGGACAAAGAAGTTGCTCTGCGCAACAGTCTGCCCGGCGGCGTGCGGCTGTACACGGGTGACGACTTCAACTACCCGGAGCTGATCCGCGGGGACGGCGAGCGGCACAGCGACGCACTCCTGGGCATCTTCGCAGCGATCGCCCCGGCAGCAGCAGCCGCGCTGAGCGCCCTGGACTCCGGCGATCTGGAGACCTACGAGCGCGTGTTCGCCCCCACGGTTCCGCTCGCCCGGCAGATCTTCTCCGCGCCCACGTACTACTACAAGACGGGCATCGCGTTCCTCGCCTGGCTGAACGGGTTCCAGCCGGGGTTCACGATGGTGGGCGGGCTCCAGACGGGACGGTCGTTGCCGCATCTGGCGGACACGTTCCGGCTCGCGGATCAGGCCGGCGTACTGACGAATCCGGAGCTCGCCGTCGACCGGTTCCGGCAGCTGCTGCGGGTCAGCGGGGTCGACGCATGAACCGGTACAGCCTCAACCAGGCGACCACGAAGTACTGGCCGCTCGAAGACGTCGTCGGGGCGAGCGCCGCGGCCGGGCTGGAGTGGATCGGGCTGTGGCGCGAGCCGATCCAGGAGTACGGCGTCGACAAGGCGGCGAAGCTGGTCGCCGACGCCGGCCTGAAGGTCTCCTCGCTGTGCCGCAGCGGCTTCCTCACCTCGACCGACGCCGCCGAGCGGCAGGCGAAGATCGAGGACAACCGGCGCGCGATCGACGAGGCCGCGACCATCGGTACGTCGGTCCTCGTGCTCGTCAGCGGCGGCCTGCCGCCGGGATCGCGGGACCTCGACGGCGCCCGCGGGATGGTCCGCGACGGGCTCGCCGAGCTGGCGCCGTACGCCGCCGAACGCGGGGTCACGCTCGCGGTCGAGGCCCTGCACCCGATGTTCTGCTCGGACCGCTGCGTGGTGTCTTCGCTCGGCGGCGCGCTCGATCTGGCCGAGCAGTTCCCGGTCGAGCAGGTCGGCGTGATCGTGGACGCGTACCACCTGTGGTGGGACGCGGACGTCTACCGGCAGATCGCGCGGGCCGGCGCCCGGATCGCGTCGTACCAGGTCAGCGACTGGGTGGTACCGCTGCCGGCGGACACCTTGCTCGGCCGGGGCATGATGGGCGACGGCGTGATCGAGCTGCGCCGGCTGCGCGCGGCCTGCGACGCGGCCGGGTACGACGGCCCGATCGAGGTCGAGATCTTCAACCAGCAACTGTGGGACGCGCCGGGTCAGGACGTTTTCGACCTGGCGTACGCGAGGTACCAGGAACACGTCCTCTAGAAGGAGTTGCACGTATGACTGACCGGACCATTCCCGCCGACGGTATCGGGATGCACCTCTACACGATGCGAGACGTACTGGCCCAGGACTATCCGGGGACGCTGAAGCGGCTCGCCGGGATCGGGTATCGCACGGTGGGGGTGAGTGGGCGGTTCGAGCACAGTGCGGCCGAGATCCGCGGGTTCGCGGACGACGCCGGGCTCGCGATCGTGCTCGAGCACGTCGGGTACGCACGGCTGAGCGACGACTGGGCCGGTGCGCTGGCCGACGTACGAACGCTCGGCGGGCAGTGGGCCGTCGTACCGTCGATCCCTTCCGAGCTGCACTCGGTGGAGGGTTTCAAGACCGCGGCGGCCGCGTTCGTCGAGGCCGGTAAGGCGGCCCGGGACGCCGGGCTGAAGCTGCTGTTCCACAACCACGGTCACGACTTCGACGAGGCCGACGGTCGGGTGCTGTACGACATCCTGCTGGACGTCGACCCGGAGCTGCTCGGGTTCGAGCTGGACCTGTACTGGGCGGTGGACGGCGGGCACGACCCGGCGAAGCTGTTCCAGGAGCACCCGGGCCGGTTCCCGGCGCTGCACGTGAAGGACATGGCTGCGGACGGTTCGTGGGAGGACGTCGGCGCCGGCAAGCTGGACTTCGGCGCGATGTTCGCGCACGCGGAGTCCGGAGGCGTCGAGCAGTACCTGGTCGAGCACGACAAGCCCACGGACGCCTGGCAGTCGGCTGAGCGCAGCTACCGGGGTCTGACCGAGCTTCGGTACTGAAACGCCTGTGACAACAAACGCTTAACCGGGTCAGCTGTGGATACGGCTGCTCACCGCGGGTGAAATCGGCCTATTCTCGACAAGTGCAGAACGAGCCCGCGGTCCGGCTGTCCGCCGTCCGGCGCTTGTACGAGGTGAGTGCGCGGATGGGCGCCGGGCGCAGCCTTGCCGAGACGTTGCAGGCTGTCGTCGACGGTGTCGTGGACGGGCTCGGTTTCGGCATCGCCGTGCTGAATCTGCGCTACCCGGACGGCAAGTTCGAGGTGATCGCGGTAGCCGGGTCCCCGGAGGCCCGGGCCGCGCTCCTCGGCCGGGTGAGCGCGGCGGACCTGTTCGACGCGGAGTTCGCGATCGCGGACGTCTGGGGCAAGCTCCGGTTCGTGCCGCACGAGCGGCTGCCGGAGGGCGAGGTGACCGGCTGGGTGCCCGACGTACCGGTGTCCGACGCGCCCGACGCCTGGCACCCGCTGGACGCGCTGTTCGCGCCGCTGTACTCGTCCGAGGGCGAGCTGGTCGGGATGCTCTCGGTCGACCTGCCCGAGGACCAGCGGCGGCCGGGGCCGATCCACCGGGAGCTGCTGGAGATCTTCGCGACCCAGGCGGGAGTCGCGATCGACAAGGCCCGGCTGACCGATCAGCTGCTCGCCGAGAAGACCCGGCTGGAGGCCAGCGAGGCGACCTTCCGGCTGGTCTTCGAGGGCGCCGGGAACGGGATGGCCACGATCGCGTTCGACGGGCCGGACCTGGGCCGGATCCTGCGGGTGAACGACGCCTTCTGCCGGATCACCGGCTACACCGCTGACCAGTTGGTCGGCATGCGGCTGGTCAGCTTCCTGCGCGACGACGAGCCGGAACAGACCCGGACCGAGCTCGAGGAAGTTGCCGCCAGCAACGGTACGTACCGGTTCGAGCGGGTCTTCACGCAGCCGACCGGGAACGCGATCTGGCTCGGCGGTACGGCGGCGATCGTCGAGCAGGGCGCCGGGCAGCCGCGGATCCTGCTGGTGCAGATCGACGACGTCACCGCCCGCAAGGACGCCGAGCGCAAGCTCCGGCATCACGCCGCGCACGACCCGCTCACCGGCCTGCCGAACCGGCGGCTCCTGCAGCAGCGGTTCGTGAAGGTGCTGGAGCAGACCCGGTTCACCGGCCGCCCCGGCGCGCTGCTGTTCTGCGACCTCAACCATTTCAAGCTGGTCAACGACAGCTACGGGCACGAGGCCGGCGACCACGCGCTGCGCGAGATCGCCACCCGGCTCAGTACGGCGGTCCGGCACGGCGACACCGTGGCGCGGCTCGGCGGCGACGAGTTCGCCGTACTCGCCGAGGACATCACCGGCGACGACCTCAACACGCTCATCACCCGCCTCGAGGACGCAGTCAGCCGGCCGCTGCCGAACATCGACATCCAAGTCACCACCAGCGTCGGCACCGTCCCGATCACGCCCACCACCAGCGACCTCGACACACTCCTGCACGAGGCCGACCAGGCGATGTACCTCGCGAAGAAAAGCCGCTCGTAGCAGTGTTCAGGTCGAGGGCCGCGGCCTCAGGGTGAGCACCCCGTCGTGAGCAGTCCGGAAGTTCTCGGCGAAGTCGCCGGGGAGGTAGGCCCACGGGACCGGTGTGGGCCCACCTCCGATCTGTTGGAAGACCGACGCGGCCGCCGCCGGGTCTCCGTCGAGGTCGCAAATGCGACGACCGCCGCGGCCACCAGCGCCGTCAGAATCCAGAGCTAGGGGCATTTGATCCAGTACGCCCCGTTTGCACCTTTTGGCATGTAGGAAACGGTCAACGGCTGATGGGGGAATGAGATGCGCACAGTGATGAGCGGTCCGGCGCGGGTCGCCTATGCACAGATCTACGTGGAGAGCGGGGCGGACTGGGCTGACCTCGTTGAGTGCTTCGCCGGGCAGCGGAACGGGCTGTGCGGGGCAGCGGTGCCAGGGACGTTGTTCCTGATCACCGGACTGCACACCCGGGAGGTCGGGTTCACCGTCGAGGTCCACGACACGATGCCGCCGGTGGAGTACGACGCGGAGGACGTCGTCGAGGCGGCGTACCGTCCGATCGGAGCCGCTCAGCTGGTCAGTTGGGGTGGTGGCGGGTCATGGGCGCTCGACCTCGAACCGGGGCTGGACTATCGGGTGCGGTACTCCGGATGGGGAATGGACGCCGGCCACCAGTCCGGCCCACCGATGGACGGCGAGTCGTCGCCCGACCGGTACCTCCTGCAGTTCTGGCCGGCCCGGCCGGCGCCCGAGCGTGTCGTGAAGCAGACGAGTCGGCAGGCGGCGTACTGGCACAAGTCGGCCCGCGAGTTCCCGACACCGGCGGAACTGGCCGAACGGAAACGGGAGCAAGCCCACCAGGCCGAGGAACAACGCCTCGCCGAACACAAGGCCGCCTGGGGCGGAACCCTCCCCACCGAACGCCTCGAGAGCACCGCATACGCCCGCGAGCTGTGCGCGCTGGACCGCTCCTTGGTGGACCTGCTCGAGCAGACCGATCCACAGACCTTGCGCTCGATCGCCCGCTGGGCGGCGCGCCGCGCGTGCGAGGAGGCCGGGTACGGCGGCAAGGAACGGGTCGCCGCCGTACTCGACCGGATGGACCGTGGCGCCGACTGGTTCGAGACACTCAACGGCCCTCGACGCCCCGACGAGCCGGCGGCACCCACGACCCGCGCGCTCGTGCTCCAGGCTTACGGATGGTTCGCCGGGCGGGACGCCTTCGACAACACCGTCACGCTGGTGACAGCCACGTTCAACGATGACTCGTTCCAGGCAGCGGTCGAGACCGTCTGGGTCGCGACCACGCCGTTCGCCGACAAGCACCAGCTGCTCGCCGAGCTGCGGCGGCGGTTTCTTACGCGCCCAGGTTTGTGAGGGCTTTGTCGGTTAGGCGGTAGACGGTCCACTCGTCCTGGGGTTTGGCGCCGAGGGACTTGTAGAAGTCGATGGCGGGGGTGTTCCAGTTGAGGACGGACCACTCGAGGCGTTCGTAGTTGTTGCGGACGCATTCCTGGGCGAGGGCGGTGAGGAGCGCCTTGCCGAGGCCGGTGCCGCGGGTTTCCGGGCGGACGAACAGGTCCTCGAGGTAGATGCCGTGTACGCCGCGCCACGTGGAGAAGCTGAGGAACCAGATCGCGCAGCCGACGACCTGGCCCTCGTGTTCCGCGACGTGGCAGAAGGCGGCCGGCTGGTCGCCGAAGAGCGCGGTCCGGAGCTGGTCCTCGGTCAGGTGGCACTCCTCCGGCGCCCGCTCGTACTCGGCCAGCGCGTACACCAACTCCACCAGCGCCGGTACGTCGTCCGGGCGCGCCCGGCGGATCCGCTCGTCGATCTGCATGCGCCCTATCCTGCCGCGCCGGTCAGACCGCGTCGCCGCCCGGCACCTTCGAGAGCGTCCGGCGGATGGGCTCGGCGGAGTCGATCCGCCCGAGCTCCCGGTCGACAGGTCCGAGACGTCACTGCGGTCCGGCTCCCAGTTCTCCGGGCGGTTGCTCGCCAAGGCATCACGTCAGCTCACACCCCGAGGCCGCCGTCCACGCGGAGTACGGCGCCGGTGACGTACGAGGCGCGATCGCTGAGCAGCCAGGCGGCGGCTTCGGCGACCTCGGCGGGGTCGGCGCCGCGGCCGATCGGGGCCTGGGCGATCAGCGCGTCGATCACGCCGGGTTGCGCGCGGTCCCAGTCCTGCAGCATCTCGGTCAGCGTGGTGCCAGGCGCGATCGCGTTCACCCGGATGTTCTCAGCGGCGTACGTGATCGCGGCGGACTCCGTCAGGCTGTTCACGGCCCGCTTCAGCGCGCCGTACGCCGGAAGCGCCGGGTTGCCCGCGAAGCTGCCGACGCTCGAGGTGTTGACGATGCTCCCGTGGCCGCTGGTGGCGCGGATCGCGGTGACCTCGGCGACCATCGCGGACCAGACGCCGCGGAGGTTCACGGCGTACACCTGGTCGAACTCCTGCCGGCTGAGCCCGTCCATCGGGCCGGGTTGCTGGCCGACTGCGCCGTTGTTGAACGCGGCGTCCAGGCGGCCGTACTCCGCCACCGTCCGGTCCACGGCGGCGCTGATCGCGTCCGGGTCGGCCAGGTCGCAGACGACGTACCGGGCGTCGAGTTCCTTGGCGACGGCGGCGATCTCGGACTCGGTGCGGGCGGCGAGCATCACCTGCGCGCCCTCGGCGACGAACAGCCGGGCGGCGGCCGCGCCGATCCCGCGTCCGGCGCCGAGGATGAAGATGACCTTGTTGTCGAGAAGTTTGTTCATGCCTTCGAGCCTTGGCTGCCCGCGGACCGGTAACCAGGCATCGGTTGTACCTGGTTAACGCTCGGCGAGCGGGCACACTGGAGGGCGTGGACAAGGCGGAGCTCGGGGCATTCCTGCGCAGCCGGCGGGAGCGGGTCGCCCCGGCGGACGTCGGCCTGCCGGCCGGTCGCCGACGCCGTACGCCGGGACTCCGCCGGGAAGAGGTTGCGCAGCTCGCGTACATCTCCACGGAGTACTACACCCGGCTGGAGCAGGCACGGGCACCGCATCCGTCCGCGGAGGTCCTGGCCGGGCTGTGCCGGGCGCTGCGGCTGAACGATGCCGAGCGCAACCATCTGCACCACCTCGCGGGAGTACCGCCGGTGCGGCCGGCCGGACCGCCGCGCGCAGTACGGCAGAGCATCCTCGATCTGCTCGACCGGCTGCCGAACGCGGCGGCGGTCGTGCTGTCGGCGTACTGCGAGGTGATCGCCTGGAACCACCTGGCGACCGCGTTGATGGAGGACTTCTCGGTCCGCTCACGCGCCGAGCGGAACCTGCTGCGGCGCGCGTTCCTCGGCGGCGACAAGCATGTGTACTCCGTGGTGGACGGCGCACGCTTCGCCCGGAGCTCGGTGAATCACCTGCGGGCGGTCGCGGCGCGGTACCCGGACGACCCGGAGCTGCGGGAGCTGATCGCCGACCTGTCGGAGAGCGCCGAGTTCACCGCGCTGTGGGAGGCGCACGAGATCGCGGGCGAGCCGACGCTGTGCAAGTCGTTCCAGCATCCGCTCGTCGGTCTCGTGACGGTGAACTGTGACGCGCTCGCGATCCCGGACTGCGACCAGCAGGTGATCATCTACACCGCGACGCCCGGCTCGCCGTCGGAGGAAGCACTCCGGCTGCTGTCGGTCGTCGGCACGCAGCGGCTCGACGTACCGGGCTGATTAAGCAATCACACTGCTCACTGTGTGCGGATATTCCTGTTGGAATTGTCGGCGACCGCGCGGGAGGTTGGACGTATGGCAGCTGACACGAACAAGACCCGCCGGATCGGCGACGTCGAGGTCTCCGCGATCGGGCTCGGCGCGATGCCGATGTCGATCGAGGGCCGGCCCGACGAGGCCCGGTCGATCGCGACCATCCACGCCGCGCTGGACGCCGGGATCACGCTGATCGACACCGCCGACGCGTACCACCTGACCGCGACCGACGACGGCCACAACGAGACCCTGATCGCCAAGGCGCTGGCGTCGTACGGCGGCGACACGTCGAACGTGCTGGTCGCCACCAAGGGCGGCCATCTGCGGCCCGGCGACGGGAGCTGGACACAGGACGGCTCCCCGAAGTACCTGGCCGCCGCGGCCGAGGCGTCGCTGAAGCGGCTCGGGGTGGAGGCGATCGGGCTGTACCAGTTCCACCGCCCGGACCCGAAGACGCCGTACGAGGACTCGATCGGCGCGATCCGCGACCTGCTCGACGCCGGCAAGATCCGGATGGCCGGCATCTCGAACGCGAACCCGGCCCAGATCCGCCAGGCCCAGGAGATCCTCGGCGGCCGGCTGGTGTCGGTGCAGAACCAGTTCTCGCCCGCGTTCCGCTCCAGCGAGCCGGAACTCGACCTGTGCGACTCGCTCGGCATCGCGTTCCTCCCGTGGTCCCCGCTGGGCGGCATCTCCCGGGCCGGCGACCTCGCCGCGTTGCACCCGGCCTTCCACACCCTGGCCGCGGAGCTCGGCGTCTCGCCCCAGCGCCTGACGCTGGCCTGGATGCTCGCGAAGTCGCCGCACGTCATCCCGATCCCGGGCTCGAGCCGCCCGGAGACGATCCGCGACTCGTACGCCGCGATCGATCTGGAGCTCACGCCGGCGCAGGTGGCCGCCCTGGATGCCGCCTGACCTGGGCATATCCGCTGCTCCGTCGGTGTTGAGCAGCGCATGGAAGACATGCGCGCACTCAGCTACGGCCTCGGACAGCAGTACTTCGAGGAGCGTAATTACCGCGGCGCGATCCGCGCGCTGCAGCCGGTGGTCGACGAGACGCCCGACGACGTCGGCACCCGGCTGCTGCTGGCGCGGGCGTACTACCACGCCGCCCTGCTCAAGCCCGCCGAGGAGCAGCTCCTCGCGGTCATCGAACGCGAGCCCACCGAGTACTACGCGCATTTGATGATGGCCCGAACGCTCGAACGGCAGTCCCGCCCGGACGAGGCCGGCAAACACCGCCGGATCGCCGCCGCCCTCACCGGCGACGACGAGTTGCTCATGTCGCAGTCGCTCTGACGGCGGACCGCCACCACTCATCAACCTGCTGTTACAACGCCGATCCCGCCGCGCCTGAGCGCGGCCCGGGGTCGGCGTTGCTGTTTGCTGAGTGGCTGGGGTCCGCGGAATGTCGCAGGCCGGACCGATGTTCTGGTAGTTTAATAGTGAACTACCTAGCCGAGGAGGACCGATGCAGTTCGGCGTTTTCAGCGTCGGGGACGTGACCGAGGACCCGACCACTGGGACCACGCTGTCCGAGGGTGAGCGGATCAAGGCGATGGTGCGGATCGCGCTCAAGGCGGAAGAGGTCGGGCTGGACGTGTTCGCGCAGGGTGAGCACCACAACCCGCCGTTCGTGCCGTCCTCGCCGACGACTCAGCTGGGGTTCATCGCGGCGCAGACCTCGAAGATCATCCTGTCCACCTCGACGACCCTGATCACCACCAACGACCCGGTGAAGATCGCCGAGGACTACGCGATGCTGCAGCACCTGGCCGACGGCCGGGTGGACCTGATGATGGGCCGCGGCAACACCGGGCCGGTGTACCCGTGGTTCGGGCAGGACATCCGGAACGGGATCGCCCTCGCCGTCGAGAACTACGCGCTGCTTCGCCGGCTCTGGCGCGAGGACGTCGTCGATTGGGAAGGCAAGTTCCGTACGCCGTTGCAGGGGTTCACCGCGACGCCGCGGCCGCTGGACGACGTACCGCCGTTCGTCTGGCACGGGTCGATCCGGTCGCCGGAGATCGCCGAGCAGGCGGCGTACTACGGGGACGGGTTCTTCCACAACAACATCTTCTGGCCGATCTCGCACACCACGCGGATGATCCAGCTGTACCGGCAGCGCTTCGAGCACTACGGGCACGGCGCCGCGGACCAGGCGATCGTCGGGCTCGGCGGGCAGATCTTCATGCGGAAGAACTCGCAGGAGGCGGTCCGCGAGTTCCGGCCGTACTTCGACAACGCGCCGGTGTACGGGCACGGGCCGACGCTGGAGGACTTCAGCCGGGAGACGCCGCTGACGGTCGGGAGCCCGCAGCAGGTGATCGAGCGGACGCTGTCGTTCCGGGAGCACTTCGGGGACTACCAGCGGCAGCTGTTCCTGATCGACCACGCCGGGTTGCCGTTGAAGACCGTGCTGGAGCAGCTGGACATCCTCGGCGAGGAGGTCGTTCCGGTACTGCGGAAGGAGTTCGCGGCGCTGAAGCCGGCCCACGTTCCGGACGCCCCGACGCATGCCTCGCTGAAGGCCGCGGCCGAGCGGGCGCACGACCTGGAGACGATCGAGGAGCCGGCCCGATGAAGGACAAGAGCATCGCCGTCGTGACGGCCGGGCTGACGACGCCGTCGTCGTCCCGGCTGCTCGCCGACCAGCTGGCGGAGGCGGTCCGGGACGAGCTGTCCGGCCGCGGCATCGGGTCACGGGTCGACCTGATCGAAGTACGCGATCACGCCCACGAACTGACCGACAACCTGCTGACCGGCTTCCCACCTGCGAAGCTCCGGGAGGTCCTGGACACGGTCGCCGCGGCCGACGCGCTGATCGTGGTCAGCCCGACCTTCAGCGCGTCGTACTCCGGCCTCTTCAAGATGTTCTTCGACGTACTCGACGACCAGGCCCTGGCCGGCAAGCCCGTCCTCCTCGCCGCGACCGGCGGCACCGAACGCCACTCCCTGGTCCTCGAGTTCGCCCTCCGCCCCCTCTTCGCCTACCTGAAGGCCCTCCCCGTCCCCACCGCCGTCTACGCCGCCTCCACCGACTGGGGCCCGAACGCCGCCACCCTCCGCCCCCGCATCACCCAAGCCGCCGCCGAACTAGTCGCCGCCCTCCACCACGAAACCCCCACCCACGCAGACCCCTTCGAAAACCCAACGCCCTTCGAGGACCTGCTGAACGGATAAGCGGACCGCCAGGCCATCACAATCGATGGCCACGGCCGCCCGTGAGCGGGAGTTGTCCGCACCCGACGTGATTGTGATGGCCTGGAGATCCTCAGGCCCGCTCGTCGATGAGCAGGGCGATCCCGTCCAGGATCCGGGCCAGGCCGAAGTTCAGGGCGTGGGCCGGGTCGAGGGCGGACTGGAAGTGTTCGCCGACGGCCGTGCCTACCCGGCCGGCCAGCGGGAAGTTGGTGCCGGACATCACCGCGGTCAGGGTCGGGGAGATTTGGCGCCACCATTCCTGGTCGGTGAGGCCGGAGTCTCGTTGGGTGCGGAGTTGTTCGGCGCCGGCTCGGGCGGTGCCTTGGACGTGGGTGAGGACGAGGGTCAGGGCGGAGTCCATCTCGACGTCGGTGAGGCCCAGGCCGTCGAGGGGGCGGAGTTCGATCTCGTACTTGCGGGTGATGTTCGGGCCCAGGGCTGTGCGCATCGTGGGGACGTCGTGGATCCAGGGGTGGGCGGTGAGGACGTCCCAGTTTCGGCGGGCGATGAATTCAAGGGCGCCGCGCCAGCCGCCGGGTTGCCGGGTGGGTTCGTCGTCGTCGTCGTCGTACAGGTCGCCGTACGCCTGATCGAACATCAGGTCGGTCAGCTCGCCCTTGCCGGGGACGTGCGTGTAGAGCGACATCGTGCCGACCTTCAGCCGGTCGGCGACCATCCGCATCGAGAGCGCGTCCAGCCCGGAGACGTCCGCGAGCTCGATCGCCGCGCCGACGATCGCGCGGACCGTCAGGCCGGACCGGCCGGGCTTGGTGTGGCTGCCCCAGAGCAGCGCCAGACTGCGCACCGGATCGGGCGCCGCCGCCTTTCTTCCCGCCACCCGGAACCTTCCTCCCACGCTCGTCGTTGGAGGAATCGTACCTGAGCCGTACAATGTACGGTACACTCTACGGCTCAACGGGCGGAAGCGACGCAGAGAGGTGGGAAGTGACGACGGAGCGAGTGATCGAGGCGGCCGGCGTACGGAAGAACTACCGCGGCGGCACGGAGGGTGCGGGGCTGAACGGCTTCGACCTGGAGGTCACGGCCGGCACCGTGACCGGGCTGCTCGGCCCGAATGGCGCCGGCAAGACGACAGCGGTGCGGATCCTGTCCACGCTGCTCGAGATGGATTCCGGTACGGCGAGGATCGCCGGGTACGACGTCCGCCGACAGGGAGCGGAGGTACGGCGGCGGATCGGCCTGGTCGGGCAGTACGCCGCCGTGGACGAGGTACTCACCGGGCGGCAGAACCTGGTGATGTTCGGCCGGCTGAACCATCTCCGGAACGCGAAGGCCCGGGCGGACGAGCTGCTCGAGCGGTTCAGCCTGACCGAGGCGGCCGGGCAGGCGGTGAGCAAGTACTCCGGCGGGATGCGGCGCCGGCTCGACCTCGCGGCGAGCCTGATCGTGGCGCCGCGGGTGCTGTTCGTGGACGAGCCGACGACCGGGCTCGACCCGGCCGGGCGGATCGAGGTGTGGAACGCCGTACGGCAGCTCGTCGACGGCGGTACGACGGTGTTGCTGACGACGCAGTACCTGGAGGAGGCGGATCAGCTGGCGAACCGGATCTCGATGCTGAAGGCGGGACAGGTGGTCGCCGAGGGCACGCCGGACGAGTTGAAGACACAGCTCGGGTCGGACCGGCTCGAGCTGGTGCTCGCGGATCCGGCCGAGGTACGGCGGGTCGTGGAGCTGGCCGCGCCGCTGGCGGACGGGGAGGTGCAGGTGACCGACGTACGGATCAGCATCCCGGTGAAGGATCGTACGAAAGCGCTGGTGGTGATGGCGAACTCGTTGTACGAGGCAAAGATCGAACCGGAGGACATCACGTTGCGGAGGCCGACGCTGGACGAGGTCTTCCTGCACCTGACCGGGGCGGAGGTGGCGGCGTGATGTGGGTACTCGCGGACAGTTGGACGATCGCGCGGCGGACGTTCCTGCACTGGCGGATGCAGCCCGGGCTGGTGGTGTTCACTTGGTTCTTCCCGGTGCTGATGCTGCTGTTGTTCGGCGGGTTGCTCGGCGGGGCGATGGCGTTGGACGCGTCGTACTACGAGTTGCTGGTGCCCGGCATCTTCGCGCTGGCGATGCTCTTCGGGCTGGAGGGCACGATGACGGCCGTCGCGACGGATGTGTCGAAGGGGGTGACGGATCGATTCCGGTCGCTGCCGATGAGTTCGGCGGCGGTGGTGCTCGGACGGTGCATCGCTGACCTGCTCGACTCGGTGGTCACGCTGGCGGTGCTGGTCGCGACCGGACTCGCCCTCGGCTGGCGCTGGCACCAAGGTCTCCCGTCAGCGCTGGCGGCGTTCGGCCTGCTGCTCCTCCTCCGCTTCGCCCTGCTGTGGGTAGGCATCTTCATCGGCCTCTCCGTGAAGAACGCCCAGAGCGTGACGATGGTCCAGGTCCTCGTCTGGCCGATCGGCTTCCTCTCCAGCACCTTCGTGGCAACCTCCACGATGCCACCCTGGCTGGGCACCATCGCCCAATGGAACCCGCTGTCCGCCACGGCCACCGCGGCGCGGAACCTGTTCGGCAACCCCGACCCCTCCACCACCGCAACCTGGATCGGCTCCCACGCAGGCCTCGCCGCCGTCATAGCTCCCTTGCTGCTGACAGCAGTCTTCCTGCCGCTCTCGGCGCATCGCTTCCGTACGTTGTCCCGCTGAGGTCGACGACCCGGTCGGCGTACTGGGTGAGGGAGTGGTCGTGGGTTATGAGGATTGTGGTGCGGTTGGGAGGTAGGGATTGGATGAGTTGATGGGCTGTGGGGGCGTCCAGGCCGGTGGTTGGCTCGTCCAGGACGAGGATTGGGGTGTTGCGGAGTAGGGCTCTGGCCAGGGTCAGGCGTTTCAGTTGGCCGCCGGAGAGGGTGGGGGAGGACGGGGTCAGTGGGGTGTCGTAGCCCTCGGGGAGGGCGGTGATGAAGTCGTGGGCGTTGGCGGAGCGGGCGGCGGCGAGGATCTCGGCGGGGGTGGCGCCGGGGCGGCCGTACGTGATGTTGGCGCGGATCGTGCCTGCTAGGACGTGCGTCTGTTGCGGGAGCAGCGTGATGCTCTCGCGCAGGCGGCGTACCTGCAGGGAGGTGAGCGGTACGCCGTCCAGCCGGATCTCGCCGGCGGTCGGATCGTGGAAGCGGAGCAGCAGCTTCGCGATCGTGGACTTGCCGATCCCGCTCGGTCCCGTGAGTACGACGAACTCGCCGGGCTCCACGGTCAGCCCGAAGTCCTCCAGCACGTCGACGTCCCGGTAGCGGAACCCGACCCGGTCGAACTCGACCCGCCCGTGCACCGTCGCGAGCTCGACCGGGTGCTCGGGGTCCGTGACCGTCGGCTCGGCGGACAGCAGTTCGTCGAGCCGCTCGGTCGCGGCGGTGGCGGCGGTCGCGGTCAGGTTGAGCTCGCCGAGACTGCGCAGCGGTGGGTACAGATACCCGAGGAACGCCGTGAACGACAGTAACGCGCCGAGCGTCATCCGCCCGTGCGAGATCTCCCAGACCCCGAGGCCGATCACCCCGAGCACACACAGGGTTTCCAGCACCTCGACGACCTGCTCGTACAGCTCGCTCCGCCGCGCGCCGCTCACCGACGCCCGCATCCACGCGACCGCCTCGCGATCCAGCCGCTGCTCCTCGGCCGGTGACCGGTTGTACGCCTGCGTCAGCTCGATCGTACCGAGCGACTCCTCCAGTACGGACGTGATCGCGCCGTCCGCGATCCGCTCGGAACGCGCGAAGCGCCGGATCGGCCCCGAGAACACCTTCGCCGCCAACCACAGCAACGGCGCCAGTACGAACGTCACCAGCGCGAGGTCCCACCGCAACCAGAACGCCGCGGCCGCGAACAGTACGACGCGGAACACCGCCGACAGCACCCCGATCGTCGAGGACACCACCAACTGCTCGATCGCCTCGACGTCACCGCTCAACCGCTCGACCAGATCCCCGCGCCGGTACCGCTGAAAGAAGTCCGGCGGCAGCTCCTGGACGTGCCCGAACACGTGCGCACGCAGGCGCCGTACGAACCGCTCACCGCTCCAGAACGCCAGTGAGTTCCCGAGGTACCCGATGATCGCGCCGACGACCGCGACCGCCAGCCACGCGCTCGCCGGATGCCAGAACGCGCGCAGCGAACCCTGCTGCAGCGCGTGATCCGTCAGGTTGCCGAACAGCAGGATCGCGACCGTCTCGCAGACCGCCGCCACGATCACACAGCAACACACCAGGACGTACCATCGCCGGTCACCTCGCGTCAGCGGCCAGAACCGCCCGAACGCCTGCCGGATCGTCATCGCCGCCTCCCGTCGGACACGCCGATGGGGCCTGCGGAAACTGCAGGCCCCATCGTCGGGAACTAGCGTGCGATCGGCCGGCGGCGCGGCGCCTTCTTGGCCGGCTTCTGGTGGCAGGCACCTGGCTTCGGGGCCTGGTGCTTCTTCGGGAGCGGGGCCAGCTTCTTGAGGCTCATGAGATTCTCCTTCGTTGGTTGTTGCCGCGGTCAACTGCTTGCGACAACCCCGAAGTTAGCCAGCCAGCCTGGCTGAACCATCAGTCCTTTCTGGCAAAACCCTCCGAACCACAACCGTTGGCCCCCCGATAGTTGCCTAGGGCGTCAGTTGGCCACCGTTGATCTCGATGATCTGGCCGGTGACGTACGACGCCATCCGCTCGGACGCGAGGAACAGGATCGTCCCGACGCACTCGTGCGGCGTACCGGTGCGGGCCATCGGGATGGTCGCGAGCATCGCCTGCATCTGCGCGTCGGCGGTGTGCCGGTCGTGGAACGGCGTCTTGATCACACCTGGCGCGATCGCGTTCACCCGGATCCCGTCCGGCGCGAGCTCCTTCGCCAGACCGCGGGTGAAGGTACTGACCGCGCCCTTCGAGGTGGCATAGACCACCGAACCACCGGCGCCACCGGTCCGCCCGGCGATCGATGTCACGTTGATGATCGACCCGCCGCCCTGCTCCTTGAACACCGGCACGATCCGCCGGCTGAGCGCGAACACCGAGGTCAGGTTGACGTCCAGGATCCGGTGGAACTCCTCGTCCGGTACTTCGGCGATCGGGGACCGGTGGACGAGATCGCCGGCGTTGTTCACGAGTACGTCGATCCGCCCGTGCTGCGCGAGCACCTCGTCGACGAACGCGTCCGCCGCCTTCGGGTCGGCGAGATCCGCCTGATGCAACGACGCCGTACCGCCCGCCGTCTGTACCGCGCCGACGGTGTGCTTCGCGCCGTCGGAGTTCCGGTGGTAGTGCAACCCGAGCGTCGCCCCGCTCTCCGCGAACCCCACCGCCGCCGCGGCCCCGATCCCGCTACTGGCCCCGGTCACCACCACAACCTGATCCCTGAAATCCAGATATCCCATACGCCCTATCCTCTCCCGTCCGGCCCGAACGCGCCGGACGGGAGGTGGGCGGAGGCGGAGCGGGAGTATTTTCGATGGATGGGATACGCGCTCGGGGAGCTCGGGCTCCGGCGGTGGCGGACTGGTGATGCGTTGCGGTTGGCGGCGGCGCACGACGATCCGGCGATGGTGGATCAGGGCGGCATCGTGGACCGGGCGTCCGCGGTCGACTGGATCGGCCGGGTCGCGGACCTCGACAACGGGCATGTGTACGCCGTCGCGGACGCGGACGACCACCCGATCGGGTGCGTGGCGGTGACGAACATCGACCGGCACCGGGTCGGCTGGACCTGGTACTGGACCCTCTCCGACGTCCGCGGCCACGGAGTCGCCCGCGACGCCCTCCGCGCCCTCGCGAACTGGGCGCACCACGAGGCCGGGCTGTACCGCCTCGAGCTGGGTCACCAGCTCGGCAACCCGGCGTCCTGCGCGGTGGCGGCCCGCGCCGGCTTCCTCTCCGAGGGGGTCGAACGCCAGCGCCTCGCCTTCGACGGCACCCGCTACGACGTCGAACGGCACGCCCGCCTACTCACCGACCCCCTGGACCCACCCCAGCGCCCGGTCCGCATCGTCGGCTAGGTGGGCCTGCACGCAGGCAGAACCCCGGTCGCTACCGGCGTACCGCGACGTTTCGTGGGGTTGTGCCTGCGTGCACGTCCAGCTCAGAGGGTGAGTTTCGGGTGGCGGTTGACGTCCTTGTAGAGGAGGTAGCGGAAGCGGCCGGGGCCGCCGGCGTAGCAGGCCTGGGGGCAGAAGGCGCGGAGCCACATGAAGTCGCCCTCCTGGACTTCGACCCAGTCCTTGTTCAGGAGGTAGATCGCCTTGCCCTCCAGCACGTACAGGCCGTGCTCCATCACGTGCGTCTCCGGGAACGGGATCACCCCGCCCGGCTGGAACGTCACGATGTTCACGTGCATGTCGTGCCGTACGTCGTCCGGGTCCACGAACCGCTGCGTCTGCCAGGCACCGTCCGTGTCCGGCATCTCGCGGCCCTCGACGTCCGCCTCGTTGGTGACCAGCGCCGGCGGTACGTCGATCCCCTCGACCCGCTCGTACGCCTTCCGCACCAGGTGGAAGGTCGCGTTCGCGTCACTCGTGTTCCGCACGGTCCAGTCGCCGCCCGGCGGGAGGTACGCGTACCCACCGGAGGTCAGCGTGTGCTTCTCGCCCGCCACCGTCAGCGCAATGTTGCCCGAGACAACGAACAGCACGTCCTCGGCGGCCGGGTCGGTCTCCGGCCTGTCGCTGCCGCCACCCGGCGCGACCTCGACGATGTACTGCGAGAACGTCTCCGCGAACCCGGACAGCGGCCGCGCGATCACCCACAGCCGGGTGTCGTCCCAGAACGGCAGGCGGCTGGTGGTGATGTCCCGCATCGTCCCGCGCGGCAGGACGGCGTACGCCTCGGTGAAGACCGCGCGGTCGGTGGTCAGGTCGGTCTGCGCGGGCAGTCCGCCCTTCGGGGCATAGAAGGTCATCGTTCTCCTCGGGTCAGCAGGCGGCCGCGCGGGTCGGCGGCGAGGTCGACGGGTACGCCGGACAGCCAGGTGCTCCGGACGACGCCGGTCAGCGTGCGGCCGTCGTACGGCGTGATGGCGTTCTTGTGCTGGAGCTGGTGCGCGTCGACGGTGAAGGTCTCGTCGGGGGCGAGCACGCAGAGGTCGGCGTCGTACCCGACCTCGATCCGGCCCTTCGTCCGCAGCCCGGTCTGGGCCGCGGGCGCCTCGGCCATCCAGCGGATCACGTCCGGCAGCGTGAAGCCGCGGCGGCGGGCCTCGGTCCAGATCGCGGACAGGCCGAGCTGGAGGGACGCGATGCCGCCCCACGCGGTGCCGAAGTCGCCGGTGTCCAGGTGCTTGAGGTCGATCGTGGACGGCGAGTGGTCGGACACGATCTGGTCGATGGTGCCGTCTCTGAGGCCGTCCCAGAGCAGCTCGCGGTTCGCGGCCTCGCGGATCGGCGGGCAGCACTTGTACTGCGTGGCGCCGTCCGGGATGTCCTCCGCGTCGAAGCTGAGGTAGTGCGGGCAGGTCTCCGCGCTGATCCGGACGCCGTCGGCGCGGGCCTTCGCGAGCAGCGGGAGGACCTCGGCGCTGGAGACGTGCAGGATGTGTACGCGGCAGCCGGTCTCGCGGGCGAGGTCGATGACGTGCTGCACCGCGTCGTTCTCCGCAGTACGGGGGCGGGAGTTGAGGAAGGCTTCGTAGCTGGCGCCGTCGGGTTGGCTCGCCTCGTCGATGCGGTGCGCGTCCTCGGCGTGCACGATCAGCAGGCCGTCGAAGCCTGCGATCTCGCGCATCGCGGCCGCCAGTTGGGCGGTGTCGAGCGGCGGGAACTCGTCGACGCCGGAGTGCAGCAGGAAGCACTTGTACCCGAAAACGCCGGCGTCGTGCAGCGGGCGCAGGTCGGGGACGTTGCCCGGGATCGCGCCGCCCCAGAAGCCGACGTCGACGTACGCCTGGGTCTCGGCAGTCTTCCGTTTGAGCGTCAGCGCCGGGACGTCACAGGTCGGCGGGATGCTGTTCAGCGGCATGTCGACGATCGTCGTGACACCGCCGGCCGCCGCGGCCTTGGTCGCGGAGGTGAAGCCCTCCCAGTCGGTCCGGCCCGGGTCGTTCACGTGCACGTGGGAGTCGACGAGCCCCGGCAGCAGTACCTCGTCGTCGGCGAGCCGGAGCTCGGTCGCGGCGTCGAGCTCGGCGTCGTACGGCGAGATCGCAACGATCCGCCCGTCCCGAACCCCGACCGCGGCCGCCTGCTCACCCCCGCCACGCACCACCCGACGGGCCCGTATCACGAGATCCAGAAGACTCATGCGATGCCTCTCTCCGTTCGTGTCATCGTAAGGTGCTCCACCGCGATCCGTTCCCCGAGCTCTTCGAGGAGCGGGCGCGGTTCGGCGATACACCGCTGGACATCCGGCTCCACATCGGTCAACGCATAGGCGGCCGCGACCCCGATCCCCCGGAGTTGCTCAGGAGACAGCCGATTGACCCCGCAAACCGCCACCACCGGAACACCTCCAGCGCCCGCGGCGACTCGGCCCACGGCCGGTCGGCCCACGGTTGGTCGGCCCACGGTTGGTCGGCCCACGGTTGGTCGGCCCACGGTTGGCCCGCCGCCGGCGCGAGCGGCTGCCGCTACTCCGGCGACGGCCTTGCCGTGCAGGGTTTGTTCGTCCAGCGCGCCTTCGCCGGTGACCACCAGGTCCGCACCGGCGAGCTGTTCGCTGAACCGCACCATCTCCAGGATCAGGTCGATCCCGGGCCTCAGCTCAGCACCGAGCAGGGCAATCGCCGCAAACCCGACCCCACCAGCGGCGCCGGCCCCCGGGGTGTCCCGCAGGTCCGCCCCGGTCGCCCGGGCCACGAGATCAGCCCATTTCCCGAGACGTGCATCCAACTCGGCCACCTGCGCCGGAGTAGCACCCTTCTGCGGCCCGTACACAGCAGCCGCACCCCGAGGTCCGGTCAACGGATTGTCCACATCACAAGCAACAACCAGCTTCACCCCACGCAAGCGGCGCCGAAGCGCCGCCAGGCCGAGCACCCCGCCTGCGGCGGGGGAGGAGGCCGCGGCACCCGAAGCGGCGGCCGACGAGGCCGGACCACCCCCGGCGGCGGGTGGTGAGGGCGGGCCGGCGCCGATCTTCGGAAGTTTTTCGTCGCGGAGCGCCGAATTGTTTCCGGAAAGCCGATCCGGCCGGCGAGCGAGCGCCTGGATCAGGCCTTGGCCGCCGTCGGTGGAGGCGCTGCCGCCGATGCCCAGGATGATGCGGGTGCAGCCCGCGTCGATGGCCGCGGAGATCAGTTCGCCCGTGCCGTACGACGTTGCCGTGAGCGGAGCCGGTGTACCGCCGGGGAGGTGGACCAGGCCCGAGACGTCGGCCAGTTCTACTACGGCGGTGTTGCCCAGCCTGGCGTAACCGGAAAGGACCGGCTCGCCCGTGGGGCCGGAGGCGGTAATCGGGACCAGGGTGTAGCCGGCGGCGACGGCGGCGGACAGGGTGCCGTCGCCGCCGTCGGCGACCGGGACCGGAATCACGGTGGCGTCGGGGCAGACTCGTCGTACCCCGGTGCCGACCGCCTCCGCGACCTCCGCGCTGGTCAGCGTTCCCTTGAACTTGTCCGAGGCGACCACGATCCGGAGGCCGAACCCCTCGAACGACGCGGTGCCCATCAGTCCAGCAATGCGAGTGCTGTGGGCGCGTCCTCCGGTGCGATCGCCAGGTCCTCGAACTCGATGACGTTGTCGATCTCGACGCCCATCGACACGTTCGTGACCCGCTCGAGGATGACCTCGACGACGACCGGGACCCGGTGCTCGACCATCAGCTTCTTCGCCTGCTCGAGGGCCGGCAGGATCCCGTCCGGCTCGGACACCCGCAACGCCTTGCAGCCGAGGCCTTCGACGACCTTGACGTGGTCGACGCCGTACCCCGCGACCTCCGGGCTGTTGATGTTCTCGAAGGACAGCTGCACGCAGTAGTCCATGTCGAAGTTCCGCTGCGCCTGGCGGATCAGGCCGAGGTACGAGTTGTTCACCACGACGTGGATGTACGGGATGTTGAACTGCGCGCCGACCGCCAGCTCCTCGATCAGGAACTGGAAGTCGTAGTCACCCGACAGCGCCACGACCGTGCTCTCCGGATCCGCGACAGCAACTCCCAGCGTGGCCGGCACGGTCCAGCCGAGCGGCCCGGCCTGCCCGGCGTTGATCCAGTGCCGCGGCCGGTACACGTGCAGCATCTGCGCCGCCTGGATCTGCGACAGCCCGATGGTCGACACGTACCGGACGTCCGGCCCGAACGCGCGGTTCATCTCCTCGTACACCCGCTGCGGCTTGATCGGCACCGCGTCGAAGTGCGTCTTCCGCTGCAGCGTGGTCTTCCGCTCCCGGCACTCCGCGGCCCACGCCGTACGGTCCGGCAACGATCCGGCGCGCTCGCGGGCGACCTCGACGAAGACCTCCAGCGCGGCGCGCGCGTCCGACACCACGCCGTAGTCCGGCGCGAACACCCGCCCGATCTGGGTCGGCTCGATGTCCACGTGGATGAACTTCCGCTCCCCGCGATACACATCCAGCCCGCCGGTGTGCCGGTTCGCCCACCGGTTGCCGATCCCGAGGACCAGGTCGGACGCCAGCAGCGTCGCGTTCCCGTACCGGTGCGAGGTCTGCAGCCCGACCATGCCCGCGCTCAGCGGATGGTCGTCCGCGATCGCACCCCAGCCCATCAACGTCGGTACGACGGGAACGCCGGTGAGCTCGGCGAAGGAGACCAGCAGCTCCGCCGCGTCCGCGTTGATGATGCCGCCGCCCGCGACGATCAGCGGGTGCTCGGCGGCGCTCAGCAGGTCGAGCACCTTCTCCGCCTGCGCCCGGGTGGCCGCGGGACGCGAGACCGGAAGCGGCTCGTACGTGTCGATGTCGAACTCGATCTCGGTCAGCTGGACGTCGATCGGCAGGTCGATCAGCACCGGGCCCGGACGGCCTTCGCGCATCACCTGGAACGCCTTCTGGAAGGTGCCCGGGACCTGCGCGGCCTCCATCACCGTGACCGCCCACTTCGCGACCGGCTTGGCGATCGCGGAGATGTCGACGGCCTGGAAGTCCTCCTTGTGCAGCTTCGCGACCGGCGCCTGCCCGGTGATGCACAGGATCGGGATCGAGTCCGCGGACGCGGAGTACAGGCCGGTGATCATGTCTGTACCGGCAGGCCCCGACGTACCGATGCAGATGCCGATGTTGCCCGCACGAGCCCGGGTGTACCCCTCGGCCATGTGCGACGCGGCCTCGACGTGCCGGGCGAGCACGTGCTTGATGCCGCCGTGCGCGCGGATCGCGCTGTAGAACGGGTTGATCGCGGCCCCCGGCAGCCCGAAGGCCTGTGTCGAGCCTTCCTTCTCCAGGATCAGTACGGCGGCATCCACCGCCCGCATGCGAGCCATCAGTTGACGTCCTTCCCGGACAGCCGCTCCACACCACGGAGCAGCGCGGAGTGGTCGAGTTTGCCGTCGCCGTTCGCGCGGGCGGACGCGACCAGCTGCGCCACCAGGGCACCCAGCGGTACGACGACGCCGGCCTCGCGGGCGGCCGCGGTGACGATGCCCATGTCCTTGTGGTGCAGGTCGATCCGGAACCCGGGCTCGAAGGAGCGCGACAGCATGTTCTCCTTCTTCTGGTTGAGGACGGTCGAGCCGGCCAGGCCGCCGCCCAGGACCTCGAGGGCAGCCTTCGTGTCGACGCCGTACGCCTCCAGGAAGACGACCGCCTCGGCGACCGCCTGGATGTTCGCGGCGACGATCAGCTGGTTGGCCGCCTTCACGGTCTGGCCGGAGCCGCTCGGGCCGACGTGCACGACGGTCTTGCCGACCGCGTCGAACACCGGCTTGGCCTGCGCGAAGTCGTCCGCCTCGCCGCCGACCATGATCGAGAGCGCGGCGTTCTTCGCGCCGGCCTCGCCGCCGGAGACCGGGGCGTCGAGCAGCCGGAAGCCGAGCGCGCGGGCCTGCTCGGCGAGCTGCTGGGTGACGTCCGGGCGGATGCTGGAGAAGTCGATGATGAGCGCGCCGGTGTCTGCGTTCTGGAAGACGCCGTTCTCGCCTTCGAGGACGTCCTGGACGTCCGGCGAGTCCGGCACCATCACGCAGATCACGTCGGCGCCCTTGACCGCGTCGGCGATCGAGCCGGCGGCCCGGCCGCCGGCCTCGATCAGCGCGGCGGCGCGCTCCGGGCTGTGGTCCACGCCGGCCACGGTGTGCCCGGCGTTGGCGAGGTGGACGGCCATCGGGTTACCCATGATGCCGAGGCCGATGAAGGCGATGTTCGTCATTTCGTCTCCTAGGGGATGTCAGCGGCGCTCGAACGGCAGCCAGCCGAAGCTTGTTTCCGAGGTGGTGGACGGCTTGTACTCGAGCCCGACCCAGCCGGCGTAACCTCCGGCTTCCAGGGCGCTGAGCTGGTGGTCGAGCGGGAGCGTGCCGGTACCGGGCTCGTTGCGGCCCGGGTTGTCGGCGATCTGCACGTGCGCGACCCGGTCGGTGTGCTCGGCGATCACCCGGTCGACGTCGTCGCCGTTGACCGCGAGGTGGTACAGGTCCGCGAGCAGCCCGAGGTTCGGTACGTCGTACCCGGCCTGCACGCGGTCGATCACGCCGAGGGCGTCGGCGGCGAGCTTCAGCGGGTACCGCGGTGCGCCGCTGACCGGCTCGACCAGGACGGTGGCGCCGATCCGCGCGGCGGCCTGTGCGGCCAGTCGGAGGTTCTCGACCGCGACGTCGTCCTGCTCCTGCTCGGTCGCGCCGTCCACCCGGTTGCCGTACAGCGCGTTGAAGCCCTGGGTACCGAGGCGCTCGCCGATGCCGACCGCGACGTCGATGTTGTCGCGGAACTCGCCGGACCGCTTCGGCCAGGACACCAGTCCGCGGTCGCCGCCCGGCATGTCGCCGGCGAAGAAGTTCAGGCCGGTCAGCTGGACGCCGGCGTCGGTGACCGCGGTGACGAACGCGTCGACCTGGCGGTCCGGCGGGACGGCCTCGACGAACGGCCACCAGAACTCCACCGCGCTGAACCCGGCCCGCCGGGCGGCCGCGGGCCGCTCGAGAAGGGGCCGCTCGGTGAACAGCAACGAACAGTTCACCGTGTACCGCAACTGGTGACTCATCCCGTCCAACTTTCCGCATTGTGGAACTTGATTTCTGTTCTGCGAAATGACCATAAGTCGAGGAACCCTGGGCGTCAAGCGTCTGCGAGGGCTGTCCCCCGCGTACGCGCGCGTTGTACGTTCCTCTAAAGGAGGTTTGCCGTGCTGCTCACCGAACTGCTGGACGCGCCCGAGCTCGGGTTGCGGCTGCTGTACTCCGCGGGCGGCGTACTGGATCGGCCGATCGGGCGGCTGGTGACGACCGATCTGCTGGATCCCGGGCGGTACCTGAACGGTGGGGAAGTGGTCCTCACCGGGTTGGTCTGGCGGCGGCGGCCGATGGACAGCGAGGTGTTCGTCGCCTCGATGGCGGGCCGCGGCGCCACCACGATCCTGGCCGGGAAGGCGCAGTTGGGGGACGTGCCAGCCGATCTGATCGAGGCGTGCCGGCGGCACGAGGTGACGCTGATCGAGGTACCGGTCGAGATCGCGTTCGCGGACATCACCGAGTACGCCGCGGCGGCGGGATCGGCCGAGACCGGGGCACGGTTGTCGGCGAGCCTGGTCCGCCAGCGGCAACTGCTGTCGTCGATCGCCGCCGGGCGCAGCCTCGACGAGCTCGCGGCGCGGATCTCCGCCGAGATCGGGCACGACTGCCGGGTGCTGACCGCGACCGGGCGGCACGTCGTGCCCGGGCCGAGCGAGCTCGACGCCGAGACGGTCGACGCGGTGACCCGGCGATTCCTGGCCACCGACCGGATGCCCGCGGTGGCGGCCGCGCCCGAGGTGACGCCGTACAGCCTGTTCCCGATCGGATCGGGGTTCGGCAACCGGTTGACCGCCTGGTTCCTGGTGATCGACGGCGACTACACCACCTGGACCCGCGATCACGTCGAGGCGGTGCACGAACTCTGCGCGATCGCCGCGCTGGACCGCGCCCGCCGCGACGAGGGACGGCGCGCGCTCCGGCCGCTGGTCGCCGACGCCCTCGCCCTCGTCGAGTCCGGTGCCGCCCAGGCCGAGGTCGCCGCGCGCCTGCGCCAGGCGGGTGCGCACTCGGAGCGCCCGCTGGTCGTCGCGGTCGCCGGCCTCCGCGACGACGGTCCTGCCGAGGTCGCGCTGACGTTGCTGGAGGATGTCGCGCTGACGGTCGGTCCGGCCGTCGTCGCGCCCGGCCGGGACGGGCTGCTGGTCGCCTTCCTGCCCTTCACGCCGGAGCTCCCGGAGCACCTCCGGCGCGCCTTCGGGCGGCTCGCTCCAGGGCTGAATCGGGCACATCTCGCGGTCGGGATCAGCGGCGAGACGTCGATCGACGCGCTCGCCGGCGCGCTCGAGGAGGCCCGGTTCGCCCAGCGTGCGGCCGGCGCGGCCCGCGCACCGGTCTCGGTCGTCACGTCGGACGAGGTCGCCTCACACATCCTCCTGCTCGCCACGCTGCCCGACGACGTACGGCGTACGTACACGAACCGCGTCCTCGGGGCGGTCCTCGACCACGACCGACGTACCCATGCGGACCTGCTCATGACGCTGCAGGCCTTCCTCGCCTGCTCGTGTTCGTGGACGCGTACGGCGGAGTCGCTGCACCTGCACGTCAACACCGTTCGCTACCGGATCGAACGCGTTGAGCAACTGACCGGACGCGATCTGTCGACCCTCGAGGACCGGGTGGACGTGTTCCTCGCCCTCAAATCGCTGTAGTTGTGTGATCACACAAAACAGAGCGTTCTCCGGGCGTTCATCTTCAGAGGTTCACCGGGTGCAATCCACCGGCTGCTGAGCAGATGCTCGGGTGCAGGTCAAATCCCCTGCCGCCCCACGCAGCCCGAGGAGCGTGTCCCCGATGAAGGCAAACCTGCGGCCCAGCCGCCACCCAGTCGACCAGGTGCTACCCCCTGGCAAGCTCGCGGTGTACGGCACGCAGCACGTGCTGGCGTTCTACGCCGGGGCGGTGATCGTACCGATCCTGCTCGCCAGCGCGATCGGGCTGAACACGCAACAGCTGATCCACCTGATCAACGCGGACCTCTTCACCTGCGGGATCGCCTCGATCATCCAGTCCGTCGGGTTCTGGAAGGTCGGCGTCCGGCTGCCGCTGCTGCAGGGCGTCACGTTCACGGCGGTCTCGCCGATGATCGCGATCGGGCTCGCGGCCGGTGGCGGCACCAACGGTCTGCTGGTGATCTACGGCGCCGTCCTGGTCGCCGGGCTGGCCACGTTCTTCATCGCGCCGTACTTCAGCAAGCTGATCCGGTTCTTCCCGCCAGTGGTGACCGGCTCGGTGATCACGATCATCGGTCTGGCGCTGCTGCCGGTCGCGGCCGGGGACGCCGTCGGCGGGGCGGGACCGACGGCGGCACCGACCAGCGGCAAGAACATGGTGTACGCACTCGGCACGCTGGCGCTGATCGTGCTGATCCAGCGCGTGTTCAAGGGGTTCATGGCGACCATCGCCGTACTGGTCGGGCTGGTCGCCGGCACGCTGGTGGCCTGGGCGTTCGGCGACGCGCACTTCGGCGCCGTCCACGACGCGGCCTGGGTCGGCGTCACGCAGCCGTTCTACTTCGGCTGGCCGAAGTTCTCGGTCGCGGCGATCATCTCGATGGTCGTGGTCATGCTGATCACCGCGGTCGAGACCACCGGTGACGTGTTCGCGACCGGTGAGATCGTCGAGAAGCGGATCAGCCGCGACGACATCGCCCGGGCGCTGCGCGCCGACGGACTGGCGACCACGATCGGCGGCGTCTTCAACTCGTTCCCGTACACCTGCTTCGCGGAGAACGTCGGCCTGGTCCGGCTGACCCGGATCCGCAGCCGCTGGGTGGTCGCCACCGCCGGGGCGATCATGATCCTGATCGGGCTGCTGCCGAAGGCCGGCGCGATCGTGGCCGGCGTACCGCATCCGGTGCTCGGCGGCGCGGCGCTGGCGATGTTCGCGACGGTGGCGGTGGTCGGGTTCCAGACGCTGGCGAAGGTCGACTTCCACGACCACCGGAACGTGGTGATCGTCGCGACCAGCGTCGGGCTGGCGATGTACGTGACCGCCCAGCCGCAGGTCGCGCAGGCGGTGCCGCACTGGGCCCAGATCATCTTCGGCAGCGGCATCACGCTCGGCAGCCTGACCGCGATCTTCCTGAACATCCTGTTCCACCACGTCGGCAAGAACTTCGGCCCGGCGGTCGCCGGGCAGCCCGGCGACACGGTCCGGCTGGACCAGGTGAACACGATGACGCAGGCGGAGTTCGTGGACACGTTCGGCGAGCTGTTCCAGGGACCGCGCTGGGCCGTCGAGCGGGCCTGGGAGATGCGCCCGTACGCCGACACGCACGCGCTGCGGCGGTCGTTCCAGGAGGCCTTGTTCTCCGGGTCCCGCGACGAGCAGGTGGAGCTGATCCAGGCGTACCCGCAGCTCGGGTCGCAGTTCGTCGCCGACGGGTTGAGCGGCGAAGCCTCGCTGCGCGACCAGTCCGACAAGGGGCTGACGTTCCTCGGCGATCCCGAGCGGGACGAGCTGACCGCGATCACGTCGGCGTACGAGGAACGGTTCGGGTTCCCGCTGGTGATCTCGGTGCGGGACGCCGAGTCGTACGAACGGATCCTCGAGCAGGGCCGCGAACGGCTCGGGAACTGCGAGAACCAGGAGCACGCGGCCGCCCTGCTCGAGATCGCGAAGATCGCCGGCTACCGGTTCGACGACTTCGTGTCCGACGCCAACCCGATCCACAGCGCCCGCACCCGATGGAGCAGCAACAGATGACCACCCAAGCCCTGCGTACTCCCGCCCTGACCGTGAACGGAGAGGTCACCCCTCTGGGCGACATCTCCGTTCACACCACGGTCCTCGACTGGCTCCGCAACCGCGGCCTGACCGGCGCCAAGGAGGGCTGCGCCGAGGGCGAGTGCGGCGCCTGCTCGGTGCTGGTCGCCCGCCCTGGTACGACGACCGCCACCGAGTGGATCGCCGTCAACGCGTGCCTGCTCCCGGTCGCCTCACTGGACGGTCAGGAAGTCATCACCTCCGAGGGGCTGGGGTCCGCCGCCGACCTGCACCCGGTGCAGAAGGAGATGGCGGTCCGCGGCGGCTCCCAGTGCGGCTACTGCACCCCGGGCTTCATCTGCAGCATGGCGGCGGAGTACTACCGCCCCGGCCGCGCGTGTGGTGAGGGTGATCATGAGCACGGGGCGAACGGGTTCGACCTGCACTCGTTGAGCGGGAACTTGTGCCGGTGTACGGGGTATCGGCCGATCCGGGATGCTGCATATGCGCTGGACGAGCCGGCCGACGACGACGCGCTCGCCGTACGGCGGGAATCGGCGCCGCCCGCGCCCGCCACCACCGGGATGGTCTCCCCGGAGGGCGAGTTCATCCGCCCGGCGTCGCTGGACCACGCACTCGCCGTACTGCGTGAGCGGGACGATGCGGTGGTGGTGGCCGGTTCGACCGACCTCGGCGTACAGGTGAACATCTTCGGGTCGCGGCCGCCGTTGACGATCGCGATCGACCGGCTGGAGGAGTTGCGGGAGTTCAGTTTCGGGTCCGGCGAGGTACGGCTCGGGGCGGCGTTGACGCTGACGGAGATCGAGCGGCGGTTGGACGGGCGGGTGCCGTTGCTCGCCCAGCTGTTTCCGCAGTTCGCGTCGCGGTTGATCCGGAACGGGGCGACGATCGGCGGGAACCTGGGGACCGGATCACCGATCGGAGATACACCACCCGCACTCCTGGCACTGGATGCCACGCTGGTTCTGGCGTCGGGGCGCGGGGAGCGAGTGGTGCGGTTGGCCGAGTACTTCACCGGTTACCGGCAGACTGTGAAGGCGCCTGACGAGCTGATCAAGACGATCGTGGTTCCGTTGCCTTTGGCACCGGTTACTGCTTTTCACAAGATCGCCAAGCGGCGCTTCGACGACATCTCCAGCGTCGCGATCGGGTACGCCCTGACCGTTGCCGACGGCACCGTTCAGGACGCGAAGATCGGATTGGGCGGCGTCGCCGCGACCCCGTTGCGTGCGAGCGCGACCGAAGCAGCGCTCATCGGTCTGCCGTGGAACGAAACGACCGTCCGGACGGCCGCCGCGGTGATGGCGGGTGAGGGTACGCCGATGGACGACCACCGGGCGAGCTCGTCGTACCGCTCCGCGATGCTCGGCCAATCGCTACTGCGCTTCTACCACCAGGAGGTGAGCGCATGAGCTCGCTGTCCGAACGACCGGCCGCCGCGGTGGTCGGCGTACCACTGCCGCACGAGAGCGCCGCGCTGCACGTGACCGGAACCGCCTTGTACACGGACGATCTGGTGATGCGCACCCGCGACGTACTGCACGCGTTCCCGGTGCAGTCCCCGCATGCACACGCGCGGGTGACGGCGCTGCGGGTGAAGCCGGCGTACGACGTACCGGGCGTCGTCCGGGTGCTGACCGGAGACGACGTACCGGGGGTCAACGACGCGGGCGTGAAGCACGACGAGCCGCTCTTCCCGGACGAGGTGATGTTCAACGGGCACGCGGTGTGTTGGGTACTCGCGGAGACGCTGGAGGCCGCGCGGCTCGGGGCGACGGCTGTCGAGGTCGAGTACGAGCCGCTGCCGTCGCTGGTGAGCGTCCGCGAGGCGATCGCGGCGGGGAGCTTCCAGGGCATCGGGCGGCACCTGGAGCGCGGCGACGTGACCGGTGCGCTCGGCGAGGCTGCACACGTATTCAGTGGTGAGTTCGAGTTCGCCGGGCAGGAGCACTTCTACCTGGAGACACATGCGGCGTTGGCGTTGGTCGACGAGTACGGGCAGATCTTCGTGCAGTCGAGTACGCAGCATCCGTCGGAGACGCAGGAGATCGTCGCGCATGTGCTCGGGCTGGCCAGTCATTCGGTGACCGTGCAGTGCCTGCGGATGGGCGGCGGATTCGGCGGCAAGGAGATGCAGCCGCACGGGTTCGCGGCGATCGCGGCGCTCGGCGCCACGCTGACGGGACGGCCGGTGCGGTTGCGGCTGAACCGGACGCAGGACATGACGATGTCGGGCAAGCGGCACGGGTTCCACTCGGCCTGGACCGTTGGCTTCTCGGACGACGGTCGATTGGTCGCACTGGACGCGACGATCACCGCCGACGGCGGGTGGAGCCTCGACCTGTCGGAGCCGGTGCTGGCGCGGGCGATGTGCCACATCGACAACGCGTACGAGATCCCGCACGTCCGCGTGGACGGGCAGATCGCGAAGACCAACAAGACGTCGCAGACCGCGTTCCGCGGGTTCGGCGGGCCGCAGGGGATGCTGGTGATCGAGGACATCCTCGGACGGTGCGCCCCGCTGCTCGGGTACGACGCCCTGGACCTGCGGCGGCGGAACTTCTACCAGCCGGGCGACTCGACGCCGTACGGGCAGCCGGTGCGGCACGCGGACCGGCTCGAGTCCTGCTGGTCGCAGGTGCAGTCGCTTGGTGATGTGGACCAGCGGGTTCTGGAGATCGCGGAGTTCAACGCCGCGCATCCGTACCTGAAGCGTGGGTTGGCGATGACGCCGGTGAAGTTCGGGATCTCGTTCAACCTGACGGCGTTCAACCAGGCCGGTGCGCTGGTGCACGTCTACAAGGACGGGTCCGTGCTGATCAACCACGGCGGTACCGAGATGGGGCAGGGCCTGCACACGAAGATGCTGCAGGTCGCGGCGACCACGCTCGGCGTACCGCTGGAACGGGTCCGGCTGGCGCCGACCCGGACCGACAAGGTACCGAACACGTCCGCGACCGCGGCGTCGTCCGGCGCCGACCTGAACGGCGCGGCGATCAAGAACGCGTGCGAGCAGATCCGCGAGCGGTTGGCGCAGGTCGCCGGCGGGAAGCTCGGGATCAGCCCGCACGACGTGCGGTTCGTCGACGGTGTCGTCCGTGGACTCTCCGGGGACGGCGTGGGCTGGAACGAGCTGGTCAACCTCGCGTATCACCAGCGGGTGCAGCTGTGGGCGGCCGGGTTCTACCGGACCGAGGGGTTGCACTGGGACGCGAACGCGATGCGCGGCGAGCCGTTCAAGTACTTCGCGTACGGCGTCGCGGCGTCGGAGGTCGAGGTCGACGGATTCACCGGGGCGTACACGCTGCGCCGGGTCGACATCGTCCACGATGTCGGCGACAGCCTCAGCCCACTGATCGACATCGGCCAGATCGAGGGCGGTTTCGTCCAGGGCGCCGGGTGGTTGACGCTGGAGGACCTCCGCTGGGATTCGAAGACCGGCCGCCTCTCCACGCAGGCGGCGTCGACGTACAAGCTGCCGAGCTTCTCCGAGATGCCGGAAGTCTTCAACGTCACGCTCCTGGAGAAGGCCCACGAGGAAGGCGCCGTCTACGGCTCGAAGGCCGTCGGCGAACCCCCACTCATGCTTGCCTTCTCCGTCCGCGAAGCCCTGCGCCAGGCGGCAGCCGCCTTCGGCCCGCCGGGCACGAGCGTCGACCTGCCGTCCCCAGCTACACCCGAGGCGGTCTATTGGGCGGTCGAACGGGCGCGAGGAGGGACCTCATGGAGTGGGTGAAAGCCGTTCAACGGCTGCGTGCTCGGCGGGAGGCCGGGGTTCTCGTGACCGTGCTGTCGGTTCGTGGACACGCTCCGCGCGAGGCCGGCGCGAAGATGGTTGTTGCTGCTGACAACGTCTGGGCGACTGTCGGCGGCGGAAACCTCGAGGCGCTGGCGGTGGAGCGTTCGCGGGAGATGATTGCTCAGGGCATCGGCAGTCCCGAGGTGCTGACCGCGGCGTTGTCCGACAAAGCGCCGTACCAGCACGGAGTTCAGTGTTGTGGTGGTGAGGTGCAGTTGTTGCTGGAGCCGTTGCCGGTGGTGCCGTCGGTCGCGATCTTCGGGGTCGGGCACGTGGGGCTCGAGCTGGCGCGGATCCTCGCGCGGCACGACATCGAGCTGCATCTCGTCGACTCCCGCGCCGACCAGCTGACGACCGGACGGCTCGGCGTGCTGGACGACGCGGTCGCGCAGGTCCACGTCCACAACGTCCCCGTACTCCCCGAGCTGGTCGTCGGCGAGCTGCCGCCCGGTACGCACGTCGTGATCATGACCCACGACCACGCCGAGGACGCCGCGCTCTGCGACGCCGCCATCCGGAACGACCAGCTCGCCACCATCGGGCTGATCGGGTCGAGCGCCAAGTGGACCCGCTTCCAGCGCAAACTCGCCGACGACGGCAACCCACCCGAGGCGATCGCCCGCATCACCACCCCGATCGGCATCCCGACCGTCACCGGCAAGGAACCGGCCGTGATCGCCGTCAGCACCGCCGCCTGGCTCCTCGAACGCTTCACCACCGAACGAGCACCACAACAGACCACCGGCGAGGCAGCTGCTGCCTCGACATCGACTGCCGGGGCGCACGCCGCTTCGGCGCAGTCTGCCGCGCGGCTTCCCGTGCCGGCTCGATCTGCCGAGCGTCGCCCCGCCTCGGCTCAGCGTAAGGCAACAGCATGACTCTCTACCGTGGCACGTTCATCGACACCCCGGAGAACCCGTTCACGGGCGCCCGGCTGCGGGTCGACAGCGACGCCGGCCTGCTCGTCGAGAACGGGCTGATCGTTGCCCGCGGCCCGTACCTGGAGATCCGCGAGGCGCACCCCGCCGAGCAGGTCGTGGATCTCCGCGACGGCGTCGTACTCCCCGGGTTCGTCGACACCCACGTGCACTTCCCGCAGATCCGCGCGGTCGGCGGCCTCGGCCTGCCGCTCCTGGAGTGGCTCGACCGCTACGCCCTCCCCGAGGAGGCGCGGATGGCCGACGTCGGCTACGCGACCGGCGTCGCGAACGAGTTCGTCCGCGGCCTGGCAGCTGCCGGTACGACGTCCGCCCTGGTCTTCGGCGCGCACTACGCCGACGCTGTCGACGCGCTGTTCAACGCCGCCTCGCAGGTCGGGCTGCGGATCACCTCCGGCCTGGTCCTCAGCGACCGGCTGCTCCGGCCGGAGCTGCTCACCACCCCGGTCCGCGCGTACGCCGAATCGCTCGCCCTCGCGAACCGCTGGCACGGCGTCGGCCGCAACCGGTACGCCGTCACGCCGCGCTTCTCGCTGTCCTGCACCGACGACCTGCTCGCCACCTGCCGCGAACTCATGGAGGCGATCCCCGGCGCCCTGTTCACCTCGCACGTGAACGAGAACGAGGCCGAGATCGCGACGGTCGCCGACCTGTTCGGGGGCAGCGACTACGTGACGACGTACGACCGGCACGGCCTGGTGGACCGCCGTACCGTGCTCGCCCACAACGTGCACCCGACGGACGTCGAACTCAAAACCCTCGCGACCAGCGGCGCCACGGTCGCACACTGCCCGACGAGCAACGCGGCGCTCGGGAGCGGCCTGTTCCCGCTGACGCGACACCTGCAGTACGGCGTACGCGTGGCGCTCGGGTCGGACGTAGGCGCCGGCACCGGCTTCTCCCTGTTGAAGGAGGGTCTCCAGGCGTACTTCTGCCAGCAACTCCTGGGCGACCACGGCCGCCCGCTGACGGCAGCCCATCTCCTCTACCTGGCGACCACCGCCGGCGCCGAGGCCCTGGACCTCCCGCAGGTCGGTCACCTCTCCGTAGGCCACTACTTCGACGCCCAACTCCTCCGCCCCGCCGAGGGTTCCCCGCTGGCGGTCGCCATCACCCACGCCGACGACACCGAAGAAGCCCTCGCCCGAATCTTCACCCTAGGCACCCCCACCGACATCCAAGCCGTCTGGATCAACGGCGACCTCCTCCACTGATCACCCCCGCCGGGGACTGGCGATAGGCAATTGCTTATCGCCAGTCCCCTTCGCGTATACCGACATCGCTCGCCAGAGGCGGGCGGCGGTGTCGTGGGGTACGTCGAGGTCGGGCCAGTTGATGCGGATCACGACCTGCGGCTCGGGCTTCGGCAGGCCGTGGTTCGCCATCAGCACGCGGAGACGCGATTCGCCGACCGACTCGCTCAGCCCGTCCGCAAACTGCACTGCGGTGTACGCGGCCGGTAGACCACGCCAGTGCCGATGCCGCCGTACGACGGCCGCAAGTCTGTCGCGGGTCGTCAACCGCATCCTGAGCGCGGCGTCAGCCAGGACGACGCCGACCTCGTACGACGTCGTGCAAGCCGTCTCGACGATCGCGCGCTCGCATCTCGTGAGCTCCAGACCCTCGAGCTCCACGACCTCGTCGGCAGCGATCGCACCCCGATGCACCTGGATGCTCCGGCCGACGCGCGACTGCCCGGACCCCAGGCGCGTGAAGTGCGCCTTCGTCAGGTCGGCGCCCCAGACCGGCAGCCCGTGGAGCATCGCCGCCGACTGATGACTGACCACCACGTCGCCGAGCCGCTCCCGCGCCATCCGCACCGTCAGCCGATGCAGCCGGACGGCACGATCCCACGGGGGCTCGTCGGCTTGCCAGCCGCGCGGGTCGACGTACGAGTTGAACCCCATCCTGATCCACTGCCCCGTCCGCACCCGCTGCCGAATCTGACTGTCGCTGTACCCCGCGGCCAGCGCGTCCGGCCGGGTGAACCACCCGCCGCGCCCCGCCGCAACCACTTCCAATCTCCTGTTCATGCCCAAGAACATGCACTCGCCCCACACCGTCCGAGCCGGCAATCTCACAGCTGTGGATAACCCCTGAGGGCTGGCGATAGCGCATCGCCTATCACCAGTCCCCGCGGCCTATCGGCAGAGCGCGGCCTGGGTGCGGGCTACCTCTGCGGCCAGGGTGGGTACGTCGGCGGTTTGGAGTACGGCGTGTTCCACGACGGGGCGGCCGTTCGCGAGGAGCAGTGCTAGCGGCGGGGGTGTGGAGAGGGCCAGGGCTGCTAGTGGGTCGGGGATGCCGGCGTGGGGGAGGCCGGCGAGGTCCCAGACGGCTAGGTCTGCTTGCTTGCCTGGTTCGAGGGAGCCGATGTCGTCGGAGCGGCCCAGGATGCGGGCTCCGTCCAACGTGGCCATTTCGAGGGCGGCTCGGACGGTGAGGGCCTGGGGGCCGCCGCGGGCTCGGGCGAAGAGGAGGGCGTGGCGGAGTTCCTCGACGAGGCTGCCGGATTCGTTGCTGGCGGCACCGTCCACACCCAGGCCTACCGGCGATCCGGCGGCGCGGAGGTCGGCGGCGCGGGCGATGCCGGCGCCCAGGCGGGCGTTCGAGCTCGGGCAGTGGGCGACGCCCGTACCGGTACCGCCGAGGTGCTTGATCTCCGCGTCGTCGAAGTGGATCCCGTGCGCGAACCACACGTCCGGCCCGGTCCAGCCGAGGCGGTCGGCGTACTCGAGCGGCGTGCACCCGTACGTCTCCCGGCACCACGACGTCTCGTCCGTCGTCTCCGCGAGATGCGTGTGCAGCCGTACGCCGCGGCGCCGGGCGAGCTCGGCCGATTCGCGCATCAGCTCCCCGCTGACGCTGAACGGGGAGCACGGCGCCACCACGATCTGCAGCATCGAGCCAGGTGATGGGTCGTGCCAACGGTCGATCGCGTCCTCGGTCGCGGCGAGGATCGTGTCCCGGTCCTCGACCACCGAGTCCGGCGGCAACCCGCCGTCCTTCTGACCGCGATCCATCGACCCGCGCGCGGGATGGAAGCGCAGCCCGATCTCCGCAGCCGCTGCGATCTCCGCCGCGAGCAGATCCCCGCCCGGGAAGACGTAGTGATGATCGGCGACCGTCGTACATCCGGTCAACGCGAGCTGCGCCAGCGCCGCCCGGGCGGCGACGTACACGGTCTCCTCGGTGATCCGGGCCCAGACCGGGTACAGCGTGGTCAGCCATTCGAAGAGCGTCGCGTCCGCGGCCAGCCCGCGGGTCACCCACTGATACAGATGCTGGTGCGTGTTCACGAATCCCGGCGTGACCAGACAGCCACGCCCGTCGACCACCCGGGCATCGTCGTACGCCGGAGCCGGCCCGGGCCCGACCGCCACCAGGCGATTGCCCTCGGCAACCACATGCCCGGCGAACTCGCGCCGGGCCGGATCGAGGGTCGCCACGTAGGCGCCCTCGATCACGATCCGCGGCATCAGCAGAAGCCGGCGATGTTGACCCACGCACTGCCGGCGTCGCTGGCGTCGTCGCGGGTCACGGACGCCTCGATCAGGCCGTACGGGCGGTCCGCGGCGATGAACACCTCACCGGGGTTCTCGACACCGAACGGCGCGAGGTCGACCAGGAAGTGGTGCTTGTTCGGCGCCGAGAACTTGATCTCGGCGACCTCCGGATGCTCTTCGAGTACGGCGGATCCCATGCCGTACAGGGTCTGCTGCAACGCCAGACTGTGAATCGTCGCGAACCGCGAGAGCAGCAGCCCCTTGATCTCGTCGTACGACTTGTCCCAGTCGACCTCTGTGTGGTCGTACCGCCAGCGCGCGACCAGCGAGGTCGCGAGGATCCGGTCGTTCGTCTCCGGCAGCGTCGTGTACTCGTCCTTCAGGAACCCGTGGAACTCCGACCCGGTGGACTTCAGTACGACGAGATCGCTGATCCCGGAGACCACGTACGCCTTCCGGTCCGCGCCGCGGCCGTCGATGTTGACGACCGCGTTCCGTACCCCGCCACCGGTCCGGACGAACGAGTGGTCGTGCTCCTGCCCGTCGACGAGGATCCGCTCCCAGGCGTACTCCTCGACCTCGATCCGGGCGCCCGACGCGGCCGCCGACGCCTCCAGGAACCGATCGCCGAGGGTCAGTGCGTAGTCCTCGATCGCGCCGACGCCCTTCTCCTTGGCGAACGCGAACGCCGTGTTCTTCTGGGTGTCGGTCGGCAGTACGCCGGCCTGGTCGCCGGTGGTGTGCGCGGCCGCGAAGTCGCCACGGAGCGCGGTCGACACGTTCAGGTCGCGGATCTGGTGGCGAGGCGTGTCCCGGTAGATCCGGACGACACGGTTCTCGGCTTTGCCGTACTGGTTGGTGCCCAGGTGGATGGCCATCTCGGTCAGCTCCCTCGGTAGGTGGAAAACGCGAACGGGCTGAGCAGCAACGGGACGTGGTAGTGCCGCTCGTCGGCGACCGTGAAGGTCACGGAGACCTCGGGAAAGAAGATGTCCTGGCCGGTGCGCTCGGCGTACGTCGTGACGTCGAATCGGAGGCGGTACGTCCCAGGGCCGAGGGCCGGCGCCAGCATGATCCGCCCGTCCGCGTCGGTCGTTCCGGTCGCCCGTACGGCGTCACCGGCGTACAGCTGCACCGGGACGCCCTGGGCCGGTCGCCCCAGCGCGGTATCGAGGACGTGTGTCGACAAAGAGCTCATGAGACCACCTTGCTCAACCGGAGCAGCGCGATTTTGCGCAGCTCCTCGTGGACAACTGCCGCCTCGGTCGCGTCGTCGTGCGTGAGCCGGGTCTGCAGGCTGCTCAGCATCTGCCCCGCCGACAACCCGGTGGCGCAGATCAGGAACACCCGGCCGAACCGGTCCTCGTACTGACGGTTGCCTTCGGCAAGCTCTCGGCGGCGGCCGGCGTCGTCGCCGACTCCCGACTGCTCGGACCGCGACCAGGCCGCCTCGGCACTCGCGCCCTGCGGGCGGTCGCCGATCCGCGGATGCGCCTGCAAGGCCCGGTCGACCTCGTCGTCGTCGAGCTCCCGCAGTACCTGGTCGGCGACCGCGGTCAGGGCGGCGACCTCGCCGTACGGCCGCTTGGCGAGGATCGCGTCGACCCACCGCGGTACGTCGCAGCAGGCCGTCAGTGCCGGCCGCAAGCGGTCGGTCGGAGTGGAGTTGAACTCCTCCAGGTCCACGATCACACCTTCTCGAATCCCGAAATCAACTTTCCGTATGACGAGAGCGTGACATCCACGGAGGCCGTCGTCAACAGTTTGTTGAAATTCAGCGGGAGCGGTTCAGATAGTTGTAGACGGTGAAGCGCGTGACGCCGAGCGCCTCGGCCACGATCTCCGCCGACTTCCGGTACTCGAAGGCACCGCGGGACTCCAGCAACCGCACAGCCTGCTGCTTGTCGTGCCGGGAGAGGTCGCGCAACGGGCCGCCGAGCTCCGCGGCGACGTCGGCCAGCAGGCCCTGCACTCCACCCTCCGCCGCTCTCCCGGGAGCCTTCTCGGAGGCCGTTTCGGACCCTTTCTCGGGCGCCTTGCCGGCGGGCTTGGGCGGTAGCCGGACGGCGATCACCGGCTCGCCGTCCCATTCCAGCGGTACGTCGTCCGCGCGCGCGTCGTCAGGGTCGACGAGCTCGGCGTTCAGCCGTTCGACCAGCGGCGTGATCGCCTCGACGAGCGGGTGCTTTTCAGGCATCGCGCCGTACCTGCAACGTCACCTGGCTCGCGCCGCCCGCGAACGCGGCCTCGAGCACTTTCGGCAGCGCGGGCAGCAGCAGGTCCTGCTCCCCGCTGACCTGCGTGCCGAGCGGGCCGAACTCACAGTCGAGCCCGGCCGCCTCCGCCGCCCGCAGCGCCTCGGTGGCGTGCGCGGGCGGCGGCCCCTCCACATCGAAGGGCTCCGTGGTGAACTCCGCAACCAGTCGCATGTCGCGAGGCTAAGCTCGCCGAGCCAGTTTCGCGAGGCCTGTGGTGTCGAACTCGGTTGTGTCGATCGCGCCGCACTCGATCCCGCGCAGTACGAAACCGGCGAGGGCAACCGCAGTGGCGGGCTCGTCGAGGTACCCGGACTCGCCGTGGCCGAGGTACGCGCGCAGCCGGAGCGCGGCCTGGTCGAAGCCTTCGCGGTAGAACAGGTACGTCGCCGCGAACCGGGTCGGGAGCTGCGCCGGGTGCATGTCCCAGCCCTGGTAGATGCCGCGCGCGAGCGAACGGCGTACCAGCCGGAAGTGCAGGCGCCACGCGTCGTGGATCGCGTCGCCGACCGGGAGAACGTTGGTCGACCCATCGGATACGAACACGCCGGTACCGGCCGCGGCGAGCTGCATGACGTCCTTCGCGTGATCCGCGACCGGATGCTCCATGCTCTGGTACGCCGCAGCGACGCCGAGCGAGGCCGAGTAGTCGTAGGTGCCGTAGTGCAGACCGGTGACGCGCGAGCCGCCGGCCTTCAGCATCCGGGCGATCAGCGCCGTACCGTCGGAGCCCAGGATCGCCTGCGGGGTCTCGACCTGGATCTCGAACGGCAACGGCTGGAGGTCGTGCTTGGCCTCCAGGGTCTCGAGCGCGTAGACCATCGCCTCGACCTGTTCGACCGACGTCACCTTCGGGAGCGTGATGACGAAGCCGTCGCGGTTTCCGCCGAGGTTCTCGAGGAACAGGTCGAGGGTCCGGATGCCGCGGCGGCGGGTCGGCGCCTCGAGGGACTTGATCCGGAGACCGTAGTACGGCGACTGCGGGGCGATCCGGGCCGCGGCGATCGCGGCCGCGTCCTCCTCCTCGTCGGGGCGGTTGCCGTAGCCGTCCTCGAAGTCGATCCGGAGGTCCTCGACCGGCTCGCGTTCGAGCTTGCCGCGGACGCGGTCGTACACGTCGTCCGGCAGGTCCAGCACCTTCACGAACTCCGGGTGCTCTTCGAGGGCCTTGCGTGCCTGCGCACCCCAGTCCGCGACCGTCTGTTCGCCGTACCGGTCGGCCGGGACGTAGACGGTGTGGACGGGTTGCCGGACCCCGCGGTCACCGCGGTAGTCGGCGGTCAGTGCCGCGTCCGCGGCCGCCAGCCGACGGTCGAGCTCGGTCATCAGATCATCCACTCCGGCCTCCTTTTTCCGTATTGTGGAGACTAATATCTACCTTGTGGAAGGCACAAGGGTCCGAGCTTCCAGGATCTGGCGCTAAACTTCCATGATCCGGAAAGGTGGAGGACATGGCGGAGACGAACGGCAAGGGCCGGACCGGCAGCGTGCAGTCGATCGAGCGCGCCTTCGGGCTGCTGGAGACGATGGCCGACGCCGGCGGCATGATGGGCCTGTCGCAGCTCGCGGCCGCCTCCGGGCTGCCGCTGCCGACGATCCACCGGCTGGTCCGCACGCTCGTCGACCTCGGGTACCTGCGGCAGGAGCCGTCCCGGCAGTACGTGCTCGGGCCGAAGCTGATCCGGCTCGGTGAGAGTTCGTCGCACATGCTCAGTGTGTTCGCCCGCCCGCACCTCGCGCGGCTCGTCGACGAGCTCGGCGAGTCCGCGAACATGGCGATGCTCGACGGCGACCAGATCGTGTATCTCGCACAGGTGCCGTCGCGGCACTCGATGCGGATGTTCACCGAGGTCGGCCGCCGGGTGCTGCCGCACTGCACCGCGGTCGGCAAGGCGATCCTCGCCCAGTTCCCGGACTCCGAGGTCCGCGAGCTCCTGCACCGTACCGGCATGCCGAAGCACACCGACAACACGATCACCACAGCGGACGCCTTCACCGCGCAACTCCACCAGGCCGAGGCCCACGGCTACGCGATGGACGAGGGCGAACAGGAGCTGGGCGTCCGCTGCGTCGCCGTCGCGGTCCCCGACGCGCCGTCCCACCTGGCCATCTCGATCTCCGGCCCCGCCGGCCGCATGACCGAACCCCTCGTCGAACGAGCCGTCCCCCTCCTCACCCAAGCCGCCAAGTCCCTCTCCGAGGACCTCCACTAGCCAGGCGGTGCAGTTCGCCGTGTGAGGACCTCACGGGGTCGGGGCGTACGTGCGCCAGTGTTCGGTGAGGACGTAGCCGAGGGACTGGTTGGCCTGGAGGCTGGCCTGGTTCGTGGCTGCGCCGCCGGTGCTGAAGCGGGTGATGCCGATGTCGAGGAACGCGAGGATCGAGGCGGCCTTGACCGCCTGGCCCACGCCTCGGCGGCGGTACGGCGCCAGCACCGAGGTGAAGGCGGTGTCGCCGAAGCCCTTGTGCTCGCGGATCACCGTGGCGCCGACCAGGCGGCTGCCGTCGAGGGCGCCGAAGACGCGGTGCTCCGGCCAGAGCGCCCGTACGTCCTCCAGCTCTCCGACGTGATGATGCGTCGCGGGTGTGTCGGGGTAGTCGGGCTGGTTCGTCGACTCGAGCGTGTGCAGCGCCGACGCCGACTCCGGCCCCAGCTCACGGACGCTCAGCCCGCCGACGGTCGCTCGCCGTACCGCCGACTCCAGCAGCTCCCGGTCCGGGTCGAACAGCCGGACCGCCCAGGACTCGGCGACCACGCGGTACCCGGCCGCTTCCAGCTCGGCGCACCGCGGGTCGCTGTCCTGGACGATCTCGTAAGCACCCACCTGGTGATTGTCAGCCAAGTTTGCGCAGCAACGGAAGCACGTCTTCGGTGAACTGGGTCAGGAACCGCTCCTGATCGTTGCCCGGACCGTGGACGACGAAGTGGTTGAAGCCCGCGTCGACGTACGGCTGGAACTGCTTCACGACCTCGTCGGCGTCCGACGCCACGATCCAGCGCTTCGCGACCTGCTCGATCGGCAGCTCGTCGGCGAGCCGCTCCATCTCGGTCGCGCTCGTCACGCTGTGCTTCTGCTCCGGCGTCAGCGACAACGGCGCCCAGAACCGGGTGTTCTCCAGCGCGGCCGCCGGGTCCCGGTCGTACGACACCTTGACCTCGAGCATCCGGTCCAGGTCCTCGAACTTCTTCCCGGCCTTCTCCGCGCCCTCCTTCACGGCGGGGATCAGCTTGTCCGTGTACAGCTCCATGCCCTTGCCGGACGTCGCGATGAACCCGTCACCGGCGCGCCCGGCGTACTTCGCCACCAGCGGCCCACCCGCCGCGACGTACACCTTCAGCGGGGTCTCCGGACGGTCGTAGATGAACGCGTCGACGGTCTTGTAGTACGGCCCCTCGGAGCTCACACCGTCCTTCGTCCACAGATCCCGGATCAGCTGCACCGCCTCCCGCAGCCGGGCGAACCGCTCCTTGAACTCGGGCCACTCCCGCCCTGACACCGCGATCTCGTTCAGCGCCTCGCCGGTACCGACACCGAGCATCACCCGCCCCGGGTACAGCATCCCGAGGGTCGCGAACGCCTGCGCGATCACCGCCGGGTTGTACCGGAACGTCGGCGTCAGCACCGACGTACCCAGCTGCACCCGCTCGGTGCGCTCACCGACCGCCGCGAGCCAGGCGAGCGCGAACGGCGCATGCCCGCCCTCGTGCCGCCACGGCAGGAAGTGGTCCGACACGGTCACGCTGTCGAGTCCCAGCTGCTCGGCCCGCACGGAGTACTCCACCAGATCCCGCGGCCCGAACTGCTCCGCCGAGGCCTTGTACCCGACCCGAATGCTCACCCTCTGCTCCCAACGTCGTCTGCGCGTACTCCGGAAACAACCGCGCCCAGGTCCGACTTTATGCCGCCCGTGACCTCTACCATCCAGAACGTGTACGCGAATGACGCACGAGTGCTCGGTCTGATCGGTACGACGTTCCGCGCGGCCGGGCTGCCCGCGATCCGGGTGACCGTACCCGCAGCGCTCGCCGAGCGGGCCGTCGCCGCCTGGGAGCATGACGACACGACCACTCCGAACCCGGCCGAGGACACGTACGTCCGGCTGCAACGGCACCGTGCCGGGGCGCTCGCGCTGATCGGCCTGTCGATCACCGAGAGCGGCAAACTGGACGCCGACGGGAACACCGTCGTCGACCTCAACCCGGAGCTGGTCGGGGTGGCGATGGACGCCGCGGACGACGTACTGCGGCGTTGATCCGTGTCCTGATTGACTCCGGCGACCGGCCTCGGAGAGGATGTGGGTCCGGCGCGGCCCGCGCCTCACCTTCGTCGACCGGCCCCAGCCTGGTCACACCGAGAAGGCAAAGGGACTTCCTGTCTCGGGCCGCTCGTCCTGGTCACCCGCCTCGGACGGATCGCTGGGGGATCGCGTGCGAGTGCGTGGAAGGCCAGATGACAGCGCACAGGAACTTCAAGCAGCGGGTCCGTGCCCGCGCCGCGAAAACCGGCGAGTCCTACACGTCTGCCCTCCGGCACTTCCGTCCGACTCCACAAGGAGAACCAGACATGCCGGAAATCGTACGGATCGCCGTGACCCAGTCGACGGTCCGTGAAGACCCCACCGACGCCGCCCTGCTCCGGCAGAGCGGCGACGAGGTCCGCACCCTGATGCGGGAAACCGCCAAGGCGGGCGCGCGGATCGTGCACTTCACCGAGGGAGCGATCTGCTTCCCGAGCAAGCGGGTGATGTCCGAGCTCGGCCCGGACGAGATCGGCCCGTCCGACTGGACGAAGGCCGACTGGACGGCCCTGCGGGACGAACTCGACCAGATCGCCGGTCTCTCCCGCGAGCTCGGCATCTGGACCGTGATCCCGTCGGTCCACCAGGTGCCCGACGCACGTCCGTACAACAGCATCTACGTCGTGTCCGATCAGGGAAAGGTCGTCGCCCGGTACGACGAGCGCATGCTGTCGACCACGAAGGTCACCTGGATGTACTCCACCGGCAAGGAGCCTGTGACGTTCGAGGTGGACGGAGTCCGCTTCGGCCTCGCGCTCGGGTTGGACGTGCTGTTCCCGGAGCTGTTCACGGAGTACGACCGGCTCGGGACGGACGTCGTACTGGTGTCGTACGCCAGCGCCACCGGCCGGAACGACCACATCGACGTGCAGGTTCGCGGAGCGGCCGCGAACAACACATGCTGGGTCAGCCTCGCGGCGACCGCCGGCAACCCGGACGGCGGCCTGACGTCCGGTGTGGCCGGGCCCCGCGGCCAGTGGCTGGCGCAGTGCGCGGAGGACGGTACGCCGTCGGTCGCGATCGCTGAGCTGCACGCCGACGAACTCACCAGGATCGGGCGCGACTTCCGCAGCCGTACCCGCGAGCGCGTCAGCTCGTAGGCCTCACAGGTTCGGGTGCTGACGCGTTCTATCTGCATGAACAGGCATGCGGTGGTCAGCACCCGGATCGGGGAGCTGACGGTGGTGGTGTCGGAGACGGACCTGGTCGGGATCTACTTTCCGCACCACTGGGTGAAGCCGTCTGCGGAGACGCTGGGTGAGCGGGTCGAGTCGACCGACCCGCTCATCGTGGTCGTCGTCGGGCAGCTGGAGGAGTACTTCGACGGGCGGCGGGTGTCGTTCGACCTGCCGGTCCGGATGGAGGGGGACGCGTTTCAGCGCCGGGTGTGGGCGGTGCTCGAGGAGATCCCGTACGGCGAGACCACGACGTACGGCGAGATCGCCGAGCTGCTCGGGGAGCCGGCGCAGGCGGTCGGGAAGGCCGTCGGGCAGAACCCGGTGTCGATCGTCGTCCCGTGCCATCGGGTGATCGGCAGGAACGGATCGCTCACCGGGTACGCCGGCGGCCTCACGCGGAAGCAGTTCCTCCTGGACCTGGAGGAACCGGTCGGCGCCCGGCTGTTCTAGGCGAGGTCGCCGACCCGTCAGCCGCTGCTCGGCCTCGCGGACGTCCGCCGCGGTGAGACGTCCTCCGCGGTGAACGGTGCGAGGTCCGCGGCGGACGTGAGCGCGCTCGCGCGCCCCGTCACAGTTCGGCGGCCGCCGAACTGATTCCGAGGCGCTGAGCGAGGTGTTCCGCGTCGTACGGCGCGTGCACCTTGGCGTCGTTGTCGAAGTACACGTAGGTGTCGCACTTCCAGGAGCGGACCTTCCGCGCCCAGCGGTCGAGCGATTTGTCGTCGTACCCGCTCACGTACAGCTCGTCCGCCCCGTGCAACCGGACGTACGCGAAGTCCGCCGTGACGTCGTCGAACATCGGCCACTTGCCGGCCGTATCCGCGCAGACCACCGCGATGTCGTGCTCGCGGGCCAACTCGACGAACGCGTCGGTCTTGAAGCTCTCGTGCCGTACTTCGATCGCGTACCGCAGCGGCTGGTCGACGCGCGGTTCGGGCAGCGCGCGACCGTCCATCCGTTCGTCGTGACCCTTCGCGACCTCGGCCGCGGCGACCGTTGTGCGCGGCAACTGCGCGAAGAAGTCCGCGCACCGTGCGGCGTCGTACTGGAAGTTGGGCGGGAGCTGCCAGAGCACCGGGCCGAGTTTGTTGCCCAGCGCAAGAATTCCGGACGCGAAGAAGTTCGCCAGCGGGGCGTCCACGTCGGCGAGTCGCTTGAGGTGCGTGACGAACCGCGGACCCTTGACGGCGAACACGAACCCGGCGGGCGTCTCGTCGTACCAGCGCCGGTACGACTCGGGGCGCTGCAACGCGTAGAACGAGCCGTTGAGCTCGATCGAGTTCAGCCGGGCGGAGGCGTACTCGAGCTCGGCGCGCTGCGGGAGCCCGTCCGGGTAGTACGTCTTGCGCCACGGCGGGTAGCGCCAGCCCGAGATCCCCACTCGGTACGGCGAGTCCGGCCAGTGTGTCATCCCTCGATTATGGTCCCGTCATGCAGATCGACCGCGGTGCGTATCCGGAGGCGCGGACTCCCTGGGACGATCCGGCCTGGCGCTTGGAGGCCATCGGCTGGCTGGACGCCGAGCTGGCGAGGACAGGGGTGCGGGAACTCGGCGCGCGGCGGGTCCGGGTACGGCCGTGGTCGGTGATCGTCCGGGTCGAGGCGGCGGCTCCGGTGTGGTTCAAGGCGGGCGCGCCCGGGGCAGCGTTCGAGGCGGGGCTGGGCGAGGCGTTGTCGCGGTGGACGCCGGACCACGTGCTCACGCCGTACGCCGTGGACGCCGCGCGCGGGTGGTCCCTGATGCCGTCGGGTGGCGAGCTGCTGAGGAGCCTGCCGCCCGGGCCGCAGGAGTGGACGGAGGCGTTGACGCAGTACGCCGACCTGCAGCGAGGGCTCGTGGAGCGGGTGGACGAGCTGTTGCGGCTCGGCGTACCGGATGCTCGGGTGCCGGCCTTGCCGGGGGTCTTCGACGCGGCGGTCGCGGCTTGTGTGAGCGGGGCGGATGCTCGGCGGTTGCGGGAGTTCCGGCCACGGCTGGTCGGGTGGTGCGAGGAGTTGCGGGCGATCGGCGTACCGGATTCGCTGGATCACGCGGATCTGCATGACGGGCAGATCCTGGTGGCGGGCGCCGGGCGGTACACCTTCTTCGACTGGGGCGACGCGAACGTGGGACATCCGTTCTTCAGCCTGCTGCCCGCACGCTGACCCCGGATCGCCAGGCCATCCCAATTGCGGCGAATGCCCGCGCCCAAGCGTGGCCGGCGCCGCGGCGGCGTCATTGTGATGGCCTGGAGATCCGGGTCAGGTCGGGAGCCCCTTCGGCCACCATGGCGGCACGTTGCCCGGGCAGGTGCCGGGGGATCCGGCCGGGGTGCCCTGCCAGGAGAACAGCGCGAGGTCGGCGATCGCGAGCGCGACACAGGCGGCGAACAGCGAGAACAGGAACGCCTTCCCGGCGTACCGGAAGACGACGGTGAACAGCACCAGGTTGACGATCAACGCGATCGGCACCCCGAGGAACAGCAACGTCAGCCCGTTCGGCAGCTTCCCGCCGATGACGACATGACACGCCTTCCACGCCCGCGACGTGAGCATGATCAGCCCGAACGCCGCCCCACCACCCACCACCACGGTAAGGAACGACTCGGCCTTACTCCCCTTCGCCGCAAACGCCATGAGCATTACGGTAAGTGATCCACGGCGTCAGTTCATCCCCGCCAGCCGTCCAACGGACGCAAATCCACCGCCACTCGTGAATCTCCACCACCCCCGGCAGCGCTGTACGCCCGACGTCCTCCACTACCCGGAATTCAACACACCGAGAACACGAGAGACGACCTCAGGCGGCGATCCACTGGCGTCAACCAGAACCGCGCCGTACGTCGCGTTGTCGATGTCAACGTTCGCGTGCCACTCGAGGACCCGCTGCAGCTCCGCTTCACTCGACCCGAAGGCACCACGCGTGACGAGCCGCCGTTCGAGCGTCGCAGCGTCGACGCTCAGGCTGATCACGGTGTCGAACAGGTCCCAGATCTCGCCGTCGTTCCCGACGGTCCCACAGACGAACGTCGTACCAGCACCGTTCGCGAGCCCCCGCAGCGTCTCGGGCGGCAGCCGATAGGAGTTCCCCGCGAACCACCCGTCATCCCGGTCCGCCGGCATCACCACCTCAGCCCCCGACGCGTTGTCGAACCACCGAGCCAGCCGATCCACGTCGACGTCGTACACGACGTACCCCAGCCGTCGCAGCTCGGCGCCGACGGAGGTCTTCCCGACTCCGGACGAGCCGGTCACGTAGACGAGGGGCATCAGTCCGCCTTGGGACGGAGCCACAGGATTGTGGGCGGGGCGGTGGGGGCGGGGGGTGGGACGACGACGAGTTGGTGGGCGTCCTCGTACAGGACTCGGCCGGGGGTGGTGGAGGTGTAGCGGTCGCAGGGGAGGTTGTGGGTGGCGAGGATCTTCAGGTAGCCGGGGATAGGTTCGAAGAGGTGGGTCGCGGTGGGCTTGAACCAGGAGGCGGCGTGCGGGTGGTGCTTGTAGATGGTGGGGTCGACGGTGGACGGGTTCGTGTAGGTGGCGTCGTACCAGTCGTTCGTCGTGCGGCGGAAGTGCTCCTCGTCGGCGGTCAGGTAGCCGCGGTTCGCGAGCATGTTGACGAGGCCGAAGATGCCGATCCGGCGGCCGCGGCGGTCGGGGACGGGGCTTTGGTATCGCACGTACGCCGGCACACCAGGGATTCTGCACGGATCGCCGGGCTGCTGCACGCGGCCGGCTTCCGTACCTGGTCGACGACGGTTCGCGAGCCGGGAGAGGGGGAGACCACGCAACGGGCGTATTTGATTGCACGGACTGATTGACCTCGGCGGTTTGTCAGGCCTACCCTGACAGAACCTTGTCAGGCATTACCTGACAGACCGAGGAGGTCGAGATGTCGGACAACGTGTTGCGCTGCTCGTTCTGCGGGAAGGTGCGGGACGACGTACAGCACCTGATCGCGGGGCCGGGAGTGTTCATCTGCAACGAGTGCGTCGAGCTGTGCGAACGCGTGATGAGCGACCAGCCGCTGCCGTCGTTCCCGCCGTTGGACGGGAAGACCGACGAGGAGCTGCTGGCGGACATGGCGCGCCTCGACGCGTCCCGCGGTCAGGTCGAGGCCGCCGTACAGGATCGGGTGCTCCGGTTGCGTTCGCGGTCGGTGACCTGGGCGCGGATCGGCGAGGCGCTCGGCGTCAGCAGGCAGTCGGCCTGGGAACGGTACTCCGGGGAGGAGTGATGATCCTGCTCGTACGGCACGGCGAGGCCGACGGCACTCAGCTGGACGAGGAAGGCTGGTGGGGCCCTGCCCGGGACTTCGCACCGCTGTCCGCGCTGGGTGTACAGCAGGCGCAAGAGGCCGGCCGCCGACTGCGTGGCTGCGGCGCCGCGCGGATCATCGCGTCGCCGATGACGCGCGCACTCCAGACCGCCGCGCTGATCGCCGCCGAGACCCAGCTCCCGCTCACCGCCGTCGACGTCGACCTGCGCGAATGGCTCCCGGACAACACCCTCACCTGGCGATCCTCCCAGGCACTTGCCGCCATCGACGATTGCGCCAAACACAACGGCACCTGGCCGCCGGGCGAGTCCCGCGCCTGGGAACCCCATGCTTCCGTCCGCCGCCGAGCCCTCGGCGCCCTCCGCCGCCACGCCACCGGCGCACCGTTCATCGCCGTCTGCCACAGCGTCGTGATCGAAACCCTCACCGGCACCCGCGGCATCGAGCACTGCGGCGTACACCCGTTCGACCTCACGGCCGCCGACCAACCGAACGACGAGGTGTTTCTCCCGCGATGACCAGCCCACTGGTAGATCTCCGCGACCGCTGGCTTCGCGCGACGACCGCCGCGCTCCGGGCAGACGCGGCGGTCATCGGCGCAGCCCTCGTCGGCTCACTCGGCGCCGGACGCGCGGACGAATGGAGCGACGTCGACCTACTCGTCGTGGTCGACGACTCACACCTCGACTCGGTCGCACTCCCGAGCGCCGGCCGAACCTTCGCGATCGACGCCCGCCACAACGGACCGGCCGGGACGCGAGCGATCAGCGCGCAGTACGTCGTGGACGGTCTCCCGCTGTGGGTCGACTGGCACGTGCACCCGGTGTCCCACGCGAGCTGGCCGTCCGACAGCACGCTCCTGTTCGAGCACCGCCCAATCCGCCGCACGACGGCCACGTTCACGACATACCTGAACGCCGGCGAACGCGAGCCCGCCACCCCGAAGACCCCCGCCGAGCAACACGCGATGCGAATAGCCCTCATCCCGATCGCCGCCAAGCAGATCGCCCGCCACTCCCCCGACGCGACGCATACGATCCAGTTCCTCGGCGGCCCCCCAACCACCGACCGCCCTGCCCAACTGGCCGCGCTCCGGCAACTACTCAACTCCCACGGAAACCCGACCAGTCTCGCGGCAGCACGCGCGTACCTCGACCTCCTCGACGGCTAGGTTCCGCTTCATGAGTTGCTGCCGGCGACCGCCTGGCCGGAGCCCCTGGGTTGAGGTTTTTGGGTTAGGGCGACGGTGCTGATGATGTCGGTGACGAAGAGGAGTTGCAGGAGGGTGTGGAGGAGGTAGGACCTGGGGGTGATGGTGTGGTGGCGGAGGCGCAGGGTGAGATAGGTGATGCTGTAGATCGAGGTGGGGAGCAGCATCAGGTAGGTGCCGATGACTGCGGGGATCAGGCCGGTGAGGGTGAACGCGCCGATGAAGGCGACGGCGGTGCCGGTGCTCGGGCCGATTCTGCCGCCGGTGAGGGCGATCGGGAGGATCGTCACGGCGTAGACGACGGCCGCACACAGGATGAAGTTCTGGAGGAAGAGCGGGATCATCACGAGCTTCACGGTGCGGGCGGTTCGGGCGAGGGTTTCGGTGTCGCTCTGCACGAAGAGGCGGACCGCCGCGCGGAACGTGACCAGCGGTACGACGGGCACCACGACGAGCAGCAGGAACTCCACGAACACGCCGTACCCGAGCAACCAGATGCAGCTCATCAGGAAACCCCTCGGCAGAGTCGGGTACTCGTCGTAATGGAGCACCGCGAAGGTCGCGACGAGGGCGAGCCAGACCAGCGCAACCGCCGAGCCGGTGGCGAGTACGCCGGGCAACAGGTTCCGTGACCGCGCCGGCGGGCGACGGCCGAGGATGGAGCGGGCGACCTCGACCACCACGATCGAGCTGAGCACATCCACCACGAACAGGACGTGCAGCAGCATGTTCACGCCGAAGAACGTCCGCCCGATCCGGCCGTCCTTGCGGAGCAGTACCAGGACAGCGACGCCGTACGCCGACGTCGGCAGCATCGCGACGTACGTCAGGAAGACGACCAGCAGCGCCAGCAGGAGCCCGTCGATGCCGAGGTGATCGCCGTCACCGGAACCGACGACCAGGACCGATTCGGCGAACGCGACGAAGTTCAGCACGAAGAACGGAACGGCGACGAGCTTGACCAGGTTCGCGGATCGCTGCAGCGCGTCGAGATCGCGCCGCCGCGCCAGCCGGACCGCATCGACGACAACAAGGATCGCCCCGACCAGATAGATCACCAGCCACCCGCTGAACGCGCTGAACGCCGCCGACAGCGCGCCAGGCCCGTCGATCCGGTACGGCCAGTGCAACCCGATGCCGAGGGCAACGAGCGCCATCAGAACCGCGCCCGCGGCGAGTATCCCGCTCAGCATCTTCGCCATCGCGGTCCATTGTTGCGGTCGAGCAGGTCAGCCCGGTGAGACGATCAGGACCAGTGCGCCGCGGAAGTGTTCCTGGATGCGGAGTTGCCCGTACTTCGTGTCCCAAGCGCCGCTGGACAGATCGTTGGCGAGCGTGGTTTCGAACCGTTCGTGGACCTCGGGCGCGACGAAGCTCCAGGCCGAGTTCGCCTTCCGCGCGCCGGGGTCGAGCAGCCGCTCGGGTCACACGTCAGTACGACGACCGGGCCGCGGGTGACCCGGCGTACTTCGACCAGCCCGGCACCCAGGTCGGACCACTGGTGCACGGTGAACGTGGCCATCGCGGCGTCGAAGGTGTCGTCGGCGAACGGGAGGTTCTCGGCGGTGCCGTCGATCGCCGCGACTCGGTCCGCCGGGCGCTGGGCGCGCATTTTCGCGGACGGTTCGACCGCGGTCACGTCGAGGTCGCGCGGCTCGTACGAACCGGCGCCGGCGCCGATGTTCAGGATCGTCCAGGCGGGGCCGAGGGCGGCGCGGATCGCGGCCTCGAACTCCGGTTCGGGCTGCCGGTACGACGTGTAGCCCTCGCCGATCCGGCCGTAGTCCGCGTCGCCGGCGCTCCCGTCGGCCCTCGGGCTGCTGTTGGGGTCCAGGGTGCTCATCAGGCTCCTTTGCGAGTGAGTTCCTGATGCCGACCTGACGGCAGGACCAGTCATACCATTGGTCTGTTGAGTAGACCACTGGTATTAGTGGATCAGAGCATCTACCCAGGCGTCGTGGTGGAGTGCGGAGTACTCCGCGGCCGGTCCCCAGAAGTCCGCGTGACCGTTCGCGTAGTGCGTCGCCCACGGTTCCTCGCCGGTTTCGTGGCCGCGGACCAGGAGTTCGTACGAACCGCGCGTCCGGGCCGCCAGCTGAGCCGGGAACGCAAGACGCTCCTCGTGGTCCAGCCCGTACCCGTCCACGAACGCGCGCAATGGCGGGGCGTCGACCGTGACGTCGCCGGTCGGCAGCAGCGGTACGAGCGTTTGGGCGGCGTACCCGAGATCCCACAGCCGCGTCGAAGGACCGGCGTTGTCCCAGTCGATGAAGGTCCAGCGGTCGTCGCCGCAGACCAGGTTCCACGGGGCGAGGTCGCCGTGGCAGATCAGGTCGCCGCCGGCCGGGTCCGGTACGACGGGATGCCAGGCCGCGTCCGCCGGCGGGTCGAACGTCGCCATCGCGTCGTGGAGTTCGCGGATCAGCCGGCCGAGGCGGCGTAGTTCGTCGACGGAGAACGGCGGAAGTGTGTCCGCCAGCGTTCCCGGGATGTACTCGAGCACGTGCCGTCCCTGGTCGTCCCGCCCGAGCGTCCGCGGCGCGAAGGCCTTGCCGTCCAGCGCGAAGGCCTTGCCGTCCAGGTGCGCGAGGACCGCCTCGACGCCGGCGGTGTGCGCGAGCGCCGGCTTCCGCACGGTCGCCCCGATCCGGACGACGCGGTCGGCGACGTTCCCGCCGGTCAGCTCTTCCTCGACGTCCATCCCGCCATGATGGCGTGCCGGTCGCGACGGCGGTACGGATTTACGGTGGACCCGCGGCCGACGGCACCTTTACCGTGGTCCGGTGACAACGGTCAGGAACGTCCAGATCACCTTCGACTGCGCGGACCCGGAGCGGGTCGCGCGGTTCTGGTGCGAGGTGCTCGGGTACGTCGCACCGGAGCCGCCGGAGGGGTTCGCGTCGTGGGACGAGTACAACCGCACGCTGCCGGCGGACCAAGCCGGCAGCTGGTTCGCCTGCACCGACCCGACCGGCGAAGGTCCGCGGCTGTTCTTCCAGCGCGTGCCTGAGGGCAAGGTCGTGAAGAACCGCGTACATCTCGACGTACGCGTGGGCACCGGGATGGTCGGCGCCGAGCGGCTCGCCGCCCTCGAGGCCGAACGGGATCGCCTGGTCGCGCTCGGCGCCGTCGAGGTACTGCTCCAGCGCGCCGACGAGGAGAACGAGTCCTGCATCTGGATGAACGATGTCGAGGGCAACGACTTCTGCCTGGACTGATGCCCGCGCTCGGCCTGCCCTTCGACGTTACTACACAGACGAAGACGCACTCGAGTTCGTCCTCGACGGGAACGACACCGACCGTGAGATCCACCTGCCGACAGTCCGGGCCGAACGCCTGTTGGCGAATCACCAGTCCGCAGCGCGTCCCGACGTACAGAGCGCTCGAGATTCGGCCGTACGTCGGGATCGGCCGACGCCCCGCGAACGAAGCTGATCCGAGCGACTCGCGCACTAAGGTCGCGGGATGTTGCGTTGTGTGCCGTTGGCGCGGCCGTTGGGGCCGGATGCGGGAGGGCAGTGGGTTAGGCGTTGGGGGTCGGTGGCGTGGGAGCGGGAGGTTGACGCGTGGGTTGGGAGCCGGCTGGCTGCACATGGGCGGCGGGTTGTTGGGGAGGCGGTGACCTATCGGGCGCGGTTCTGGTCTGTGGTGCGGTGTTATCCGACCGGCGAGGGACTCGTGTGGTTGAAGGAGAACAATCCGGGCCATCGGTTCGAGGCCGGGCTGGTGGCGGCGATGGCGGAGGTTGCGCCGGAGTACGTGGTCCTGCCGCTCGCGGTGGATCGGGAACGCGGTCGGCTGCTCACGGATGATCAGGGCACGACGCTCACCCACGGGGACGTTGCGGATCAGGCGACGCGGCGCACGGTGGTCCGCGCCCTCGCCCGGCTGCAGTGCGCCCTCCTCGGTCGCCTCGACGCGTATCCCGGGCTGATCGAACTCGCCCCCACCACAGCCGGCGACCGGGTACGTGCCGTCGCGCGCGAGTGGTCCGCGCTGCCGGCAACACATCCACTGCGCATCGACTCGCTCGCCCGCGTCGAGCAGGCGGCCGACGCTCTGGATCGACGTACGGCGTCTATCAGCCATCTCGTACCGCTGGACCTGGAGCTGAACGACGTGTACCCCGCCAACATCTTCGCCGACCGCTCGACCGGTGTGCTCCGCCCGCGCTTCTTCGACTTCGGCAACACCCTCCGGGCCCACCCGTTCGTCACCCTGCACGGCTTCCTCGACTCAGTCACCGAATGGACCCGCGCCCCACTCTCCCGCGCAGACCACGCCGACCTACTCACCACCTACCTGACGATCTGGCACAACCACCTGGACGTCGACCCCGCCGTACTCCGCCAAGACCTCATCGCCACGGAGCCACTCGTCGACGTACACCGCCTCATCTCCTGGCTACGCCTCATCCCGTACGCCGACCCCACCGAACTCCGAGCCCGCGCCGAAATCCCCCTCAACTACCTGACCGCAATCACCTAGCCGGGAACCACAAAAGCCCAGGCCAGAGGACGTCTGCCTGGGCTTTTGGTTTGCGCCACCACCGCGCGTGTGAGGACCTAGCAGGCCAAATCGACCCGTCATCCCGGAGTCGTGAGGCCCTCGCCGGAGGCCGCAATGCGCACGTCCGCGCCGCGCGTCGAAGGCGCGCCGTGATCCATAAGGAGCCAAATTCGGCAAGTGGGATCGGCGGGAGGGCGTGATCCGCCAGCAGATCCGCGACGCTGGGTGATGTACCGCCGCTCGGGTCAGCGAAGCCGACTGTCCCTCAGCGCCAGTTCGTGGAAGTACGTGATGGGCTTGCCTAATGCGTTGGCGTACGCGATCTCGCGGCGGGTGGCCTCCCCGATATAGCCACCCGGGTTCACGATTCGTACCTCATCTGCGAGGTCGATCCTGCGGAGGTGCAGCTCGCCCAAGGCCCCGCACGAGCAAAGGGTCCAGCACCGGCGCCTCGGTGGCCTCCGGAGCCAGGACGATCACCAGATCGAGCGTCAAGCGCGTGCGCTCGGTCGCAAACTCCCTGCTGAAGCGCAGGGAACCGCACAGACAAACGATCTTCGGGCGAGCAACCGGCACGCTGGACATGGACACCCTTCGAGAGCCAAAGATCCCTCAAGCATTCCATGCTGCCGTTTGATGCCCAGCCCACTGGGACGGCGTCAGGCGATAGACGGAATGAGAGTGATCCGCGTCCGGCGAGCTGAGGTCCTACAACGAGCCTGCCGACGACGAGGATGCTCCAGAGATCCCGTTGCCCCATGCTCGGGCTGCACGATCTGAGGCACGTGCACACGACCTTGCTTCTGGTCGCGGGTGTACCGGCGCACGCCGACGAAGACCAGGACGACGAACGAGACCCGTCAGCGGCGGTGCCGTGTTAGCACGACAACCCCGGACAAAGTGAAACCCCAGGTCATCCACCTCGTGACCTGGGGTTTGTTTGCGCGCTCGGATTTGCGCGCTCGGAGGGATTCGAACCCCCAACCTTCTGATCCGTAGGAGCCTGCATCACCGGAGGGCAGACGCGCTTCCCGCTGGGCCACCGTGCCAAAGATAGCGCAAGGGATCAGTTCGTTTGGAGCCGTTGGGGTACGGCTGGGGTACGGAATACGTGGGGCTGGAGTGACTCCGAGGGTCCGGCCGGCGAGCCGGCGTTCAGTCGCCGCGCCCAATCTCATGGTCGGAAAGCGTTCGTCCGCGCGACACGCCGGACGTCTCCGGGTCGTTACCACCGTTGTGTCCAGTCCGCCGCGTACAGTCATACCGACGAAAAACCCCGGCACGAGGCCGTGGTAGGGCCGTCACGCCGGGGCTGTGGTTAAAGAACCACGGTTTAGTCGCCTAAACCATAGCTCCACTGAGGGTGCATGACACGCATTTGTGCCCCTTGACACGTGATGGCTCCGTCTGAGTAGAGCGGAGCTCGCCACATGGCGAACGCACCGGTGGTCGCGATGGCCACCTTCAGCGACTACCTCGTCGCACCCGGAGGAAACAAGCGGATCTCTCTCGTCCGGGCACAGGTGACCCAGTTCAGCGAGGACTACAACCCCGGCCGGGACTTCTATCGTCCGATGAGCCTGGCGATCCAGGAGGCGATCCGGTTCCGCACCGGCACGGCGCCGATCGACCGTGCCGTCATGAACGCTCGGCCACGCGCTGTCGACCACTTCAAGGAGATCGGCGACAACGTCGGGAAGTACGTGCAGCGCGCTCAGACGGCGAAGATCCTCGACGTCGACCGCTGGGAGTGGATTCAGCCGAACGTGACCGTCAAGATCAACCCGGACTTTGCTCTGATCCGGAAGGACGGTCATGTCGATGTCGTCAAGGCGTACTACAAGGTGCCGGAGCTGACCCGGTTCCAGGCCGACGCGATGTTGCGCCTGCTTCAGTTCGCCATGCCGCACCTGAACGTCAAGGGCACCCCTGTCATCCTCGAAACCCGCCGCGGCAAGGAGTGGAAGCCGACTCCCAAGCTCCGCGCCGGACTGGATGACTACCTCAAGAGCGAGGCCCTTGCGTACGGCGCCCTCTGGCAGTCCCTCAGCGCGTAACGCCACACCTGCCCCATCCCCCTGATAGCCGCCAACCCAGGGCAGAACGTCGTGTGTCAGGAGTCGGGCGTGCCCGATCCCGCAGGGACGCCGTAGGCGCTCTTGATACGCGGCGGTCTGACCGGACAATCGAGCGACCAGGGGGACGGGGCCAAACCGCCGGACCTGCGCCGAAACGATCGACTTTGTGGCCAGCTGACCGGAAGGGCTCTTGGAGGATCGGTATGCCCGCAGACGGTGCGCGCGGTGGAGGGCGTCGGCCGGAGGTCGTAAGCCCGGGCCGCGCTGCGCGCCGCTTGCGGCGCGCCTTGATCCATAAGAGGTCAATCCGGCAGAGTCACGAAGTCGGCTGTTCGGGTGAGGGTTTGATGCCGACGTTGAGGTACTGGCCAAGGCGTGCCCCGGTGTTGCACGACACATCGAGCACGTGCAGACCGGCATCGTGAAGGGTGCCAGCTACGGGGAACGGGAACGCCGCCCTGTGGAACCCGTCGCGTTCGGTCGGAGTGATGATCATGGTGGCCGTCTCACTGAATGTCGCCGTCTTGCTGGGGGTGATCAACTCGGCGATCACCTCGATAGGAATCTCGGTTTCAGGCTCGATACCGGCCCATGACACGTCGACCCAGACCAACAGTGCGCTGCGGAAGGGGCCGGGAAGCTCGACGACGTCATACGAGGTCCAGCCAGCGCCGATGAGGTGGCTGAGACCGTTGTTGATCTCGGCGTAGTTGGCGAAGAGAGCTGATGAGACCGAAGTGGTGACGATGTCATTGAGAGCCTCGGGGAAAGGCGAGTGCTTCTTACGGCCACCGCCGGGTACGACGACAGCGCCAAAGCGCGAGTGCCCTGCGGCTTCGCCGGGCAGGCCGTCGACCCCGAAACGACCTCCCCGACCGATCTCGATGGGAACCTCCCCTAGAACCTCCAAGCCAGTCACGGCGAAGGTGTGGTGGTCGCCGCCGGGGCCCTCCATCGCCTCCTCTAGCGCCCGGTCCTATGGCCCCACCACCCGAGCCACCCGCTCCGGGTGCCGTCGCCGCCTTGCCGCCGAGATCGATCGTTGCTTCACGGAAATCCATCAGAACGTCTCCCATGGATAGGAGCACCGCGCGTTCGAGCATGCCTTCCGGCAGCTCGGGCGGTGTGGCTGGAGCCGCCTGAAGTTGGACGGCCTTCCATCCGCGAAGGGTCTCAACTGGGTAGCGGTCTGCGAGCGCTTTGAGATCCACTTCCTCAGCGTGGGGAAGGCATAGGAGCAGCAGATTGTCGAACCTTCTGCGCTCCTCGTCGTCCATGGTTTCGTTGTAGCGAGGACCTAACGCTGAGGCCGCACAGATATGCGCGATGCGGGAGTTCAAGACGGGCACGTCGAAATCGTCTACTGATCTGAGTAACGGTTCGTCGCAGTCCGGGTGGGCGCAGACTGTGGCAGTGCCGTAGAGCTGCTTGACCGTGCTTTCGAGGATGGGTAGCCGCGTCACACACTCATCTTTAGCGGCTGACGGCGCGAGCGCCAACTTTGTGAACAGAGCTGTGATGGCGTGTTCAGCTCGTGGCGTGGCGATACCCATGAACCTGTTGATAAGACAGTGACCCCGGCTGTTAGGAGGTCAGCCGGGGTCGCTTGGTGGTGAGCGGGACGGACGCGGATGCAGGGGTCAGCACGCCAGCCCCGCCGCTCAGTGGGTATTGCGGTGCCGAGGCTGGGCGAGCCGCCACTCCAATCGGCGGTAGTTCTGAGTCGACATGCGAGGTGCGATCGGGCTGCGGGCCAGGTACGCCTCAACGCACCAGGGAAGGAGCTGGCCAACGTGGCGCGGGTCGTAGCCGTTGAAGTAAACGCCGTTGCGACGATCCAGGGCGACGACCCGCGAGGCCCACCGGCGTAACTGCCGGTCCCGGGTGTTCCTTCGCCTAGTCATCTAGCCACTCCGCTCCGGTGTCGTCGCGGTGGTAGCCCTGGTGGTAGCCCAATCGACACAGGCGCTTGGTTGTTGGGTTGTGACCTTCGCACGGGTCGGCCGGCGCGCTCCTGAGTTCCGGCCATCCGAGTTCACTTTGCCTCCTGGGCTGATCGCTGTCCCCCGCCCATTCGACGCCATTGCCTGCCGTCGACTCGACCATTGATGTGTCAGCCCCTTCTGCCACTGGTACCGAACCGAGCCACAAGCGTGGGTTCGCCCTCAACTGGCACGGGCTCTTCACCTGTCTGATGAGCAGTTCGACGACCTGCTTTGTGCGGACATCGGCTCCGACGCGGTAGATCGGCGAGCCTTCGCCGGTCTGGCCACGGCGCTAGCACTCGCGCCCCTGGCTCGGGCACGGATGGGCAGCCAGATCGGCGCCACCCAGATTCGTCAGCTCCGGCAGCGGACAGCCCGCCTGCGACGACTCGATACCACCTCGGCGGCATGGACACCTACGAGGTCTACACGAGCGAGATGGCGGCAACGGAGAAGCTGATCAAGACCGCCAGCTACAGCAGCACGACGGCCCGAGCGCTGACCGGCGTGTTCGCCGAGCAGGCACAGATGGCCGGTTGGGCGGCATTCGACGCGGGCCGGTACGTCGAATCACGGCGGCACTACAAGGCGGCGCTGTCGGCAGCCAAGGAGTCTGGCGATCCCGGCCTGGAAGGCAACTCCCTGGCGTTCATGGCCTACGAAAAGGCGGATACCCGGACGGCCGCCGAGTCGACGCGCATCGCGGGCGTCAAGGCGACGCCCCGAGTTCGCGCACTCTTGCACGAACGCCTTGCCTGGACCTACGCCGTGAGTGGACAGGTATCCGCGACGGCACGTGCGCTCGATGCGGCCGCAAACGCAATTAGCGAGCCGTCGCACTTCCCCGAGCCGGACTGGGTGTTCTGGGTTGATCCGCTGGAGATCGACATCATGGCCGGCCGCTGCTACACGGAACTTCGCCGACCAGCCTGCGCGGTCCCTCTGCTGGACGACGCCCTTTCGCGATACGACGACACGCACTCCCGCGACAAGGCGCTCTACAGTACGTGGCTTGCTCACGCGCTCATGGACGCCGACGATCCTGAGCGGGCTGCATACGTCACCGAGCACGCAATCGACCTCGCGTCCGGCGTCGGCTCTGTTCGTCCGGGCGAGCGCCTGCGCGGTGTCCTCAGTCGGTTGTCCCGCTACGGCGGTCCCGAGGTGGCGGCTGTGCTCGAGCGCGCCCGCGGCTAGCCCTTCGTCGTCCGATCCAGCCACTCCAGGTATCCGGCAGAGCCCGCCGTGATCGGCACCGCGCTCACCTCGGGATTGCCCCACGAATGGTTGTCCAGTAAGTAGGCCTCAAGCTCGGAGTATCGGCGCTCCGTCGTCTTCAGCAGCACCTGCCACTCTTCGCCTTCTCCGTACCGGCCCTCGTGCCAGAAGACCGAAATGACCGGACCGACAACCTGTGCTCCCGCCGCAAGGCCGGCGCTGACCGCCGAGCCCGCGAGCTGGACCGCCTCATCACGCGTCGCTGTTGCTGTCGAGACCTGCAAGTAGCCAGACATGCCCACGAGTCTAGGTCGTGCTTCGGAGCCACAGCCGGGCGTTGAGTGGAACACCTCCATGTTGTGCCGCGGACCGGCTTCAACCACCACGTCGACCTACAGCGAGTCGCTAGGTTCTCGCTGTGCACTGATCCTCTGGATCAGCCTCTCCTCGACCTTCTTGAGGCCTCCCCGGGCCTCCGATCCGATCTGAAGCCGGGCTGTATCCAGAGCATCTCGAACCTCACGACGAATCTGTCTCTCCGGCCAGCCAGCGCATTCGGCGCGCACCCGATCCGCCAGCGCCACGAGATCCTTCGGGAGACGCTCGCTCCGAGAGATGTCCGTCAGCAACGGAAGACTGTCTCGCATATCCTTCTCGATCTGACTCCGGAGCGGGCCGAGCCGCAGAAATTCCGTGAGGAAGTCGGGGCTCAAGGCTGGCGACCTGGGTGCATCGGGGCCGAGACGTGAAGTCAATTCTTTCGCCAGGGAGAAAGCAGTTCGGTCTAACGTGACCCACCAGGACCTGTAACCCATAGGGGAGGCGGGCTCTTGACGTCGAAGCTGCATCACGCCTACACAGTTCTCAACATCGTGCGCGACAAGACGCTGCCTTGTTGTCGCATCGATCTCCTCGCGATCGTTAGCCCGGCGCTTCTCGTGAACCTCGTTCCAGATTTCTTGAACTGCGGCCCGAAGCTCCAACGGCGCACCGTCAGAAAGATCGGTCAGATTTCGATGCCGTATGCCGAAATCCTCTCTCAGAAGATCCCGGACGTCATCCATCGGCCGAACTTGACCACGGAACTCATTCAACCAGCTGGCAAACTCTAGCCTAGAGCGGCCGGTCGATGCGTACACCGAATAGAGGAATGGGACTGACGCCGATCTCCAGTCAGCTGCGCCAATTCTGGAAAAGCTAAGGCATTTATTGATGTGCCGCTCTACTTCTTCAATAACTCCATCGGTTACATAAAGCCTCAAACCCGCATCTAGCGCGGCTCGCAGAAGCACCGTGTAATGACGCGCCTGACGGTCCAGCAGCAGAGTCTCTGCCAACAACGGAAGGATCACTGTGGTGTCTAACCAGAGATCTCCATCCGAGAACATCTTTACGACGACTTTCTGTACATCTGGCGTCTCGCGGAGAAATGCAAACAGGGTGTATGCGTCTGCTAGCCGACGGAGATGCCTCTGAGTCGATTCCGACGGTTGATCGAGGACCTGACAAACAATCTCAACCGTCTGCCCTTTCGTCAACCTCGTGAGCGAGTCGGCCTTCGCATCAGAGGCTGCTGAGAATATCTCGTCGGCCTCAATCTGCTGAACCTCACCCGTCGCAACCGCACTCGCGAACCCCTCACCCCGCCGCACGAGTACATTCTCGATCGCATACCGGAGGTCCTTAGCTGCCTGCAGCGCATACTGACCGCCGACCTCGATGTCCGGAATGGCTTCAGAGATGGCGGCTTGAATTTCACCTTCAAGGCTCTGTTCATCGAGGATGAACTGAGACACATTCTGCCGAAGTTGCAGGTTCTCAGCATGCGACAAGCAATAATCATCTGTGGAACGATGATGATTAACAGGGCCTTGCTTTGCAGACAGTCGATTGAGAGCACTACGCACGAGCGCGCGCACTTGGGTTGGATTGCCAGCACCAAGAAGACCGACCACAGCATCTTCGATTTCTGAAGCCTTAAGGCGATTGTCGGTATCGGTGTCGTGCAACTGCGCAAGTACTAGTGACTCAAAGCAGCTCTTTGTCAGCCCCTTACCGGTTGCCTTGTCTTCGTTATCTAACGTCAAATGCAGCAGCGCAAGCTTAGCGTCGTGCCGCTCGAGACTTGGAGCGACGACCGCCTCGATCCCTCTCCGACTAAGCAGAGGATCAACGAACTTCTGCGATAATTCCTCCGCCGCAGCCTGTCTTTGTGGATGCGACAACTCTCGCTCGGTGAACCAGGAGCGATCATTAATGTCGAGATGAATGCCGTGTCCGATTCGGAGCTCGGTGCGCAGGTCATCAGCCTTTGCGCCAATATCCTGATTGGTTGCATACACCAGGCGTCGCACACCGGGCATCGTTTCAGAGATCCGCCTGACTGTCGCCCGAATCTTGGCCGTCCAGTCTTGCGTGACCGAGTACTGAACAGCAACCTCGGGTTCCTCATCGGGTATGTACAACTCGCCGTCGCGCCCACGATCGCCACTCATCGTCGCCATGGTTCGCAGGCTCGGGAACTCAACTGAGAGGTATTCTGCTGCGAATCTCTCGAATACCTGCCAGTCACCTGCAGTGAGCTGCTCAAGCGCGAGAGTAAGGCGGGGCGATGGCATGTGCGTAACCATAGGACGCCGGACCGGATTCACCAACGCTCTTAGCCGCATGTCTTGCGAAGGTCGCTCTAGAGATTCATTCAAGCGAATGCGTCACACGAGGACGCGTAGCTCAGCCATGCGAATCAGTTGTGCGCTGGAACAGCGCTCCCGACGGGTAGTCGTGGAGATCGAGCGTGCGGACGTGCTTGAAGCCGTTGCGGAGGTAGTAGTCGTGGAGCCCGGTGTTGTCGGTCCACACGTCGATCCGGAGCCAGTGTTGGCCGAGGCGGTGGGCTCGGTGACAGGCCCAGTCCATGATTTCGCTTCCTAGGCCGGCATGCTTGCGGCGGACGATGAGGCGGTGCATGTACATCGCCGGGTCGGCCTGTTCCTCGGGAGTCCACAGGCGCGGGTCCGAGAAGGTGTCTAGGGCAACGGTTGCCATGGTGGCTTCGTTCTCGTCGCGGATCATCCAGGTTCGCCGGCCTCGATGCTGGCGAGGATGCGACGGTTTTGCTCCTCAGGGTTGGGCCACGCGACGGCCCATTGATCGATGCCGCGTTGGGCGAGCTATTCGCTGGCCTCGGTGCGTAGGGCCAGAATGACGCCCAGGTCGTCGGCGTCGGCGCGTTCGATGATCATGCTTCGGCATCCCCTTGGGCGAGGTAGGCGCGCATGTCGCCGAGTTCGTAGATGACGCCGAGTATGAGGAGGCATTCGCAACCCTGCTTGAAGATCTGGTGTCGATCATGCGTCGGCGACAGGGCAAGCTGCGCGGCTTCTCCCGCCTTCTCAAGCCGAGCCGGGATGAGCCGTTCGTTGTCCTGATCGCGGATGAGCTGGCCTCGCTGACGGCATACGTCACGGACCCGGCGATGAAGAAGCGGATTGCCAAGGCGTTCTCGCTGCTGCTGTCCCAGGGCCGCGCAGTTGGCATCACCGTAGTGGGAGCGCTGCAAGACCCGCGTAAGGAAGTACTTCCGTTCCGCGACCTCTTCCCGACCCGGCTGGCGCTGCGGATGGCCGAGGCCGAGCAAGTTCGCCTCGTCCTCGCCGAAGCTGCCCGCGAACGTGGAGCACGCTGCGACAAGATCCCCGAAACCCTGCCAGGCATCGGATATGTCGCCGTCGACGGCGAGACCGAGCCCATTCGAGTCAGGTTCTCCCACATCACCGACGAAGACATTGCCGACCTCGCCAACACCTACGCGCCGGACCTCATCGGCGCTACCGAACGCATCTCGACCCCGGAAGGAGTAGCAGCGTGACGGCGCGACGGCAGGTCCCTGGTCAGCTCGTGCTCCCATTGGTTCCGGGACTGTCCAGGAAATCGCGGGCGTCGCTCGTGCAGCGGATCGACGTTCGTTGGCAGGACAAGGCGTACTGCGCCGGCTACCTCGACACCGACGACTTCTACCCCGAAGACGAGACCAGGCGTGGCGTTCGTCGTACGACAGACCCCAAGAAGCTCTGCGCCTTCTGCCCCGTCGTCCGGTCCTGCCTGGCTGCTGCCATCGTCGCCGACGAACACGGCGTATGGGGCCGTACGACAGAAGACGAGCGTGACGCGATTCGCGAAGAGATTGCCTTTGGCACCGATGTTGACCGCGCTCTGAGCGTAGTCCTCGACGGCCCGGCAGCACTGTGGAGGACTACGGCATGAACCCCACCGCACAGACCACCCTCGACCGGTTCCCGCTGGACGTTGTCCGGACCTGGCCGTGACCAACGGCGTCTGCGTACGCCCGGTGCTCAACAGGGTGTTCGACACACAGACCGGCACCGACCGAGTGGTCGGGGTGTCGTGCGGTTCGACGCTGGTCAGCAAGTGCCCTCCCTGCGCCGAGGCGAACCGTCGTCTCCGCATGCAGCAGTGCCGCGAGGGCTGGCACCGCGACACCGAACCCGAACCGCCGGCGGATATGGACGACGTACAGGACGAGGACGAATCCGCGGCTGATGACACCGAGTCCACCCGCCGAGTCAGGTCGACCCGTCGACGTCAGGACGCCGCCGACCTACCCAAGGTCGAGATGGACAAGCGCACTGTTGGGGCGACGTTCACAGCTCCGAACGGCAAGACCTACCGGCCATCGATGTTCATCACGCTCACGCTTGGCTCTTACGGCGCGACGCATCGGCTACCGCGCCATGTGCAGGGCAAAGGCATAGTGCCGTGTGAGTGCGGTGTGGTCCATGGCCGGACCTCGCCGTTGCTGTCGACACCGGTCGACCCCGACACGTACAACTACCGCCGAGCCGCGCTTGACGCCTTGCATTTCCCGAAGCTGGTCGACCGCCTCATGCAGAACCTTCGACGGCGCGCCGGGTACAAGGCGCAGTACTTCGCTGTAGTCGAGCCACAGAAGCGCTTGGCTCCGCATCTGCACGCCGCTGTCCGTGGCACCGTCGCCCGTGACACGGTTCGCGAGGTCGCCAAAGCGACGTATCACCAAGTGTGATGGCCGAGCCATCGGAGGCCCGTCTACGGCTGCGCCTCAAACCCGGACATGCCTGTCTGGGACGAGATGGCCGACGCTTTCGTGGACCCATCGACCGGCGCTCTGCTCCCTAACTGGGAACAGGCTTTGGACGATCTTGACGCCGATCCGGCTGCCCAGCCTGCGCACGTCGTACGGCTGGGCTCGCAGATCGACTACCAAGGCATCATCGCTGACTCTGATGCCAAGGTCGGCAAGGCTGTCGGCTGCCTGACCAAGTACCTCGGTAAGGCGATTGGCGAGACGTACGGCGACGACCGGGACGAACTCCACCCGGCCCAGCTCGCCCACATGAACAAGCTGCACGCCCACGTCCGCGTCCTGCCCTGCTCATCGGAGTGCGCCAACTGGCTCCGGTACGGCGTGACCCCCAAGGATGCAGACGGTCACGTCGTACCGGGCGAATGCCCCTCGAAGGCGCACGACCGTGAACACCTCGGCCTCGGCGGTCGCCGGGTCCTCGTCTCGCGCCAATGGACCGGCAAGACACTGACCAAGCACCGCGCCGACCGGGCCGAGGTCATCCGCCAAACCCTCGCGGCCGCCGGCGTCGAGATGGAAGACCAGAACGAGCTAGCCACTCACACCGACGACACCGAAGCACCTCGGTTCATCTGGCAACCCATCCGGCCGGGCGAAGAACGCGGTCCCCGTCGCATCCCGACACACAAAGAAGTCCTCGCGGAGGCCATCGCCACCCGCATCCGATGGCGCACGCAGTACGAGCAAGCCAAACAGCGCGCCAGATCACCCGCCGACAGCAATTCGGCAACTGATAACTCATCCGCCGCATCCGCGGCCTAGCTATCTGGGGAGCAAGCCATGCAAGACGATTCGCGACTGCTCAAGGTCGAGGAAGCGGCCGAGCACCTGACCGTTTCCCGGTGGACCGTCTACCGGCTGATCAAGGAGCGCGAGCTGACCAGCGTCAAGGTCCGCAACGGTCGACGGTTTCCGCTCGAGTCGATCCGTTCGTACGTCGCCGGCCTGATCGAGGACGCTGCCTGATGACGACACTCGCATTCATCGAGCCGGACGAGCCTGAGGAGCCGAAGAAGCCGCGGAAGACCCAGCCGAAGAGCAAGCCGAAGACGACTAAGCGGAACGTCAACGGTGAGGGCAACATCCGGCAGCGTCCCAACGGGCTGTACGAAGGTCGCGCCTACGTGATCACGACGGATGGCCGCGAGGTGCGTAAGAGCGTCTACGGCAAGACCTGGGAGGAGGTCCACCAGAAGCTGACCAAGCTGCAAGCCGACACGATGTCGGGCAAGCGCGTGGCTTCCAGCACGCAGACCGTGGCTGAATACCTGGACTACTGGTTGGAGGAGCACGCACGGCATCGGGTCCGCGACACGACCTTTGCTAGCTACAAGTGGCTCATCACGAAGTACCTGATCCCGCTGTTCGGCAAAAAGAAGCTGACTACCCTCCGGCCGAACGACGTACGGCGCGGCCTGTTCCAGCTCCAGCAGGTCTGTCAGTGCTGCGCCCAGGGCAAGGAGAAAGCTCGGGAGGAGCGAGCAGCAGTCGAGCGGAAGAAGCGAGAAGGCCGGCCAGCTCGGAAGAACGCCAAGGCCATCGTGGGTGCTCGGTGCTGCGCTCTCGTCCCGCAGGTTTGCTGCCGGTCGACCGTCTCAGACGGCACGGTGCGGTACCTCCACCGCCTGCTACGAGCGGTCCTCCAAGACGCGGTGTCCGAGGACGAGATCCTGACGGAAAACATCGCCAAGAAGATCCGGCTCAACCACAAGTACCGGCCGAAGTTCAAGGCATGGAGTCGCGCCAAGGCAACCAAGTTCCTGGAGTTCATCCGTGAGGACCGGCTCAACGCTCTGTACGCCGTAGCTCTGTCGCTCGGCCTTCGCCGTGGTGAGGCGCTGGGCCTCGGCTGGTCAGATGTGGACTTGGACAACGACCTGATCCGCGTCAACCAGGCCCTCCACCGGGTCGACGGCGCGCTCAAGCTCGGCGACGTCAAGACGGACGGGAGCACCCGTCTCATCGCCGTACCTAAGCCGCTCGTATCTGCACTGCGGGTTCACCGCGCGGCGCAGGCGCAGGCGCAGGCGGGCAACTCATGGCAAGACGGCGGCTACGTGTTCTCGACCATGATCGGAACCCGATCGAGCCGCGGAACATGAACCGTCACTTTGATCGGCTCTGCGAAAAGGCCGGCGTCCGACGTATCCGGTTCCACGACCTGCGGCACTCGTGCGCATCGCTGCTCTACAGCCAAGGCGTTCCGCTGGAGAACATCCAAGACGTGCTCGGGCACAGCTCGCCGACCGTCGCCAAGGTCATCTACGTCGACGTGGCCGAGGACGTGACGGGGATGCCGTCGACAGACTCGGCTTCCTGTTCGGGGAGCACGACGAAGAGTGACGTTGGGGTACGCGTGGGGGTACGGAAGGGTGGCCGAGCACTTGGGCCGCCCTTCTGGCATGTCCCGGGAAACACAAAAGCCCAGGTCAGAGAGTGTCTGCCTGGGCTTTCGATTTGCGCGCTCGGAGGGATTCGAACCCCCAACCTTCTGATCCGTAGTCAGATGCTCTATCCGTTGAGCTACGAGCGCTGGACAACGTCGAGTAACGATACATGGAGGGGGCGGATGTTTGCCAATCGGCCTCGGGAGGGGGTTCTACGATCCGCGCAGGGGACTTGAGGGGTTGTTCGGTGGGCGGGATCTGGGGGACGTGAAGAAGGCGGTCGGGTTCGTGATGGAGAACCCGGACGACTTCCAGAAGGTGCTGAATCTGGTGCGGGGGTTGCCGGACGATGCGGTGGGGCACATCGGGAAGCTGCCGGAGTTGCCGAAGACGATCGGGGCGGGGCTGGCGGAGGCTGGGGAGCAGGCGGCCAAGGCAGCGGGGGCGCTGGTCGGGGAGGACGGGGAGGGTGGTGCGCGGCAGGCGCTGAGCGGGAGCGCGGGGACGATGAACGCGGCCAAGGACCGGCTGCACGACGCGGCGGGGATGCTGGCGGGCTCGCGGGTGAGCTGGACAAGGTTCCGGGGATCGGTGACGCGGCGGCGAAGAAGCTGAACGAGGGCAGCGGGCAGATCGGCGGGGTCGCGACCGAGGTCGAGAGCCTGGCCGGGAACCCCCAGGATCTGTCCGGCATCCTCGCCACGGTCGGCGAGGCGCTCAACGGCCTCGGCGCCAAGCTCGCCGAATCCGGCGGCTCCGTCCAGACCCTCCTCGGCTGACGGCAGCGCGTCGCGCAGGCGGAAAGCCCGGCGGCTGGGTGCGGCGCTCGGTGCGGCGCTCGGTCCGGTGGCTCGGTCCGGTGGCTCGGTGCGCGGCTCGGCGTGGTGGCTCGGTGCGGACGGTCCTGGGCTGATGGCTCGCAGTGCGTCGGGCTGGGGCAAGGACCGGCGGGTGCATCTGGCGTGGTTTGTGGTGTGTTGGACCGGGGGACGGGAACAACTCCTGGTGGCTGGGGACAGGTTATTGCTTGTCCACAGGCGCCATTAGTTGTTCACGGACACGGAACCAGACACGGAACGGAACCGGGGTTCGGTGACGTTCGTCTAACGCGGGGTGTTCGAGCGGTGAGGGAGGACCTCCGCGTGGTTAAGGTCGCGGGCATGGCTAGTCGGCTGGTGCGGGGTACGGCGATCGGGTGCGGTGTGGCCGCGCTGGTCGGCGGCGGGGTCGGGTTCGCGGTCGGGGAGCCGGTGACGCAGGCGGACATCGCGCCGCCGCGGACGCCGGCGAAGGACCTCTGCGCGAAGATCGGCGACGTGTCGAGCCTGTTGCCGAAGGCATCGTCCGGGCCGGTGACGATGATCCAGGGCGGTACGTCGGCGATCACCTGCCAGGCGGGCAGTTCGCGCGCGAAGGTGCGGGCGTACACGTCGGCGAGCGTGCGGGTCACGATCACGGCGTACGGCGGTCAGGACGCCGGCGCGGGCAACCAGCCGTTCACGCCGGACCAGGTGGCGAAGCGGACGTTCACCCGTTCACCGCTCAAGTCGTACGACAAGGACCGTCCGTACCCGACCAAGGTCGCCCGGGCCGAGAGCGGCCTGGCGGGCGAGTCGTGGAACGTCCACGTGCTCGTCCAGCACGCCGACATCGTCGTACTGGTGGAGTACACGGCCAACCCGATCGACGGGGACTCCGCCCAGCTGGCGGCGCTGGCGCTCGCGGACCGCGCCATCTGGGAGAGCAAGTGAGCAACAGCACACCGGAGATCCCCGGCTACCAACTGGACCAGCGGATCCTCCAGCATCCGCTGGCCGAGCTGTGGCACGGGCGGACGTTCACCGGGATGGAGATCGTCGCGCTCGTCCTGAGCGAGGCCGGCGCCCGGAACCAGACCGTCGTCGACCGGCTGGCGGGCGCGAGCCGCGACGCCGCGCTGGTACCCGGCCAGCAGGAGACCCCGCTCTGGGCCGCCAGCTTCAACGCCGACCGCCCGTACGCGATCACCCAGCTGATCCCGGGCCAGACCGGCGCCGAGCGACTCATCGACCCGCTGGACGGGATCGTCGGGAACGACGAGGAGTCGCTGCGCGCGGTCCGCGAACAGCTCAGCCGGTACGGCGCCACCCCGCCCACACAAGCCACCCCGCCCACACAAACACCGACCAACAGCATCCCGTCGTACGTCGACCGCCCGGCCGAGGCACAGCAGCAGCAGCAGCCCGCGGACGAGTCGCCGCAACCGTCCAGGGTCGAGATCGCCCGGCAGTACCGGCGCAAGATCGGCCCGTGGGTGTACGCCGTGGTCGCCGTCGTGGTGCTGATCGTGTTCACGGTCGCGTACTCGGTCGGTACCGCGATCGGCAGCGCGGTCAAGGACAAGCCGACCGATGCCGCGGGTGCGGCGCCCGCAGTCAGCCCGGAGCCGTACCCGACGCGGGTGCTGATCCCGCCGATCCACCGGCCGACGACCGCGGCGTACAAGCGCCCGGACGGCGCGGCCGGCGTCTTTGGCGCGACCTACCCGGCCGGTGCCGACGTACAGGTGGTCACGAACGCCGAGCTCCCGTTCGGGTTCGGCTGGCCGCGGCCGCCGCAGGTGGACTTCCTCGGGGAGTCGTCGCAGCTGATCCTGCGGCGGGTGGTGACCGCGACGGCGTACGACCCCGGCGGTCTGAAGAACTCGATGCGCGCGCAGTTCGCGCTGCACCCGTGCGCGACACTGGCGAAGTGCCTGGCCGACCGGCCGGCGTTCGACGGGCAGTGGGCGAAGATCTACAGGACGACCGCGCCTGCCACCGCGAAGGACGCGCGGACCTGGCTGTCGGTGTCGACCGCGACGCCGTACACGATCACGATGACGCACGCGTTCCAGAGCGGCGGTCAGTGGTGGCTGGTCGGGGTGATGGCCTACGGCCAGGCCGCCGAGGCGCCGGACGTGCAGCGGCTGGTCAACGACATCTGGCGGCAGACCAGCTGACGTACCGGAAAATCTGCTGGAACGGCCCGCGCGAACAGCGCGGGCCGTTCTCATTTTCACAAGCGGCACCGGAAAGCGATTGTCGCCGAAACTTTGTGACCGGGTTCACTTCCAGCCGGTTCTCAGACCCGCATCGAGTCGCGTACCGTTAAAACCACTTGCACACTGGTATGTATCCACTGCGACAACTGGTATGCGACAGATCACACCGCCAGCCAGCTGCACCGAACCGCCGGAGACCCCGGCGGCCGGACGCCGTACCCGCCACTCAGCGTCGAGCGGCCGGTACGTCGCCGGGCCCGGCAGCCGAGAGGGAATGAGCCGCGAATGACGACGATCGCCAATCCGACCCGTACCAAAGCCGACCACCGAGCCGACGCCACCGCCCCCCTCCCGGCGACCGACGGACAGAACGACGGGCAGAACGACGGGCAGAACGACGGGCAGTACGACCTGACCGGCGCCCCGACGCAGCACGCCGGCCTGCTGGCCTGGGTGGCCGAGGTCGCCGCCCTCACGCAGCCCGACCGGATCCACTGGGTCGACGGGTCGGACGCGGAGTACGCCAAGCTGACGAACGAACTGATCGCGGCCGGCACCATGGTCCGGCTGAACGACGAGAAGAAGCCGAACTCGTTCTGGGTCCGCACCGACCCGTCGGACGTCGCTCGGGTCGAGCAGCGCACGTTCATCTGCTCGGTCGACGAGAAGGACGCGGGTCCGACCAACAACTGGGTCGCGCCGGCCGAGATGAAGACGACGCTGACCGGCCTGTACCGCGGGGCGATGCGCGGCCGGACGATGTACGTCGTCCCGTTCTGCATGGGCCCGCTGACCGCGGAGAAGCCGATGTTCGGCGTCGAGATCACCGACTCGGCGTACGTCGTCGCGTCGATGCGGATCATGTGCCGCAGCGGGGCCGACGTACTCGAGAAGATGGGCACCGACGCCCCGTACGTCCCCTGCCTGCACTCCGTCGGTGCGCCGCTCGAGCCGGGGCAGCAGGACGTGCCGTGGCCGTGCAACGACGAGAAGTACATCGTCCAGTTCCCCGAGGAGCGGGCGATCTGGTCGTACGGCTCCGGGTACGGCGGCAACTCGTTGCTCGGCAAGAAGTGCTACTCGCTGCGGATCGCGTCCGCGATGGCCCGCGACGAGGGCTGGCTGGCCGAGCACATGCTGATCCTGAAGCTGATCTCGCCGGAGAAGAAGGTGCACTACGTCGCGGCCGCGTTCCCGAGCGCCTGCGGCAAGACCAACCTGGCGATGCTCGACCCGACGCTGGAAGGCTGGGAGGTCGAGACGCTCGGCGACGACATCGCCTGGATGCGGTTCGGCAAGGACGGCCGGCTGTACGCCGTGAACCCGGAGTTCGGGCTCTTCGGCGTTGCCCCCGGCACCGGCTGGAAGACGAACCCGAACGCGATGCGCACGATCGAGAAGGGCAACTCGGTCTTCACGAACGTCGCGCTCACCGACGACGGCGACGTCTGGTGGGAGGGCTACTCGCCGACCCCGCCGGACCACCTGACCGACTGGAAGGGCCGCGAGTGGACGCCGGACAACGGCGAGCTGTCCAGCCACCCGAACAGCCGGTTCTGCACGCCGATCACGCAGTGCCCGATCCTCGCCGACGAGTACGACGACCCGAACGGCGTACCGATCTCCGCGATCATCTTCGGCGGCCGCCGGGCGACCACCGTGCCGCTGGTGACCGAGTCGCGGGACTGGGCGCACGGCGTGTTCATGGGCGCGACGCTGTCCTCGGAGACGACCGCGGCGGCCGTCGGCCAGGTGGGCGTCGTACGGCGGGACCCGATGGCGATGCTGCCGTTCCTCGGGTACGACGCGGGGCAGTACTTCGACCACTGGCTGACCGTCGGCAAGCAGCACGACGCGGCGCAGCTGCCGAAGATCTTCTACGTGAACTGGTTCCGCAAGGACGAGGCCGGCAAGTTCGTCTGGCCGGGCTTCGGTGAGAACAGCCGGGTGCTGAAGTGGGTCATCGAGCGGATCGAGGGTCAGGCCGACGCGGTCGAGACGCCCATCGGCCGGGTGCCGGCCGCGGGCGCGCTCGACGTCGCGGGACTCGACCTGACCGCCCACGACCTGGAGATCGCGCTGAACGTCGACGCCGACGAATGGAAGGCCGAGCTCCCGCTGATCGAGGAGTGGTTCGCGAAGCTCGGCGACACCGTCCCGGCGTCGTTGAAGGTCGAGCTGGACAATCTGAAGGCCCGTCTGGGCTGACACCAGCACCGGCCGTCGTGTCGGAAGCCGACGGCCGGCTGACACCGCGCGGCGCCCTGGCTCACCCGCCGGGGCGCTGCGCTGTGCTCTCCGCGAGCACCCGGCGTACCTCGTCGTCCCCGACCGGCGAGAAGTCCCGGTACGCCTGCCCGACCGCGCTGAAGTACTGCGGGATCCACGCGCACACCACCTGGTCCGCCACCCGCGAGAGCAGGCGGCAGGTGGCCGCGCCGCCCACGGGTACGGCGACGATCACCCGCGCCGGACCGTTCCGCCGTACCGCTTCCACCGCCGCGCGCATCGTCGACCCGGTCGCGAGGCCGTCGTCGACCAGGATCACCACGCGATCCCGGACCTCGATCGGCGGCCGGTCAGCGCGGTACACCTGCTCACGCCGGCGCAGCTCCACGGCCTCGCTCCGGCGTACCGTCTCCAGGGTTTCCGGATCGACCGGCACCGACTCGTTGCGGACCAGTTCCGTGCCTGCGATCGCGCCCATCGCGAGCTCCGGCTGCCCCGGCAGGCCGAGCTTGCGGACGACGAGCACGTCGAGCTCAGCGCTCAGGGCGTCCGCGACCGGGGCCGCGACGGGTACCCCGCCGCGCGCCAGCCCGAGCACCAGGACGGATCCGGCGACCGGGCGGAGCTCGTCGGCGAGGGCGCGACCCGCGGCCGCCCGATCCGGGTACGGCCTCCTCATACGGTCCATGATCCACGTACGTTGACCGCATGCGAATCCCTGACAGCGCGCGAGCTGTACTCGAGTCGAACGCCCTCGGGCATCTGGCGACCATCAACCCCGACGGCAGCCCGCAGGTCTCGGTGATCTGGGTCGGCCTGGACGGCGACGAGATCATCGCCGCGCACGTCCCGAACAACCGCAAGGTGAAGAACATCCGCCGCGACGGCCGGGTCGCGCTGACGCTGGAGACCGACGTCCGCAACGAGATGGGCCTGGCCGAGTATCTCGTGATCACGGGTACGGCGCGGATCACCGAGGGCGGAGCTGTCGACGTACTGCGGCGACTCGCCAAGACCTACATCGGGCCGGACGCGGAGTTCCTGCCGGGCACCGAGCCGCCGCCCGGGTACCTCACGCACATCAGCGTCGAGAAGATCGGTGGCGTCGGGCCGTGGGCATGAAGGTCGGAGTGATGCTTCCGCTCGGTGCCGGCGACGGGCCGGGTGGCGGGATGCCGGGCTGGCAGGACGTCCGCGCGGTCGCCGAGGCGGCCGAGCAGGGCGGGCTGGACTCGGTCTGGATCGCGGACCACTTCCTCTACCGGGACGGGGAGGGACAGGTCTTCGGGATGCACGACAGCTGGACGCTGCTGACCGCGGTCGCGGCGGTCACCGAGCGGGTCGAGCTGGGCAACATGGTGCTCTGCGCATCGTTCCGCGATCCCGGGCTGACGGCGAAGATGGCGGCCACGCTGGACGAGGTGTCCGGCGGCCGGCTGACGCTCGGCGTCGGCGCCGGCTGGCACGACCCGGAGTACGAGGCCTTCGGACTCCCGACCGACCACCGGGTCGGCCGGTTCGCCGAATGGCTGGAGATCGTCGCCCGCCTGATCCGCGGCGAGACCGTCAGCTACGACGGCACCTACTACAAGGTCCGCGACGCGAACCTCGACCCCGCCCCACCACACCGCATCCCGATCCTGGTCGCCGGCCACCGCCCACGCATGATGAAGCTGATCGCCCAGTGGGCCGACGCCTGGAACACAGCCTGGTACGGCACCCCCTCCGACAAGCTCAAGGACCGCCTGCAAACCCTGGACGAGGCCCTGGAGACCGCAAACCGCGACACCATCACCCGCACCGTCGGCATCATCGCCCGCGACCCCGACCAACCCTCCACCGACCCGAACCCCCAGGCAATCCCGGTAACGGACCTGCCGAAGGCGATCACGGCGTACCAGAACCTGGGCGTCGACCACCTGATCATCTCCCCAGACCCGATGACCCCACGCACAGTAGAACTCATAGCAGAAGCCAAGAAGCAGCCGACCAACTAACCCAGCCACGCACCCACCCGGGGGTCCGGGGGGCGGAGCCCCTCCGGGCGGGGCCTCGGGGTCGCACCCCCAGAAAAAAGCCGGAGCTCCCTGCCTGCGCTTTCTGCAGGCAAAGAGCTCCCAGAGCGGAGGCGGCGGGATTTGAACCCGCGAGAGGGGATTACCCTCAACCCGCTTAGCAGGCGGGCGCCATCGACCGGACTAGGCGACGCCTCCTCCGACGAGTCCCCAGCCGGGGACGCGACGACGGCCAAGACTATCGGCTCCACCCGTCGGTTGCCAAAATGGGCTCGAGCTGGGCTCGCGGTACCTCCGCCGTGGGCGCGCGTCGCAGCGGGAGCTTGGGTGTGTCGCCCGGTGCATGTGTACGCTGGCGAGCATCGACGGGGGTCGCCAGCAGCACCCAACCAAACCGGTGTCGTGGGCGTCTGAAGTACCGTGGGTCGCTCCGGCGGCCGACGGGGAGGTCGTGACGTCGTCGATCAGGGAACGGAGCTATGTCGCGGAGTACTCGCGCAGCCGGCCGGAGGGCGGCACCTCGTGCCGGCCGATCCCGGCCTCGCTCTCATCGTGCCCGGACAGCATCGAAGGCGATCGGGCTGACGCTGCTCAGCGCTCTGGTCCCCGGGGCCGGACTGTTGGTGGGCGGCCGGAAGAAGCTCGGCGCGTTCGTCCTCACGATCAGCGTCGGGCTGCTGCTGATCGCCGTGTACGTCGGTCTCGCGCACCGCGACTCGGTGCTCGCGCTCGCGGTGTCTCCGCGGCAGCTGCTGATCGCGACCTGCGCGGTCGTCGTGCTGGGCGCCTGCTGGATCTGGGTCGTGATCGCGTCGCACAAGCTGATCCGCCCGGTCAGCATGACCTACACCGGCCGGCTGGCGGGCTCGATGGTGGTCGGGCTGCTGTGCTTCGCGATCGCCGTACCGACGACCGTCGCGGCGCAGACCGTGATGGCGCAGCGCGACCTGGTCGGCAGCGTGTTCCAGTCCGAGGGCAACTCGAAGAGCGCGACCCGGCCGAAGGTGACGAACGCGAAGGACCCGTGGGAGAAGATCCCGCGGCTGAACCTGCTGCTGCTCGGTGCCGACGACGGCATCGGCCGGACCGGCGTCCGGACCGACACGGTGATCGTGGCCAGCATCGACACCAAGACCGGTAACACCGCGCTGATCTCGCTCAGCCGGAACTGGATGCGGATGCCGTTCCCGGCGGGCTCGCCGCTGCACAAGGTGTTCCCGGACGGCTTCTGGGACCCGAGCCTCGGCAACGTCGAGCAGCCGGAGTACTACCTGGACGCGATGTACGACAACATCCCGAAGAAGTACCCGGGGGTCCTCGGCGCGACCGACAACGAGGGCGCGGACGCGGTCAAGCTGGCCGCGAGCGCGGCGCTCGGCCTGGACATCAGCTACTACATGCAGGTCAACCTGGCCGGCTTCCGGCAGATCATCGACGCGCTCGGTGGGATCACCGTGAACGTCAACTACCGGGTCCCGATCGGCGGCGACTACGGCCAGGGTCCTGGTACGAACGGGCACAAGTTGCCGAGCAGCTACATCGAGCCCGGCGCGAACCGGAAGCTCGACGGGTATCACGCGCTGTGGTTCGCCCGCGGCCGGTACGGGCTGAGTGACCCGTCGCGGCAGGAGCGGCAGCGCTGCACGATCCACGCGCTGGTGAACAGCGCGAACCCGCAGGCCCTGGTGACCAGCTACACGGAGATCGCGAATGCCGGCAAGCAACTGCTGCGCACCGACATCCCGGGGGACATCCTGGGAGCGTTCGTCCAGCTCGCGCTGAAGGTGAAGAGCGCCAAGGTCACCAGCATCGACCTGAACAAGGACAAGAACTTCCCGACCGGCAAGAACCCGGACTACGCGGCGATGCAGCAGATCATCCAGAAGTCGCTGAACCCGGTCGCGACGACGCCGACCGCGAAGCCGACGAAGCCGACCAGCGGCGCCACGAAGAAGCCGACCCCGGGCAAGACCACCCCCACTCCGGGTACGGCGCAGAACCTGAGCGACGCGTGCGCGTACAACCCGAACGAAACCGGCACCGGAAACTGAGACGAACCGCCGCCGTGAACCCCTCCAGGGGAAGTATTGGACCAAAATGAAAAATGGTCACACCTGGGGGTGACAGTGAGGCGTTCGTTGGTTGTCGTGCTCGGGATCGCGGTCCTCGCGAGTGCGGGTTGCAGCAGCAGTAAGCCGGACAGCGGAGCCGTGCCTTCGTCCGGATCGACGACCAGCAGCAGCGCACCGCCGCCCACGTCGGCGGCCCCGTCACCGAAGCCGGCGCCGAGCGCGGTCGCGCTCTCGGTGCCGATGTACCAGCGTGCGTTGGCGAACGTCGAGAAGGTCCTGAAACCGTCCGTCGTGCGGGTGATGAACGCGCAGTCGGTGACGGCGTTCGATGCGAGTCGCAAGCAGCTCGCGGCCTCGGTGGTGATCGAGCGCAGCGAGCTGGCGAAGATCACGCCGCCGAGCGGCCTGGTGAGCGCGCATCCCGCCGTGCTGGATGCCTTCGACGCGTACGCCGGGGACGTGGCCACGGAGCTGAGCAAGGCAGGGGACACGAAGACCGGCTGCGGGCTGCCGAAGGCGACCGACGTGCGGCTGTACGAGGCGAAGTCCGGGATCCGGACCGCGTTCGCGGGGCTGGCGCAGAGCGTGCAGCAGTCGATCGGCAAGGGCGTGAAGTTCGGCGCGCTGTCGGTACCCGCCAAGCCGTCCGCGCCGGCGGTGATCGGCGGCCGCGGCGAGAACGGTGACGTCTTCCAGCGATCGGGGTCGCGTGGTTCGGGGCGCCTCACGATCAACAACTCCGGTGACGACGTGGTGGTGGTCGTCGCCACCAGCAGTCCGCGGAATCCGCAGGCCTCGATCTACGTGCGGGCCAACAAGAGCGCGACGCTGAACGGAGTCCGGAACCAGAACTACTACGTCTACTTCAAGTCCGGGACGAACTGGGACGCGAAGAACCACCGGTTCACCGAGAACTGCGCCTACCAGAAGTTCGACGACGTCTTCGACGGCCAGTACGGGTGGACGGTCAGCCTGACCAAGTCCCCGCTCGGCAACGCGCCGTCGTCCGAGACCGACGCCTTCTGATCCGGCTGCCCGGAGCGGATGAGATCCTGTGGCGATGCGGACGACGTACCGGATGCGGGCGGGACGATTCCTCGGGATCCTGGCTGCCGGGTTGATCATTCTCGGGGTGGCCGCCCTGCTCTGGGCGTTCGGCCTGCCGTCCGTCGCGGTGTCGGTGTTCGTCACGCTCGGCGGGCTGATCGCGCTCGCCGGGCTGTGGATCCTGGCCCGGCCGCCGAAGGTCGCGCAGCTGCGGGACCACGAGATCGACGTCCGCGGTGTCCGGACGGCCTGGACCGACATCACCGAGGTCGGCCGGGTCGAGACCACGCACGGCGAGGCGATCGTGCTGCGCACCAAGCACGCCGATCAGCCGATCCTGCTGCCGGTCTCCTGGCTGGCCCCGAAGCAGGTCGGCACGCTGGAGATCGTGCTGCGGGACAAGCTGAACGCCGCGCACGGGTACACCATCTGGGACGGCACTGCCCCGGAGGACGCCGGCGGCGCAGAATGATCCGGTGCTTTCCTTCGAGCTGTCGTACGACGAACTCCTGACCTACCAGGGCACGAACCCGCGGCCCGCGGACTTCGACGCGTTCTGGGACAAGGCGCTGGTGTCCCTCGACGAGGTCGCGCCGGACGCCGAGTTCGTCGACGCCGACGACTTCCCGCTGACGACCGGCGTCGCTCAGCACCTGTACTTCAACGGCACCGGTGGGTACCGCGTGCACGCGAAGGTGGTGCGCCCGGCCGAGCCGACCGGGCCGGCCGTGCTGCTGTTCCACGGGTACGGCGGCGAGCAGCCGAAGTGGGTCGACCTGCTGCCGTACGCCGCCCGCGGGTTCACGGTCGCGGCGCTCGACGTCCGCGAGCAGGTCGGTTTCCGTACGTCGTCGCAGACGCCGAACAGCTTCTCGCTGCACAACCACCTGGTGCACGGGCTGGACGACGGCCCGGACGGGCTGCTGTACAAGCACGTCTTCCTGGACACGCGGCGGCTGGCCGACCTCATCGGCGGCCTGCCAGACGTCGACGCTGCACGGATCGCGACGACCGGCTGGAGCCAGGGCGGCGGGCTGTCGCTGGTCGCGGCCGCGCTGACGCCGACGATCAAGTACACCGCGTCCGTCTTCCCGTTCCTGTGCGACTACCAGCGGACCTGGGACCTGAACCTCGAGACCGCGCCGTACGACGAGATCGTCACCTGGTTCCGCAAGCGCGACCCGCGGCACCTCCGCCAGGAGGAGGTGTTCACGACCCTCGGATACATCGACGTACAGAACCTGGCGCCGCGGATCCGCGCGGAGGTGACGCTGTTCGTGGGCCTCGAGGACCAGACCTGCCCGCCGTCGACGCAGTTCGCGGCGTACAACAAGATCCAGTCGCCGAAGGAGGTCCGCACGTACCCCGACTTCGGCCACGACGACCTGCCGGGCGCCCACGACGACATCTACCACTCATCGGCGCGAAGCTCTGACCTGAATCCGTGGAAGTGTCCGCGCCGCCCCGGCCGGCAACCGGCACTCCAGCGGCGAGGGCGCCGAACCACCCGCGATCTCAGAGGTTCACCCCTGAGCTTGTCCCTTCACCCCCTGCATACCACCGGCGAACGGGCCAACGCGCAGGTTAACCCACCAAATGGAGCCTGCCAGCAAGCGGCTCGACTCCCCGCGTCGCGCACACCTCGGCTGCCCATACGGCCGAACGTCCACGGATCTGAGCTCAGAGCCGGAACCAGTAGTTCTCGGTCGCCCCTTGGGTGGCGAGCCCACCGCCCAGCGAGGTGTAGAGGTCGCGGGCAGAGGTGTTGCGGGCGCCGGTGGTGGCCACGAACACCAGCGTGCCTGGGGTTTTGAGGTAGTCGGGGCCGGGGTCGGTGTTCAGGAAGGTGCGGACGGCGCGGGTGAGCAGGTCGCTGTCCGGGACGATGATCATGTGGGCTTCTTCCAGGTGATCGAGTAGCGGAACAGAAGATGCCGACGGTACGTCGCGCCCGGGAGCAGCTCGCCTGTCAGCGCGCGCATCTCCGCGAAGGTGACCGGCGGGGGCCACACGACGGGCGACGGGTGTTGCCAGTAGCTCTTGACCGCGCGGTGTGCCCAGTTCGCGGCGACGCCGGCCAGCTCGTACGGCAGGTCGCGCGGAAGGACCGCCCGCGCAACGCCGACAACCACCATGACCCCACCCGGCCGGAGCAGGTCACACATCCGGAGCAGCCCGGTGCGGGCGTCGACGTGGTGGAGCGTGGCGACGGACGCGATCACGTCGTACTGCTCGAGCGGGTACTCGAGGAAGTCGCCGTGCAGGTACTCGATGTCATCGCCGTACCCGCGGGCCAGCTCCAGACTGGGCGTGTCGAGGTCGATCCCGGTGACCTCCGGCACGACGTCGCGCAGCGCGCGGGTGAGCATGCCCTCGCCACAGCCGATGTCGAGCGCCCGCTCAGCGCCGTACGGGACGGCGTGGAGGATCCGCGGGTGGTAGTGGATGTTGTGGTTCCACCGTTCGCCCATCCACCTAGTCCTCGCGCAGTGCCCGTAGGTTCGCCATAGCGCCAACCTATGTCACGCACCGTCCAGCAGCGCCTGGTTGGCGACGAGCTGCACGTTGGAGAAGTAGCTCCGCAGTACCGGCCTGGTGAGGCATGGTCAGTACTGCGCAGCCGCCTAGTTGCAATACCGTTCAGTTAAGATCACAGTGGTGTAGTTTGGTGGCATGCCACGTGGTGGATGGAAGAAGCCGGAGACCGGGCGGCGTCTGTCGGATCTGGTCTCTGTCGGTGTGCTGACGCGGGTGTTCCCGCCGGCGCTGGTCGATGAGGTGATCGCCGAGGTCGGCCGGACCGAGCAGCGGCATCGTTCGCTGCCTGCGCGGGTGATGGCCTATTTCTCGATCGGGATGGCGCTGTATTCCGAGGGTTCCTACGAGGACGTGCTCGCGCAGTTGACCGATGGGCTGTCGTGGGTATCGGGCTGGACCGAGACCTTTAGCCCGCCGAGCAAGTCCGCGATCTTCCAGGCCCGGGCGCGGTTGGGTGCTGAGCCGTTGGCGGCGCTTTTCGAGCGGGTCGCCAGACCGGTCGGGACGGACACGACGCCGGGGGTGTGGCTGGCCGGGCGGCGTCTGGTCGCGATCGACGGGATGTGTCTGGACGTCGCTGACACGCGCGCCAATCACGAGCACTTCGGCCGTCCGGGGGTCGACAAGGGCGAGCGGGCGGCGTTCCCTCAGGCCCGGGTGGTCGCGTTGGCCGAGTGCGGCACCCACGCGGTCTTCGCAGCCGAGATCGGCACCTACCCCGAGTCCGAGGCCGCTTTGGCCGAACGGCTCCTGGACAGGCTGGTGCCGGGGATGGTGCTGACCGCCGACCGCGGCTTCTTCTCCTACGCCTTGTGGCGCAAGGCGATCGCGGCCGGCGCCGACCTGTTGTGGCGGATCCGCACCGATAAGTCCGGGCCCAAGCCGATCCACGTTGAGGATCTTCCCGACGGCTCCTGGCTGGCCCACCTGCGTCAGTCGCACACGGCCGCGGCGCGGCGCGAGGAGCCGATGCTGGTCCGGGTCATCGATTACACCATCGATGACGGCCGGGACAACCCCACCGCCTACAGGCTCTTCACCACCTTGACCGACCCCGACGAGGTGAGTGCGACCGATCTCGCCGCGGCGTATGCCCAGCGGTGGGAGATCGAGCTGACCTTCGATGAACTGAAGACCCATCAGCGCGGACCACGCACCGTGCTGCGCAGCAAGTCGCCCGACCTGGTCCTCCAAGAGATCTGGGGCCACCTGTGCTGTCACTACGCGATCCGCTCCCTGATGGCCGAGGCCGCAACCCATGCCGGGCACGATCCGGACCGGGTCAGTTTCGTTGCCGCGCTCAGGATCACCCGCCAGACCCTCGCCCACCCGGGCGCATTTTCCCCCTGACCAGCACGGCCGCGACAGCCCCGGCTGGCCGGACTTCCTGCGCCGCCTAATCCGCCGGCTCAACCCCACCCGACGACGACGCTCCGCGCCCCGCGTCATCAAACGCAAATACGTCAAATGGCACGTCAAACGCGCCCACCACATCAACTGGCCGCAACCACAACAACCACCGAACTACGCCGTGATGCCACACTAACTGAACAGTATTGCGCCTAGTTGGCCTCTTTTGTTGCCCAGTAGTGCCATTGGGGGGAAGCGACTGGGGAGCGGGCCAGGCCGTCCGGCCAGGTGGCCGGCAGGTCGTGACTCCGTGCCGCGTACAGGATCACCTCCGATGCGGAACGGTCGCCGCGCACGGTCACCCGGGCGGCGGTCTCGGCACGCATGTCGGCGAGGTAGTGGATCGCCGGCAGGAACTCGGTACTCAGTCGCGGGCTGAGCCGGCCGACGGGTTCGTCGTCGAGCCGGATCTCGACCACGATCCGGTGCCGGTCCTGGATGCCGTCCTCCTCCTCGATCGCGTGGATGGTGGCGTACGCCCAGCACTCGCCCTCCGGACGGAAGAACGGTGCCAGTACGTCGGGATGGACCTCGCTGCCCGGGACCACGATGCCGCTCCCGGGCGGTAGCAGGTGAAAGCTGCCTGGCGGGGGCAGGTTCACCGGCACCAGCATGTGCGGCTGCCCGAGGGCGATCGCGACGCTGGCATGGAACTCCGTGCTCTGGGTGCCCTTGCGCTCCCAGTCGACCCCGTCCCAGTTGGCCGGAGTCCATTCGCTGACCCACAGGTGACAAGGCACCCGCGGTTGCAGGCCCTGTGCGATCAGCTCCGACAGCACCGGGTGGTACCGGTGTGCGTCGTCCCGCGGCAGATAGCCGACCACCTTGCCCTCGACCCGGACCGCGACCGACCGCGGATCGAAACGGTTGTACGGTTCCGGGACGAGGTCCGCCTCGGTGTCCAGATCTGCGCCACGCGCCGGGATGGGGTCCGGGAACAGGCTACGGATCGCCTGCTCGTGCGGGGCTTCCCGCACGACCTCCTGACCACACCACAGGGCGTCTCCCCACAGACTGAACGGAATCAGTCCCATCTGTGCCCTCCAGTCCTCACTGACCCGCTTTACCCGGCTCATCCGATCCAGGGGCCTGGCCGTTACACCGAGTGAGCGTATGAAAACTAGACTGCCCCGTGAAGAGCCGTTTCACGCATGGTGCAAGAGTCTGAAACGCAAAAGGAATCCCGTGGTCCGGACTCTGGACGCGGATCGTCTTGGGCAGCGAGCGAATCGGCGAAGATCGTGCAAATGCACGGGAAGGAACGTCATGCAGGGCAGCAGTTCAGTCGCTCGATCGACGGTTGACGCCGACGCGATCGAGGCCGCGATCAAGCGCTTGGACGGCGTCGCCGTCCGGACCCCGTTACAACGCAATCTGCGCCTGTCCGAGCGCACCGGCGCCGAGGTCTGGCTGAAACGCGAGGACCTGCAGATCGGCCGCTCCTACAAGCTGCGCGGAGCCTACAACCTGATCGCGCAGCTCGGCGACACGGCGAAGGCGGCCGGGGTCGTGTGCGCGAGCGCCGGCAACCACGGTCAGGGGCTGGCGTATTCGTGCCACATCCTCGGCGTCCAGGGCAAGGTGTACGTACCGCGGACGACGCCGCGGCAGAAGCGGGACCGGATCGCCGCACTGGGCGGCAAGCAGATCCAGGTGATCGTCACCGGCGACACGTACGACGACGCGGCCGCCGCCGCGCTCGCGGACGGTACGGCGAGCGGCGCGACGATGGTGCCGGCCTTCGACGACCCGAGAACCGTTGCAGGACAGGGGACCGTCGCCGTCGAGCTGGTCGAGCAGCTCGGCCACGCGCCCGACGTACTCGTGGTTCCGGTCGGCGGCGGCGGTCTCGTTGCAGGGGTTGCAACGTGGATCAAGGACCGGCATCCCGGCGTACGCATCATCGGGGTCGAGCCGGCTGGTGCGGCGAGTATGGCGGCCGCGTTCGAGGCCGGTACGCCGGTGACACTGCCGCACCTGGACAGCTTCGTGGACGGGGCCGCCGTCCGCCGCGTCGGCGACGTCACGCTCCCGCTCGTGCAGCACGCCGGCGTCGAGCTGCTGTCGGTGCCCGAGGGCCTCGTCTGCTCGGAGATGCTCGCGCTGTACCAGACCGACGGGTTGATCGCGGAGCCCGCGGGCGCTTTGTCGACAAGTGCCCTGGGCAACGGTCTCGACGTACGGCCCGGAGAGACTGTGGTCTGCCTGCTGTCCGGCGGGAACAACGACGTCAGCCGGTACGGCGAGATCCTCGAGCGATCGCTCGTGTACGAAGGGCTGAAGCACTACTTCCTGGTGACGTTCCCGCAGGAGCCGGGCGCACTGCGGACGTTCCTCGACGAGATCCTCGGGCCGGACGACGACATCACGCTGTTCGAGTACGTGAAACGCAACAACCGGGAGACCGGCGTCGCCCTGGTCGGCATCGAGATCAGCACCCGGGACGACCTCCCCGGCCTGCTCACCCGGATGGAGGCCGCCCCACTCGACATCGAACGCATCAACCCGAACTCCCCCGAGTTCAGGTACCTGATCTAGTGCTTCGAATGCCGCCCGTGCCGCGGGTCGTGCGGGTGCGTGCCGTCGTCCCAGCTCGGGTCGACCGGCTGTCCCTCGCGGTTCCTGGACCCGTCGTCGGGCCAGAGGTTCTGGGTCTGCGCGCGGTGCTCCTCCGACACCGCGCGCGCCTGCTCGGCGGCGTCCCGGCGTTCGCTCGCACCGGCTGCCAGCCGCCGCGCCTTGGCCGTCTGCTCGTCGGCGTCCGCCTGCGCCTTGCGCGCCCGGGCGTCCACCTCGTCGGCAACCGCACTCTGCTTCTCCGCCTGCGCCGCGCTGGCGCGGGCCTGCTCCTCGTGTTCGTGCGCCTCCCGCTCGGCCCGGCGCTCAGATCTCCGCGACGCGGCGCCGGCCACCAGGGCGGCCAGGATCACCAGCACCGCCACGGCGACGACGATCCAGACGATGGTCATTCCGTTCATCGGTCCTCCTCGGCTCGATGATCAGAACCACCGGTACCCGGGTCGTCGTCGCCTGACACCTCTCAGACGAGGCCGCGGCGGGCGGCCCAGACGATGGCTTCGATGGCGGTGCTGAAGCCGAGGCGGTCGCAGATCAGCCGGGTCCGGCGGCGGACGGTGCGCTCGGACAGGTCGAGGCGCCGGGCGACGCCGTCGACCGGTAGCCCGGTGGCGAGCAGCCGGAGTAGTTGGAGGTCGTCGTGGCTGATCTCGCGCGGCGGCATCCGGCGCGCCACCGGTCGAAGTTCCTGGGGGAGGACGGTCATGCTGATCACCTGGTTCCGAAGACCCGGGACTCGGCGGCGTCCCAGTCGGCCGGTTTGCCCTGCGGGTCGTAGCGCCGCAGAGAATGGGTGGACCGGACCAGGGCGCGCATCGCGTCCAGGTCCGGGAGGGGCTCGCCGAGGGCGCGAGCCTGGACGAGTACGTTGCCGAGCGCGGACGCCTCGACCGGCCCGGCGAGGACCGGTACGCCGCACGCGTCGGCAGTCAGCTGGCAGAGCAGCTCGTTCTGGGAGCCGCCGCCGATCACGTGCAGTACGTCGACGTCGCGGTCGGCGACGTTCTGCGCGGAGTGGAGGGTACGGCGGTACGCGAGGGCCAGGCTCTCCAGGATGCATCGGACCGCGGCACCCCGGGTCCGCGGCGGCTCCTGCCCGGTCCGCACACACTGTTCGTCGAGCCGCGCCGGCATGTTGCCAGGGGCAAGGAACTCGGGGGCGTCGGGGTCGATCAGCACCGCGAACGGCGGAGCTTCGGCGGCGGCCCGGAGCAGGTCGTCGAGGTCGTCGCCCCAGATCCGTCGGCATTCCTGCAGGATCCACAGCCCCATCACGTTCCGCAGGAACCGGATCCGCCCGTCGACCCCACCCTCGTTGGTGAAGTTCGCGTCCCGCGCTTCGTCGGTCAGTACCGGCGCGTCGAGCTCGAGCCCGACCAGCGACCAGGTCCCCGACGAGATGTACGCAAACCGCTCCCCAGACGCCGGTACGGCGACCACGGCCGAGGCAGTGTCATGCGAGCCCACCGCAATCACCGGAATGCCCGGGGCCAACCCGGTCTCGTCCGGCACCACGTTCCCGATCACGTCCCCCGGCTCACGCAACCGGGGAAAGATCCGACGGGGCAGTCCCAGCCGGGTGATCAGTGCATCACTCCAAGCCCGGGCACGTACGTCGTACAACTGCGTCGTCGAGGCGTTCGTACGCTCGGCACCCAGCTCGCCGGTGAGCCAGTAGCCCAGCAGATCCGGGATCATCAGGAGACTGCCCGCGGCGGCACCGGTCGCGGGCTCGGCGGTCAGTTGGTAGATGGTGTTGAAAGGCAGCTGCTGCAGACCGGTCACGGCGTACAGGTCGGCGGCCGGCACCTCGGCGAGCACCCGCTCCATCACCCCGTCGGTGCGGGAGTCGCGGTAGTGGACGGGGTTGCCGAGCAGGCGGCCGTCCGCGTCGAGCAGCCCGTAGTCGACGGCCCAGGCATCGATGCCGATGCTGTCGATCGGCCCGGCCAGCCGCAGGCCGTCCAGGATCGAGCGGTACAGGTGCAGGATGTCCCAGTGCAGTGTGCCGTGGACGCGGACCGGCCCGTTCCAGAAGCGGTTCAGCTCGCGCAGCTGCAGCACCTCAGGGCCGACCTCGCCGAGCATCACCCGGCCGCTCGACGCCCCGAGATCGACAGCCCCGACCCGCTTCACGGCGATACCACCGTGAGGTCGAGCTTCAACAGGTCGGCGACGGCAGTCAGATCGGCAGCACGATGCCCGGTCCCGAGGGCCCAGTGATGCGCCACCCCGGACGCCGACCACGCGTCGGTCCACTCGCCCGGATCGCACCCGAAGTCCACCCGCGACGTGGTGTTCCCGATCTGCAGCAACGGCCCCGGTACGACGGTGCCTTCGGAGGCGATCAGCGTGAACGTCCCGTCCCGCCGCTGCCCCAACCCGCACACCGTCACCGGCCCGGGCTGTACGTCGAACTCCACCGACACGCCCCACCCGCGCTTGCCGTGGTAGACGCCGAGCCCCCGCAGCAACGGTTTCCGCGCCGAGATCGCGAGATGCGCCGGCCCGTCGTGGCCCATCTCGACCACGTTGTCGTCGAAGTTCAGCGCCTGTAGCTCGGTGAACGATCCGCCGGCGCCGAGCTTGTCCATCACCAGCATCGCGAGCGACGTGCGCAACTCGTACTCACCCGCGGCCGGCACCCCCCTTGCCGTCAGCAACGAGGCGCCGAGGATCATCCCGGCCGCGACCCGTTCGTGGGCCTCGCCATCGAGTCCACGGTGGTAGTAGGCCAGCGAATCAAGGGCGAAGTCCTCGACCAGCCGATCCAGCGCGACCGAAACGGTGGCGCCCCACCGGAAGTCCTCGAGCTGCACCGAGTCGTCGAGCGTGAAGATCTCCCGCGCCAGCTCCATCCGCTGGGTCGTCTCGGCGTCGGTGACCTTCTCGGCCCGCACCCGGAGGTCGTCGATCTCCAGCACCTCGACATGCCCGCCGAGCTGCGCGGACACCAGCGTCGGATCGGTGATCACGTCCATCATCCCCGGGTACACATGCCCGAGCAGACCGTGCCGCCCGTGCCGCAACGCCGCCCGTACGCCGGCCGCCCTGATCCACCGGTCGATCCGCGTCCAGGCCCGCTCGTCCTCCAGGTACCCGGACACCGAGCGGAAGTCGATCCCGCAGCGCTCGAACGCGTTCGCCATCTCGGGCAGCGGACACGCCCCGCAGTACGCCAGCCACGCGCCGGTGTCGAACGACGCGTGGTCCATCGCCTCGGTCGGCTGCAGGTTCAGCAACAGCACCGGTGCGCCGCTGCGCTGCGCGACCGGCACCAGCATCGACGCCGTCATGTACGTCGTGAGGAACCCGACGATCAGGTCGCAGTCGGCCGCCCGCAACTTCTCGGCGGCGACGGCGCCCTCCTGTGCGTCGGAGATGAACCCGGCGTCGACCACCTCGCAGTCGAGCGCCGCGAACCGCTCGGACACCCGCCGCGCCGACGCCTGCAACTGGGGCAGCAGGTCGGGGAACTGCGGCCAGTACGCGCCCAGCCCACCCGCCACCAGACCGATCCTGGTCCGGCGGGACGTGATCCGCTCCAGCGCGGTCATCCGACAGCTCCTAACGCAGGAACGCGGCAGCCACGCCGGCGTCGACAGGCACGTGCAGACCGGTCGTGTGCGTGAGCTCCCCGCCGGTCAGGGCGAACACCGCGGCCGCGACGTTCTCCGGCAGCACCTCGCGCTTGAGCAGCGTCCGCTGGGCGTAGTACGCACCAAGCTCTTCCTCCGGTACGCCGTACACCGCGGCCCGCTTCGCACCCCAGCCGCCGGCGAAGATCCCGGAGCCGCGAACGACGCCGTCGGGGTTCACGCCGTTCACCCGGATGCCGTGTTCGCCGAGCTCGGCCGCGAGCAGCCGGACCTGGTGCGCCTGGTCCGCCTTGGCGGCGCCGTACGCGACGTTGTTCGGGCCGGCGAACACCGAGTTCTTGCTGGAGATGTAGACGATGTCGCCGCCCAGCCCCTGCTCGATCAGCACCTTCGTGGCGGCCCGCGACACCAGGAACGAGCCCTTGGCCATCACGTCGTGCTGCAGGTCCCAGTCGCGTTCCGTTGTCTCCAGCAACGACTTCGAAATCGACAGGCCGGCGTTGTTGACGATCAGATCGACGCCACCGAAGGCGAGGACGGCCTCCCGCAGCGCGGCCTCGACCGCCTCCGCCGACGACACGTCCGCGGCCACCGCGACGGCCACGTCGGTCGAGCCGAGCTCCTTCGCGACCGCCTCGGCCGCCGCCTGGTCGAGGTCCGCGACGACGACGCAGGCACCCTCGGCCGCCAGCCGGTGCGCGATCGCCTTACCGATCCCCGACCCGCCGCCGGTGACGAACGCCACCCGGGTCGCCAGTGGCTTCGGCTTCGGCATCCGCTGCAGCTTCGCCTCTTCGAGCGCCCAGTACTCGATCCGGAACTTCTCCCGCTCGTCGATCGGCGCGTACGTCGACACCGCCTCGGCGCCGCGCATCACGTTGATCGCGTTCAGGTAGAACTCACCGGCGACGCGGGCGGTCTGCTTGTCCTTCCCGAAGGAGAACATCCCGACGCCCGGCACCAGCACGATCGCCGGATCGGCCCCACGCATCGCCGGGCTGTCGGCCTCGGCATGCCGGTTGTAGTACGCCGCGTAGTCCTCGCGGTACTGCTCGTGCAGCTCGCGGAGACGGCTCACGGCCTCGTCGAGCGGGGCGGTCGGCGGGAGGTCCAGGACCAGCGGCCGGACCTTCGTCCGGAGGAAGTGGTCGGGGCACGAGGTGCCCAGCGCGGACAGCTCAGCCAGCCGCTCCCGGGCGGTGAACTCCAGCACCACGTCTGAGTCGTTGAAGTGGCCGACCTGCGGCTTGTCCGTCGACGCGAGACCGCGGATCACCGGAGCGAGCGCGGCGGCCCGGGCCCGGCGTTCGTCGACCGGGAGCGCCTCGAAGCCGTCGACGACAGCACCGAAGGGCTCGGGCTTTCCGCGCTCGGCGAGGAAGCGTTCCGCCGTCCGGATGATGTCGAGCGAGTTCGCCTCGCACTCCTCGGAGGTGTCGCCCCACGCGGTGATGCCGTGACCGCCGAGGATGCAGCCGATGGCCTGGGGGTTCTCGCGTTTGACGGCCGCGATGTCCAGGCCGAGCTGGAACCCGGGGCGTCGCCACGGTACCCACACCACGCGGTCGCCGAAGCACTCCGCGGTCAGCTTCTCGCCGTCCGCCGCGGTCGCCAGCGCGATCCCGGAGTCCGGGTGCAGGTGGTCGACGTGCGGCGCGTCGACGAGCCCGTGCATCGCGGTGTCGATCGACGGCGCCGCGCCGCCCTTGCCGTGCAGGCAGTAGTCGAACGCGGCGACCATCTCGTCCTCACGGTCGACGCCTGGGTAGACGTCGACCAGCGAGTTCAACCGATCGAGCCTGAGCACAGCCAGGCCTGCCGCGGTGAGCGTGCCCAGATCGCCACCGGATCCCTTCACCCAGAGCAGGTCGACGGGCTGCTGGGTGACCGGGTCGGTCGCCGTACCCTTCGCCGACGTGTTCCCGCCGGCGTAGTTGGTGTTGCGTGGATCGGCACCCAGTCGGTTGCTACGCGCAACGAGCTCGGCTGTGACGCTAGGGGTGTCGCTCACTTATGCTCCCCATCCGGCTTGCTGACCGTCGGCGCGGTCCTTGGTGATCTGCTCGAAGTACCCGCTGCGCTTGTACGCCGCGACCGGGTCGGCATCCAGGCCCTGCGACTCGCGCAGTTCCGCGAGCAACGGCCGCACGTCGGTGTTGTACGCGTCCATCAGCGCGGCGTTCGCACCCAGTACGTCGCCGTCCTGCTGGGCCTTCCGCAGTACGTCGCGGTCGACCAGCAGCGCCTTCGCGGTGGCCTCCTGCACGTTCATCACCGAGCGGATGATCGCGGGGATCTTCTCCTCGATGTTGTGGCACTGGTCGAGCATGAACGCGATGCCGGCGGCTGGGTCGAGCGCCTCGCCGCGGACGATCTCGTTCATGATCCGGAACAGCTGGAACGGGTCCGCGGCCCCGACCATCAGGTCGTCGTCGGCGTAGAACCGGCTGTTGAAGTCGAACGCGCCGAGCTTCTTGGTGCGCAGCAGGAACGCCACGATGAACTCGATGTTCGTCCCCGGCGCGTGGTGCCCGGTGTCGATACAGACCGTTGCCTTCGGCCCCAGCTCGAGACAGTGCGCGTACGACGTACCCCAGTCCGGCACGTCCGTGGTGTAGAAGGCCGGCTCGAACAGCTTGTACTCGAGCAGCATCCGCTGGTCGTCACCCAACCGCTCGTAGACCTCACGAAGCGCGGTCGCGAGCCGGTCCTGACGGTCCTGGATGTCGTCCTGGCCCGGGTAGTTGGTGCCGTCGGAGAACCACAGCTTCAGGTCCCGCGACCCGGTCTGGTCCATGATGCCGACGCACTCGAGCAGGTGGTCGGTGGCCTTCCGCCGGACCGCCGGGTCCGGGTTCGTCACGCTGCCGAGCTTGTAGTCGTCGTCCTGGAAGACGTTGCTGTTGATCGCCCCGAGCCGGACGCCCTGCTCCTTCGCGTACGCCGACAGCGCCGCGTAGTCGTCGACCTTGTCCCAGGGGATGTGCAGCGCGACGCTCGGCGCGACACCGGTGTACTTGTGGACGACGGCCGCGTCGGCGATCTTCTCCTCCGGCGACCGCGGTACGCCGGGCTGGGTGAAGACCTTGAACCGGGTGCCGGAGTTCCCGAACGCCCACGAGGGCAGCTCGATCTCCTGGCGGCTCAGCGCGTCCTTCGCGGCATCGGGTGTCATGAGTCAGTCCCCTTCAGATGGAAGATCTCGGGCAGCAGCAGGAAGGACTCGTCCGGCGGTCGGCCGTCGATGCCCTGGAAGAAGTCGGTCATCTGCGCCTGCCAGCGGGCGTTCACCTCGGTGGCCGCCATCGCCTGCTGCGCCGCCTCCAGGTCCGCGGACTCGACGTACCCGACCAGTAGGCCGTCGTCGCGGAGGAACAGCGAGTAGTTGTGCCAGCCGGACTCGCGCAGCGCGGCCTGCATGTCCGGCCAGACATTGCGATGCCGGTCGACGTACTCGTCGAGCCGGTCGGGCCGGACCTGCAGGCAGAAGCAGTAACGATTCACGGCGGCACCTGTGCTCTGGGCGGGTGGGCGGTCGATGAAAGGTTTCAAGAAGGTGTGATGACGCTAAGCGGGCGTACGGGTGGGCGTCAAGGGCCTGCCCAGCTTTTACGTCCGATCCCGGACCGGCAAGGCGGACATTCGGGGGAAACCGGGTATCCTTCGGCAGCTAACACGTTTCAAGTGCGGAGGGAGGTCGCGGTCCGTGGACGATGCGGAAGCGCTGCCCGAACGTACCCGCCGGCGGCCCGCCCCGAAGCCGCACGCGGCCGGCGTGAAGGCGGTCGCCGCGGCCGCCGGGGTCTCGCTGGGCACCGTGTCGAACGTGCTGAACCGCCCCGAGGTGGTCAGCCCGCTGACCCGCGCCAAGGTCGAGGCCGCGATGGCCTCGCTCGGTTTCGTCCGGAACGAGTCGGCCCGCCAGCTCCGGGCCGGATCGAGCCGGATCCTCGCGTACCTGATGCTCGACGCCGGCAACCCCTTCTTCACCGACGTCGCGAAGGGCGTCGAGGAGGCGGCCCAGGCGGCCGGGCTCTCGGTGTTCCTGTGCACCAGCAGCGAGGATGCCGACCGCGAGGCGGCGTACCTGGACCTGCTCGAGCAGCAGCGCGTCCAGGGCATCCTGATCACGCCGATCGACCAGCACTCGTCCCGGCTCCGCGAACTACCCTCCCGCGGCACACCGGTGGTGGTCGTGGACCGGACCCTTGACGAGGCCACGCACTGCTCGGTCGCGGTGAACGACGTACTCGGCGGCGAGCTGGCGATCTCGCACCTGCTCGAGCTCGGGCACGAACGGATCGCGTACGTCGGCGGGCCGAACACGCTCGGTCAGGTCGTCGACCGGCGCGACGGCGCCCGGCGCGCGCTGCGGACCGCCGGGAAGCCGATCACCGACCTGATCGAACTGACCACCGGCGCGCTCACGGTGGCCGAAGGCAGGGGCGCTGGGCAACGACTTGCCGGGCTTCCCGCGGACCGTCGGCCGACAGCCGCGTTCTGCGCGAACGACCTGCTGGCGCTGGGTTTGCTGCAACAGTGCGTGAGCCTCGGGCTGCGCGTCCCGGAGGACCTCGCGATCGTCGGGTACGACGACATCGAGTTCGCCGAGGCCGCCGCCGTACCGCTGACGTCGGTGCGGCAACCGCGTCAACTGCTCGGCCGGACCGCGGCGGAGCTCCTGCTGGACGAGTCGTCGAACCCGGACCACGAGCACCAGCGGGTCACGTTCACGCCGGAGCTGGTCGTGCGGACGTCAACGCGCGGGACGCTCTGACCCGTACGCCGCGAGGAAGACGTCGGCCGCCTGGTCGGCGAGCTTCTGCAGCTCACTGTTGTCGACGCGCTGCCGGGTGCCTGCGAACATCGCGCGGTTCATCGGCTTGTACATGACCAGCCCGGCGAACTGGTACGCCGCCAGCGTCGGGTCCTCGAGCTCGCGGAGCAGACCGCGGTCGCTCAACCTGGTCAGCGCCTGACCCAACGCGTCGAGGGACTTGTCGAAGCCGCTGTCGAACCACGCGCCGCACACCTCGGGGAACCGGTCCGCCTCGGCGATCACCAGCCGCCGGAGCTGCAGCACGTTGTCGGCGGTAAGGCTCTGCAGCAGGCGGTGTGCCAGCGCCTGCAGAGCTTCCCGAGCGTCGGCCGCGCCGTCGAGCGTGTCGACGTACGCCTGCAGGAGACCGTCCATCAGCTGGTCGCTGGTGCCGAGGACGATCTCGGCGAACAAGCGCTCCTTGTTCTCGAACTGCTTGTAGACCGTCTGTTTGGAGACGCCGGCCTTGGCCGCGACCTCGTCCATGCTCGCGCCGAGGTAGCCGTGCTGGAGGAACACCTCGGTCGCGGCGGCCAGGATCGCGCGGCGTTTGCGGGGCGTCCGGCCTTCGGTCTCTGACTCCATCCGGAAATCATACTAGACAGTCCAGTTCTCTGACGAGTACTGTACGGTCTAGTTTCCGTAGAGGTGGGGAGAACACCATGAGCACCGTGACATCGGCCGACGGCACCACGATCGGCTTCGACGCGTACGGCGCCGGCCGGCCGCTGATCCTGATCGACGGCGCGACCGCGCACCGAGCCGTGAACCCGCTCAACGCCGAGGTCGGGCAGCTGCTGAGCGACGGGTTCCGGACGTACGTGTACGACCGGCGCGGGCGCGGCCAGAGCACCGACACCGCGCCGTACGCGATCCAGCGCGAGATCGAGGACATCGCCGCGCTGATCGAGGACGCCGGCCAGCCGGCCATCCTGTTCGGCTGGTCCTCGGGATGCCTGCTCGCGCTCGATGCCGCGGCGGCGGGGCTGCCGGTCGCGGGGCTGGTGCTGTTCGAGCCGCCGGTCGTCGTGGACGACGTACGGCCGCCGCTACCGTCGGACTACGTCGAGCAGCTGGACGCGTTCGTCGCCGCGGGACGCCGGGACAAGGCCGCCGAGCTGTTCATGACCGCGGCCCTCGGGATGCCCGCGGAGGCGGTCGCCGGGATGAAGCAGTCGCCGTACTGGGCCCCGTTGGAGGAGATCGCGCACACGATCGCGTACGACGGGCGCATCATGGGCAGCACGATGTCCGGCAACCCGCTGCCTCCGGACCGCTGGGCGGACGTCAAGGTGCCGGTGCTGGTGCTGTACGGCGACAAGACCTGGCCGACGCTGTCCGCCGGCGCGCAGGCGGTCGCCGCGCACCTGCCTGACGCGACGTTGCGGGCGGTCCCCGGTGAGAACCACTCGACCGAGGCGTCGACCGTGGCGGCAGTACTGCGGGACTTGACCTAGACAGCGCTCTAGCTTGTTGGATCTGGCGCATGGCGAATCTTGCGCTGGGTGCGATGGAGTACGGGACGCGGATCGACGAGGAGACCTCGTTCCGGTTGCTGGATGCCTTTGTGGACGCGGGCGGGGAGTGGATCGACACCGCGAACTGCTACGCGTTCTGGCAGCACCCGAGCGGACAGGGTGGCCAGAGCGAGGAACTGCTCGGACGGTGGCTGGCGCAGCGTCCCGGCGTACGGGACCGGATCAAGCTGGCAACGAAGGTCGGGTGCGAGCCGCTCTGGCCCGGCAGCTACCCGGAGCACTCGGAAGGCCTGAGCGCCAAGGCGATCGACACGGCGCTCGAGACCTCGCTGCGGCGGCTGGGTGTCGACCACATCGACCTGTACTGGGCACACCGCGACGACCGGTCCACACCGCTGGAGGAGACCGTTGCGGCGTTCGGCAAGCACGCCAAGAACGGCACCATCGGCCGCATCGGCCTGTCGAACTATGCCCTCTGGAGGGTCGAGCGGATGCGCGGTCTGGCGCAGGAGCAAGGCGTCATGGGCCCGACCGCCCTACAGCTGCGCTACTCGTACCTGCAGCCACGCCCGTTCGTCCGCGACCACGCCCACGACCACCGCTTCGGCTGGATCACCGACGAGGTCCTGGACTACGCGGAGACCAACCCGGACCAGCAGCTGTTCGCGTACAGCCCCCTGATGTCCGGCACCTACGAGAACCGCCCCGACCGCCCCCTCGACCCCGCCTTCACCCACCCCGGCACCACCCGCCGCCTGGAGGCCCTCACCGACGTAGCCGCCTCCCTCAACACCACGCCCTCAGCAGTAGTCCTCGCGTGGCTCACCGGCGGCACGCCACCCATCACCCCCATTGTCGGCATCAGCAAACCCGCCTACCTCACCACCGCCCTCACCGGCACCCAGCTGAACCTCACAACAGAACACCGCCAACAACTCGACGACGTCTGGTAAAGACCAGATCCCGACCCGCCCCTTCACGTAGCGTGACGAAAGGCGTAAGGTCCCGGATTCGACGGGTGTTCACGGTGATGCGGGCCTATGGGGGGTCTGCCGGGACGAAGCCCGTGGGGGACAGCAGATGGCAGAGGAAAGCTGGCATCAGGCACGCCTGATACCGACATCCGGGATCAACGGCGCCGACGAGCAGGAGCGTCGGGCGACCTCGGCGCTCCTTGCGGTGATGTCATCGGTGCGCGAGTTCGGCCGGGTCTTGACCCAGCCGTTGGGCGCGCCGGCCGGTCAGCTGGAGACCTACATCGAGGTGCCGTTCCAGCTCGGAGAGCGACGGCTCTACCCGGACGGCGTGCTCAGGGCACGCCGCGGGCAGAAGGAGTGGACGGCACTCGTCGAGGTGAAGACCGGGGTCAACGCGCTCGACGCCGAGCAACTCGAGGCCTACCTCGACATTGCTCGCGAACAGGGCTTCGACGCGGTCGTCACGATCTCGAACGAGATCCCAGCCATCGCCGGCATGCACCCGACCAAGGTCGACAAACGCAAGCTGAAGCGGGTCGCGCTGTACCACTGGTCCTGGTCGATGATCCTGGCGGAAGCCGTCCTGCAGAAGGAACACCGAGGCGTCGCCGACCCCGACCAGGCGTGGATCCTCGGCGAGCTGATTCGCTACCTCGAGCACCCGCGCTCCGGGGCCTTGCAATTCGACGACATGGGGCCGTCGTGGGTGGCCACCCGGGAAGCAGTTGCCTCCGGCACACTCCGTCCGGGTGACAAATGTGCTCCCGAGGTAGCCGGCCGGTTCGACGCGCTGCTGAGATACGTCAGTCTGCAGCTCGGCCGGAAACTTGGTGACGATGTCACGCCGGCGCTGGCCCGGAAGGAGCTTGCCGATCCCGCGCTGCGATCGCAGGCACTCGTCCAGTCGATGAGCACGCAAGGGATCTTGCAGGGAGCCATCAACATCCCGAACGCCGTCGGGCAACTGGTGGTCACGGCTGACCTCCGAGCGGGCATGGTCACCTGCCACGTCGACATCGCAGCACCACGGGACGGCCGCGCCACGACGCGCGTCAACTGGCTGCTCCGGCAGCTACGGCACGCGCCGGACTCGACCAGGCTCGAGGCGTTCGTGATGCACGGCCGTGGCCCAGGTACGGCGGAGCTTCTGCGCGCTGTCCGTGATCAGCCGGCCCTGCTGATCGAGGATCCGAAGAAGGAACTGCGGTCGTTCCGGATCGCGCTCGGTTCGCCCCTCGGGAGCAAGCGCGGGCGTGGCCGTGGATCGTTCATCGACTCGGTGGAGAACGCGATCGACACCTTCTACGGCGACATCGTGCAGGACCTGCGAGCTTGGACGGCGGCACCGCCGAGGCTGCGTGAAACCCCGGAGCAGCCGGACGAACGCTCGGCGCTGACGTCGACTGCGCTGTCGTCGCAGGACGGGGCCGAAGGCGAGCAGCCAAGGCCTGGAGCTGACGACTGGACCGCGCCAGTCGCGGAGAGCAACCACGACGGGCCGGCGGACTCCGCGATCCTTGGTCAGCCGGCACCGGCGGTCATCGCGCACCGGCCAGTTGAACCCGAGACTTCCAGCTGAAGATCATCGCTTTCACCCTCCCGTTGGACCCGGGGTCGGTGAGATGGTTTGGGGGTGGACAAGGACAGGTTCTGGGGTCTGGTCGAGGATGCGCGTGCCTCGGTGGATGACACGGTGGCTGATCCGGACGGCGTTGCGGATGCGTTGACCAAGGTGCTGGGTGCAGCGCGCGGCGAGGTGATCGTCGGGTTCGGGACCGAGCTTGCGCGGTTGCAGGTCGAGTCGTTCCGGTGGGACCTGTGGGCGGCGGCGCACCTGATCAACGCGGGTGCTTCGGAGGACGGGTTCGACTCGTTCCGGGGCTGGTTGATCGCGCAGGGGCGAGAGGTGTGGGACGCCGCGCTCGCGGAGCCGGACTCGCTCGCCGACGTGGTCGACGAGGACCGGCCGGAAGGGTTCGAGGGCTTCGACGGCGAAGGGATGCTGCACGTCGGAAGTCACGCGTACAAGAACCTGACCGGCGACGAGGCGGCGTACTGGAAGGCCGTCGACGCCGAGGCACCGGACACGCCGGATGTTCCGGCGGGCGAAGAGATCGACTTCGACGACGGGGACGAGCTCGAGACCCGCCTCCCGCGCCTCGCGGCCCTGTACCTCAACGCCTGACCTCGGCCGGACCCGCCGCCGCACTGTTGCCTACGGCAACCGGAGAGGCGGAAAACCCCGCCCCGCAACGCCAAAGCCTCCACCAGGACTCCATTTCAAGTTTGGCATGGTCGAACATTTGTTCTAATATAGGCGCATGATCTCGACGGCGGACCACCCGGACCTCGGCGTTCCCACGCCAGGCGATCCCTGCGCGCCGTCCGCTGGATACGTCGTACTGCCAGTTCCTCCCGATGAGCTGGTTCCGCCGGATGATTCGTACGATCTCGACGATCTGTATGACGTTGATGGTTCGTGTGTGCCGCGGTACCTGTCCGAGGAGGACCTGTACGACGACCTGCCGCCGATGTCGCGGGTCGACCGGCTGGACTGGGAGGAGTGGGCCGGAGTCGACCAGGACGAGGCCGAACGCGCGATGCTGCGGTTGAAGGCACCGGCCTGGGTGTTCCTGCCACCCGGCGCCGAACTGGCCGCCGCCCTGGAACAGCTACGCCCGCAATGCGAGTCCCCGATCGCGCTGATCGAGGCAATGAAAGCCGCAGCCCGGATGGAAGCCTGGGCCGCCTCGATCAGGACCGGCGCGCAGGCCTGCTTCGTCCGGCAACGCAAAACCCAGGCCACCGAGATCCCCCGCCCAACCCAGCTCGACCCCGCCGGCCGCCCCATCGACCCCGAACGCTCCTGGGCCGCCGAGATCGCCGCCGCCCTGCACCTGTCCACCACCACCGCCGCCAGACACATCGACACCGCCCTGCACCTCACCAGCACCCTCACCGCCACCCACACCGCCCTGCGCTGCGGAGCACTCACGTTCTCCAAAGCCCTCGCCATCTCCGAAGCCACCCGCACCCTGCCACCCACCGCAGCCCAAGCCGTCGAAACCCACGTCCTAAAACGCGCCCCCGGCCAAACCCACCAGAACCTGAACGCCTCCCTGCGCCGCCAGGTCGCCAAACACACCACCCACGAACACACCGACCGCCACCACGCCGCCACCACCGACCGCACCTGCAAGATCATCCCCCTCGCCGACGGCATGGCCGGGCTGTGGATCGTGCACACCGCCGACAAAATCCAGCAAATGTGGATCGTCATCCAAGCCATGGCCGACCTCGCCAAACGCAGCACCCCCGTACCGATCCCCGGCGCCCCGAGCACCCCGGGCACCACCCCGAGCTTTGGCCTGGGTGGTGAACGTGGCATGCGCGCTGACCGTCCGGGGCCTACCGTCGCCAGGTCCAGCACACCCATCCAAGCCACCAGCACCGGCACGTCCGCCGCCGAGGCTCACTCAGACGCACCCAGCGCCGATCAACCTGCCACCGCGATGCCCACCAGCCGCAACACTGCCGACACCGCTCACCCGGCGGAGCCAGCCGGGCCTGGAAAGTCTGCTGGATCGGCTGAGACGACCGGGCCGAGTAAGTCTGCTGGACCGGGTAGAGCTGGGTCTGTGCAGGATGAGCGGCTCGCGCCTCAGCGGCGCGCCGACGTCATGGCCGACCTGTTCGAGCACATGCTGTACAACGGCCTGGACTGGCTCGGGCGGCGCCTACCCGACCGGCACCGGCGACGCCCACACATCGAAGTCATGATCCCGATCACCACCCTGCTCGGCATGGACGACGACCCCTGCGAGCTCACCGGCTACGGCCCGATCCCGTCCGCCATGGCCCGCCGCGTCGCCACCGCCGGCACCTGGCGACGCCTGCTCACCGACCCCACCAACGGCACCGTCCTCGACGCCTCCACTACACGCCACGACCCCGGCGCCGCCGTCACCGAAACCCTCCTCGCTCGGCACCCCGTCTGCGCCTGGCCCGGCTGCAACCGCGCCTCCCGCGAATGCGACCGCGACCACACGACGCCCTTCGCCCAAACCAGGCAGACCCATCTGACCGGCCTGGTCCCGTACTGCGAATATCACCACGTCATCAAGGACACGAAAGCCTGGGGCTGGAAGACCATCGCCCACCCCGATGGCTCCGTGACCCTCACTGCGCCGACCGGCCACCGCTACACCACGGTCCCACCCGCGCGCGGACCCATCGCGCCCCCCGCCGCACCACCCACCGCCGCACCACCACCCACCGCCGCACCACCCACAGGCGAGCCCCCGGCCAGAGCCGAACCGCCACCCTTCTGACCTGGCTGGGGCCCGATTTGGTGCGCACCGTGGCCAAGTTCGTTGGAGCGGACGACGCGATGACCGCCGGCCCCCCGGCAGTTAATGGGTCGTCCGCGGAGGGGCTGGAGGTGAAGATGGGGCTATGGCAATTGTCTCCTCTCCAGCGGTCCGCTTCGTCGAGATGACCGGTACCGCACTGAGCGCGTTGCTGGGCGACGACCGCCCAGCGGCAGAGGCCGAGCTCGGATTCCCACTCGGCGAGGAGTTCCTCACTGACCGGGCGAAGTGGCTCTGGCAGTACCGCCTCGACCAGTTGACCCGGGATCCCAGCACCTTCGGGTGGCTCGTCAAGCTCGCCGTGGTCGACGGGGTCGTCGTCGGGTATGCCGGTTTCCACGGTCCACCGGACGAGGCCGGCATGGTGGAGATCGGCTACACGGTCGACCCGCCGTACCGGCGGCAGGGTCACGCCAGGTCGATCGTGACCGCGCTCCTGGAACGCGCCGCCGCCGAACCCCTGGTCCAGACCGTGCGGGCCACGATCAGCCCCACCAACCAGGCATCGCTCGCCACCATTGCCGGCTTCGGATTCGTCCAGAACGGTGAACAGTGGGATGAGGAAGACGGCCTGGAGCTCATCTTCGAACGTCGAGCTACGCCGGCTCGCCGCTGAGGCGCTCGATGGCGTTGCGTAGGCGGCGGCGCCAACCGGACTGGCCGGCCTCGTCGTCGGCAGCCGCGAGGCTGACCAGGTGCTGGGCGGTCTCGAAGCCCTCGTCGATCATGGGGTTCTCCGGCTCGATCTCACGAGTGGACCACCCGAACCCGTCCGGCACCAGCAGCTCAGGTACGAGCACCTCGTGGCTGAGCGACGTCAACTCCTCGTCACCGTTGCCGATGCTGAAGATCGTCGTACCGCGTTTCCGGACGTCGCTGATGCGCTCCAGCAACGTGTCGGCGGGAGCGTCCTCGGCAACCACCAGCAACGACTCGCCACGACCGGCGTCGCGCAGCCGGTCCAGCCCGATCGCCAGGTGCGGTGGAGCATCCGACGGCGGCGCCCAGCGAACCAATGACGGCCGCATGTCCTCAACACCGGCCATGCGCAGCTCGTCGTCCAAGTGGGCGGTGAGGTGCCACGGCTCCTCGTCGACCGGCCCGAACAGCATCAGCCCGCTACGTCTCGTGGTGAACCGCCGGAGCGCGTAGCCGAACTCCGTGGTCCGGTTACCCAACTCGGTGCCACTCAACATCTCCCGGAGGAGTGAGGCCCTGGTGAGATCCACCGGTCCAACATCTCACGCCAGGCGGTCCGCTTTCGACTGCAAGTAGTGCCGCTCCGGCACACTCGTCGTGCGCCGTGCCGCCAACAGGTAGCTCTCCCGCGCAGCAGCCAGGTCACCGGACATCTCCAGCAGGTGTGCGCGTACTGCTTCCAGCCGGTGGTTCATGCGGTCGTCCGAGGCAAGAGGCTCGAGTACGGCGAGCCCCTCCTGCGGGCCGACCGCCATACCGACCGCTACCGCGTGGTTGAGCTTCACCATCGGGTTGTCGACCAACTGCTCGAGTACGTCGTACAGCGCGACGATCTGGCGCCAGTCCGTCGCGTCCGCGCGCTCTGCGGTGTCATGTACCGCAGCAATCGCCGCTTGTACCTGGTACGGCCCCAGCTGCGTCCGGGACAACGCATCACTCACCAGAGCCTCACCCTCGACGACGGCGGCACGGTCCCACTTCGACCGGTCCTGCTCGGCAAGCGGGATCAGGGCTCCGTCGGTACCGGTACGGGCTGCCCGCCGCGCGTCGGTGAGCAGCATCAACGCCAGCAGCCCTGCCACCTCACCGTCGTCCGGCCGCAGCTTCCGTACGCCGCGCACCAGCCGGATCGCCTCCGCCGTGAGCTCCGCACTGTGCAGCGACGTACCGGACGACGCCGTGTAGCCCTCGTTGAAGATCAGGTAGAGGACGTGCAGTACGGCGCCCATCCGCTCGTCGCGCTCCGCCTCCGGGGGCATCTCGAACGTACTGCCGGCCTGCTTGATGCTCCGCTTCGCCCGGCTGATCCGCTGCGCCATGGTCGACTCCGGCACCAGGAACGCCGCCGCGATCTGCGCCGTGCTGAGACCGCCGACGGCCCGCAGCGTCAGCGCGATCTGCGATGCGGCCGACAACGCCGGATGGCAGCAGAGGAACAGCAGCGTCAGCGTGTCGTCCCGCCCGCCCGGGTCGTCGATCTCGGGGCCCGAGGCAACGAACTCCTCCGGCGCGGCGAGCTGCGCCGCGTTCTCCTCCCGCCGCCGGCGCGCCGACTCGCTGCGGAGCAGGTCGGTGAGCCGCCGCGACCCGACCCGGATCAACCAGCCGCGCGGGTTGTCCGGTACGCCCTCCTCCGGCCACTGCTGAGCAGCCGCGAGCAAGGCCTCCTGTACGGCCTCCTCAGCGAGGTCGAAGTGGCCGTAGTGCCGGACGAGCGCACTCAGCACCTGCGGCGCCTGTTCCCGCAGCAGCAGCTCGAAGTTCGTCACATCTCCAGCCCGGACATGTCCATCACCGGCCGCACCTCCACGGCCATGTACTCCGCGTCAGGTAGCCGGGCGGCGTACCCGATCGCCTGGTCTATGTCGTCGCACTCCACCAGGTAGAACCCGGCCAGGTGCTCCTTGGCCTCCGCGTACGGCCCGTCCGTGGTGGTCGCGGTCTCGTCGACCACCCGTACAGTCCGTGTCGTGATCGGGTCCGCCAGACCGGCCGCACTGACCAGCAGGCCCTGCTCGGTCAGCTCCTGCGCCAACGACTCGTGCGCCTGCACCAAGCCCTCGCGCTGCTCGGCGGACAGGCCTTCCCAGCTCTCGGCGTTGCTGTAGATCAGCAGCATGTACTTCACAGACACCATCCTGTCCCCAGCGGAGGCCGCTGTGACCTCCAGTCACCAGGTACGTCGAAGCAGGGAGGCCGTACTTCGACAGTTGCGATATGTCGAAGTACAGCAGGTCGGCGCCGACGTCCCTGGCGAGTGACGCTCAGCCGGGGTGTCCCGCCGTACTGGAGATGACTGATGGTGCCGGAATCGAAGCGCTGGCTCGCGCTCGCGTTGCTGTGTCTGACCGGGTTCATGATCATCCTGGACGCGTCGATCGTGCTGGTCGCGATCCCGTCGATCGAGCGGGAACTGGCGTTCTCGATCGGAGGCGTGCAGTGGGTGCCGAGCGGGTACGCGCTGATGTTCGGCGGACTCCTGCTGCTCGGCGGGCGGATCTCCGACCTGCTCGGGCGGCGGCGCGTGTTCATGACCGGGCTGCTGCTGTTCGCCGGGTCCTCTCTGCTGTGCGGGTTCGCGTGGAGCGGTGACGCACTGGTGCTCGCCCGCGGGCTACAGGGTGCTGCGGCCGCCGTACTGGCTCCTAGTGCGTTGTCGATCGTGATGACCACCTTCCCGTCGGGTCCGGATCGCAACAAGGCGCTGGGGATCTGGGGCGCGACCAGTGGCGTGGGAGGTACGGCGGGCTCGCTCATCGGAGGCCCTGTGACGGACGGGCTCGGCTGGCAGTGGATCTTCTTCATCAACGTGCCCGTGTGCGTAATGGTCGTCCTACTGGCGCCGCTACTGCTGCAGGACAGCCGTGGATCGGGCCGCCGCGGGTTTGACGTAGCTGGTGCAGCAACGGTCACGGCTGGGCTCATTGTGCTCGTGTACGCCGTCATCCAGGCCCCTGCGTCGTCTGTGCTCCGGACGGTGCTCTTGGTGCTGGTGTCCGGCCTCCTGTTCGTGCTGTTCGTTTTCGTCGAGAAGCGGTCGGCTGCACCGCTCGTACCGCTAAGGATCTTCCACTCGCGCGCACTGGTTGGTGGGAACCTCATCACGATCAGCTGGGGCCTGGCGGCGTTCGGCCTGAACTTCGTCTACACGCAGTACGCCCAGCTCGCTCTTGGTGTGTCAGCGGTTCGCTACGGCCTCATGTCCGCAGTACTCGCAGCTACCGCGGTAGGCGGGTCCATGGTCGGCCAGCACCTCGTCACACGCGTCGGCCCACGCAGGGTCGCGTTCGTGTCGCTCCTGGCCGCAGGAGTCGGTACGACGCTGATGACCAGGCTCACCGTGACGTCCGGGTACTTCGAGTTGGCGTTCTGGGGTCTCACGATCTTCGGCGCCGGGCTGGGTGCCGGCTCGGTCGCCGGCTCGATCGCGTCCCTCAGCGACGTGGCGGGCGAGGACGCCGGCATCGCGTCCGGGTTGCAGAACGCAAGCTTCCAGATCGGCGGTGCGGTCGGCATCGCCGTGGTGTCCGCCGTCGCCACCACCGGTACGTCGGGATCCACGCCGGTCGCGCTCACCCACGGCTACCGGATCGCGTTCGCGACCGTGTGGGTGTTCATCGCGATCGGGATCACCGGATGCCTGCTGGTCAAACAACTGTTGGAGGTTCACGGCCCGGGGAGTGGGCACCGGAGGTCCGTGGCCGCCACGTCCGCGCGGCGGCCCCCGAGAAAGGAGGCATCATGCTCGTCCTCGGACTGATTCTGTTGCTCCTAGGGTTCCTGCTGCACATCTCGATCCTGTGGACCGTCGGCATCATCCTGCTCGTGATCGGAGCCGCGCTCTGGGTCGTCGGTTCTACCGGCCGCCTGATCGGCGGCAGGCGCCACTGGTACTGATCGGAACGAGCACAGGACCCCGCGGACCGTCCGCGGGGTTCTGTCGGTGCGGGTGGTTACGGTGATCTCATGAAGTACGTCGTGATGATCTTCCGGAGCGTCGACCGGGAGTGGACCGCCGAGGACGAGGCGGCACTCAAGCGGCTGATCGCGCTCGAGCAGGAGCTGGCGAGCTCCGGTGAGCTGATCAGTTCGGAAGGGCTGGTGCCGCCGGAGCAGGGGCGGATCGTCCAGCTCCGGGACGGCCGGCAGGTGGTCACCGACGGGCCGTTCGGCGAGGCGAAGGAGCAGCTGGCCGGGTTCTTCCTGATCGACGCCGACGACGCTCGCGCGCAGTCGATCGCGTCGCAGGTCTCGGCAGCGGTCGGTGACCGGGTCGAGCTCCGCGGCACGCTGATCTCAACGGGAATGCCAGACGCACTCCGGTGAACGCTTCTGCGTGAAGGCGTCGATGCCTTCCGCGAGCTCACCGGACGCGATCGTCTCGCGATACCGCCGTACCGCTGCCTGATCGGCGTCCTGGCCGGCGAGCAGCGCGTTGACCGACTCCTTGGCCGAGCGGATCGTCAGCTGCGACCGCGACACCAACGTCGCCGCGAAACTCTCGACCCGAAATCCCACCAGCGCAGTCAACCCCAACCCGGTTCTGACCACCAAGCGTTTGATCTCGAACGGGTTACTTCCGGATAGCGGTCAGGTCACGGCGGGGGTCAGCCTGTGGATGTTCGCAATGCGTTAAGACTCCGGGTCGATTCGAACCCGCGTGGCGATGTGTGCTTGACTCCTCCGGTCGATAACGTTTTGGTCTCGGCAGATTGGGTCTCCAGTGGCAGGTCGACATAGTCAGGCGCGGCACCGTCAATCGCGTCCGAAGGTGCTCCAGCCCGGCATTGTGAAGGTTGCGATCCCCGGCGCGGCGGTGGCGATGGTGGCCACCGGTTCGGCGGTGGCGTTCCCCAGCCAGCACGTCCAGCTCGACCCGTCGATCGCCAGCTCGTCCCTGCAGCTGTCGCGCGACGCCAAGGTCAGCCGGGACGCCCTGCGCCCGCCGATCAACCCGACCACCACGGCGACACCGAGTACGCCGAAGCCGACGTCGAGCCCGACGGCCAAGCACCTGAAGAAGCAGGCGCCGATCCCGAAGCCGACCGCCGCGAAGACCCGCGCCAGCCAAGACGTGACGGCGCCGCCGACGATCTCCGGCACGAAGTACACCACCACCGACGTGAACCTCTGGTCGCTGCCGCTCACCGGCCTCCTGCTGGACGTGCTGCCGAAGGGCACCAAGGTCTCGGTCACCGGCAAGGTCGACGGGCTGTACTCCGAGGTCGTCAGCGGCGGCAAGTCCAGCTGGGTGAAGTCGCAGTACCTGTCCGCCACGAAGCCGGTCGCGCAGGTCGTCGGTGCGATCTCCCAGGCCGCCTGCAAGTCCGGCTCCGCCATGGAGCAGGGGCTGACCCCGGACGCGATCCGGGTGCACCGGGCGATCTGCGCGATGTATCCCGACATCAGCACGTACGGCGGTCTGCGGGCCGGAGACACCGGCTCCGAGCACGCGACCGGCCACGCGGTGGACATCATGATCAACAGCGCGTCGGAGGGCCAGCAGATCGCCGACTGGCTGAAGGCGAACTACCAGAAGCTCGGCGTCAGCCAGCTCATCTGGGAGCAGCACATCTGGACCGTGCAGCGCAGCAGCGAGGGCTGGCGCGCGATGCCGGACCGCGGCAGCCCGACCGCGAACCACATGGACCACGTCCACGTCTCCGTCTACGGCAACACCGGTACGGTCTGATCCCTCAGGGGCGGATGTTCGCGTTGAGGTGGAACAGGTTCGACGGGTCGTAGGCCCGTTTCACCTCACGCAGCCGCCGCAGGTCCTTCGGGTCGTACGCCGTGTCCGCGCGGCTCGGGTCTCCGAGGAAGTTCACGAACGTACGGCCCGAGCACGATAGGTCGGCGACCTCGCGGTCGATGATCAGCGAGTACGCCGCCGCGCGGTGCCCGACAGGTCCGGCGCCCGGCCCGGGATGCGCCATCGCGCCGCCCCAGTGCCGTACCTCGACCGTCGCGTCCTCGAGTTCGGCGACGATGTCGATCACCTCGTCGGTCAGCGTGTCCAGGAAGTCCAGGTGCCGCGCGGGTGTGCCGCCCATCGCGGCGTCGGCGTACTCGATGGTTCCGAGCTCTCCCGCCAGACGCGGCCCGGCGGTTGCGAAGAGCGGCTTCAGCAGGTGTTCGGCGAGCTCGGCGGGTCCGGCGTACAGGACCTTGATCGCGACGGCCCGCTGCTCGGTGCCGGGGACGCGGGTGAGGACGACCGCGGTGCTCAGGTCGTTGGGGATCGTCGCGGTCCAGTCGCGGTACCGGCGGAGGATCGCGGCGGCGCGGTCGATGCCGTAATACACGATGCCGGCGTGCACCTCGCGGACCGGGTACAGGCGGAACTCCAGCGAGGTGACCACGCCGAAGTTGCCGGTGCCGCCGCGGATCGCCCAGAACAGGTCCGGGTGGTGCTCGGCGCTCGCGGTGACCAGGCGGCCGTCGGCGGTCACGAGTTCGGCGCGGATGACGCTGTCGGCCGCGAACCCGTACTTGCGGGCCAGCCACCCGACGCCGCCGCCGAGCGTGTACCCGGTGACACCGACGTCCCGGTGCGAGCCGGACAACGGCGCGAGCCCGAACTGCCGGGCGGCGTCGAGCACCGCGCCCCACCGCGCACCCGGCGCGACCTTGGCGATCCGCCGCTCCGGGTCGATCAGCACCGTCGTCATCGGCGTCGTCTTCAGCAGGATCCCGCCGTCCGCCGGCACCCGCGTCCCGTGCCCGGTCGCCTGCACCGCGATCGGTACGCCGTACTCCCGAGCGGTCCGCACCGCCGCCTGGACGTCGGTCCGCCCGTACGCCTCGGCGATCAGGAGCGGACGCGAATCCACCGACGGAATCACCGACCGCCGTTGCTCGTCGTACTCCGCCTCACCCGGCAGCCGGACGGCACCGTTGAACCCCGCCCCCAACAGCCCCGCCACCACATCCCGCGTACCCGCCACCACTGCCTGCGTAGACATCCGGTCCACTCCCTCGCGCCGTATCCGCTACTGCCCATACGTCGAAGGGGATCGCCCGGTATCGACACACCCGGCAAACTTCTTTCTCGATGACCCACACCATCGAACTCACCGACACCACCGCCACCAAGCACTACACGTCCTGGTCCCGCGGCGAACCCACCCGCGAGTGGACAGCCCTCACCCTCCTCTCCCAAGCAACCCCCGACCTGACCCCCACCCCGCTCGCGTCCTCCCACGACCACACCCCGTGGTTACAGATGACCCGAACCTCAGGCCACCCCCTCAGCGCCCCGCTGACTCCCACCCAACTCACAGCGCTGGGCAACGCCCTCGAGGCCCTCTGGTCAGCCCCGGCCGACCTCCTCGACCCAATCGGCCTAACAGCCCTGGTCGAGCGCACCCGTACCGGCCTGACCACCCTCACCGCCAGCGAAGGTGTTATCGCACAAGCCGCCACCGCCTGGCTCGACAACCAACCACCAGACCTGACAGACCTACCGGACCCCGTGGTGGCCCATGGCGACCCCAACCTCACCAACTACCTCTGGGACGGCAGCCGGATCCGCATCATCGACTTCGAGGACTCCGGTCGCGGAGACCGCACGGTGGAGCTCGCCAACCTCGTCGAGCACCTTTCCTGGCGAACTACGGACCCCACCCCACTGGTACGACGCTTCGCACCGGACCTGCGCCGCTTCAACGCAGCACGTCTGCTCTGGTCCGGCTTCTGGCTGATGCTGATCGCCCCAGGAGGCCCCAGCGCCGACCGGAACCCACGTGGCACCGCAGAAGCCCAGGCCCGCCGCGTACTCAGGCTGGCAGCGGAATAGCCTCCAGCCGCTCCACATCCGCCAGGATGTCCAGCTCGGTGATCAACCCGTCCGTGACGGTCACCGCCATGACACCCATCAGCCGCCCGTTGACCACAGTGAGCAGCCCAGGCGTCCCGTTGACCAGCGCCACCTGCAGATACGGTCCCATCCGGCTGAACATGAGCGCCTGCTCGACAACCGCCTTCGCCCCACGCACCAGCTTCGACACGGCCGGTCCGGCGTACTGCGCACTCGCCGCACCCGCGTCCGCACGCAGCAGCACCTCCGGGTCGAGCAGCTGCAGCAGCGCCTCGAAGTCCCCGCCCCGCGACGCGGCCATGAACGCCTCGACGATCGCCCGCTGCCGGTTCAGGTCACCGTCGCTCGCCGGTGCACCCTGGACCCGCCGCCGCGCGCGGCTGGCCAGCTGACGGGTCGCGGCCGGCGACTTGTCCACAATCGTCGCGATGTCGTCGAACCCGACCCCGAACATGTCGTGCAGCACGAACGCCAGCCGCTCGGCCGGCGACAGCGTCTCCAGTACGACGAGCAACGCCAGCCCGATCGCGTCCGCCTGAACCGCCTCGTCCTCCGGCCCCAGCTCACTCAGTACCGGGTCCGCGACGTACGTCTCCAGCGCGTCCTCTCGCCGCGACTTGCGGCTGCGCAACATGTCCAGGCACACCCGCGACACCACCGTGGTCAGCCAGCCGCCCAGGTTGCCGACATCACTCACGTCGGTCCGGCTCAGCCGCAGCCAGGCCTCCTGTACGGCGTCCTCTGCTTCCGCCAGCGACCCGAGCATCCGGTAAGCAACTGCCCGCAGGTGCCCGCGGTTCTCCTCGAACCGCAGCGCCAACTGCTCGTGCTCGTCCACTAACTGCCCTCCTCAGAGCCCTGACGGACCAGCCCACGACGATGTGACAGCCAGGGTAGAGTCAGGGACATGTTCCAGCGCGCAGGTATGTGGTGGGCCGTCGACCAGACGGCCTGATCCCGCGCGTACCCACCCGGCCGTCTCCTGCGAGGCGGCCGTTGTCATGTTCTCCTCGCGGGCGGCCCTGCACCCTGAGGAATGCCGATGGCAGCAACGCTCCGGACGTGGTCCGGTCTGATCTCCGCGCTCCTGGCCGGCTCCGACCTGTCGGCTGCGGACACGAGCTGGGCCATGGACCAACTGGTGCTGGGCGAGGCGTCCCCGGCGCAGATCTCCGGGTTCCTGATCGCTTTGCGCGCCAAGGGCGAGACCGCGGACGAACTCAACGGCCTGGCAGCGGCACTGCGTTCGCATGCGACGCCTGTGCGGATCCACGGACCGTTCGTGGACATCGTCGGTACCGGCGGCGACCGTACCGGCGCAGCCAACATCTCCACGATGGCCGCAGTGGTGGTTGCCGCTACCGGTGTCACCGTCGTCAAGCACGGCGGCCGCGCCGCCTCGTCCTCAGCCGCCGGCTCTGGCGACCTGGTGGAGTACCTTGGCGTCCCACTCGACCTGTCGCCCGCTGCGGCGGCCCAGGTGGCTGCTGACGTCGGCCTGACCTACCTGTTCGCGCCACGGTTCAACCCGGCGCTCCGTGCGGCCGCCGTCGTACGACGCGAGCTGGCCGTCCCCACGGCGCTCAACGTGCTGGCACCGTTGCTGAACCCTGCTGACCCTCAGCACCAGCTCGTGGGAGTCGCTAACGCACGGATGCTCCCAGTGCTCGCAGAAGCCCTTGCTGCACAGGGCAAGTCAGCACTGGTCGCGAGAGGTGACGACGGGTTGGACAAGCTCACCACCACTGGCTACTCGCGGCTGTGGGTAGTACATGACGGGTCTGCTTCGGAGGTGGTCTTCGACCCGCGTTCGCTCGGGCTACGGCCGTCCTCGCTCGCAGAACTACGTGGTGGCGATGCAGCTTTCAACGCGCGGTTGCTGCGCGGGCTGGTCGACGGAGAGCGTGGACCGGTGCGGGACGTCGTACTGCTGAATGCTGCTGCCGCGTTGGCGACCCTGTCGTTGGAGTCAGGTCTTGAGCAGATGACGGACTGTTTCGAGTGGTGCCGGGAGGCTGTGGACACTGGTCGAGCGGCCGAGGTACTGGATCGCTGGACCAGCCAGTACCTGTCCTGTCCGGTGCCCTAGTCGCCGGCGAGCCGGAGGATGGTGTCGGTCACCAGCTGCGGCTCGCGAAGGCTCGGGAAGTGGTCGACACCAGGCATCCAGATGAACTCGCAGCCGGGGATCCGCGCGGCCGTACCGCCGGCCACGGCTGCGAGGATCGGACGGTCCTTGTCGCCGACCATGACGACCGACGGAGCCTGGATCTCGTGCAGCCGGTCGTAGACGGCCGGGTCCTCCTGCAGGTAGTCGTCTTGGTCGAACCACGCTGGAATGGCAGCACGCAGCTGAGCAACCACGGCGTCGTCAGAGCCTGCTCTTGCCCACTCACGCAGTCCTAGCTTCACAAGACCGTCCACGTCCTGCTCTGCTGCGAGTACGTCGTACCGCGCATCCAGCTCGGGCTCGTCGGGCCAGGGGAAGCCAGGTACGCCCGGACACAACAGCACCAGCCCGTGCACCCGTTCCGGGTGGGCCAGTGCGTAGCTGAGCGCATTACCGCCGCCCATCGAGCAGCCGACGAGCAGGACTTGCTGTAGCTCCAGCTGGTCCAGCACAGTCTCCAGGTCCTTCAGCAGCGAGAACTCCGTCGTCGGCAGGGGCGATCGCCCGTACCCGCGTACGTCGTACCGAAGGACGCGGCGGCCGTCGAGTCCAGGCAGCACGAGGTCCCAGACGCGGGAGTCTCCGACGCCAGGGTGCAACAGCACGATCGGTACGCCGTCACCGGCCAGGTGCTCGGTCCAGACCGTGTCCTGCCCAACCGGGATCGTCAGCTCCATGCCTTAAGCATGCCTGTACGCCCGTGCCAGTGACGACCGGCGCGTAGGTGTTCGACGAACGCCCGCTGCAGGGTGGTGTCTTGAGGAACAGCCGCGAGGTCCTGCTCGGTGAACGGGCCAGGAGGTCCCGGGAGGTGCAGACCGAGGCGCATCAGCTCACGGTCTCCCTCAGCGGGGTCCTCTTGCGGCAGGTACGGCAGCAGGTCGAACCGGTTCTGGAAGCGGATGATGTTGGAGTCAGGACGCAGGTACTCCGCCAGCTGTGGATCCAGCAGCCAGGAGTAGCAGACGATACCGGCCAACGGCTCTTCCGGGTACCAGCGTCCGAAGTACTCCACAGCGGCATCAGCCCGACGCCCGGGCGCCCGTGGATGTGGCGGTGCGTCCCCATCACTCCGCCCAGCGCGGACACCGTCGCCACGGTCACCGACTCGGGCACGCCGCGTTGCGCGTGGAGCTCGCGCAGCCCGGGCAGGCTCGCCAGCAACGCCCAGGCTGGAGCGAACAGCCCCGTCGGCGAGGCGTCAGCCGGTACGGACGGCCAGCTGCTGAAGCCTACGGACGGTACGGCGAGCCCCAGATCACGCTCGACCTCCGCAGCCAGCGCACCCGTGACCGCCCACCACTCCGGCTCCCGCTCCGGGTCCGGCCGCGCCGCCAGCATCTCGCGACGGTCAGCCGGGGTGACACCGCAGTACGCCATCAACTCCTCGGCGTTGCCGGGTGGTTCGGGTCCTGTGCCCAGGCCCTTGAACCGCTCGGGGTCCTTGAAGCCGACACGTTTCGCTGCAGTCATCGCATCCATACGTCGAGCCCACCACGGGCCGGGGCGTCAGCGCACGACTTTTGTGTCACAGGTCACGGCTAGGCTCACCGCGACGGCTAGCGAAGGAGCAGGAATGACGAAGTTCGGGCAGTCCGACGACTTGCGAGGGGCGGAGTTCGCGGAGGCGAACCTGAAGGGGGCACGGTTCGTCGAGTGCGACCTGACCGACGTGGTGATGCGCGGCGTCGACATCGGCGGCACGGACATCGACGCGCCGTGGCTCGCCGAGGCCGGGGCCAGCCTGATGATCAACGGCGTCGAGGTCGCGCCGTACGTCCAGGCCGAGCTGGACCGCCGCTTCCCGGGCCGGTCCGAGCGCCACGCCGAGGACCTCGACGGGCTCCGCTCCGCGTGGGCCGCCGTCGAGCGGGCCTGGTCGAAGGCACGCGACCGCGCCGCGAGCATGCCCGACGGCACCGTCGACATGTCGGTCGGCGGCGAGTGGTCGTTCGCCCAGACCCAGCGACACCTCGTCCAGGCCACCGACCTCTGGCTGGGCCGCGCCGTCCTCGAACGCGACGACCTCCACCCTTTGGGCGTCAGGTACGGCGACACCCCTGCCGACACGCCGCCGTACGCCGAGGTCCTGAAGGCCCGCGCCGACCGGGTCGCCATGGTCCGCGACTTCCTCGCCACCATCACCCCGCCCGACCTCGACACCCCACGCACCAATCCCCACGGCCCGCGCCCCGAAACCACCCGCTCGTGCCTCCACGTGATCCTCGGAGAGGAATGGGAGCACTACCGCTTCGCCACCCGCGACCTCGACACCATCGCCACCGGCAAGAAACCCACAATCTGAGCGGAGGGCGTGGGATTCGAACCCACGATGACGGTCACCCGCCATACCGGTTTTCAAGGCCGGAAGGCTTGCAGAGTGGAAGTGGCTCCTGACCTGGGCAAACTCCGGCGCAGTGCACGTCAGCGGAACCGCGCGGGCACCATGCGGGCACAGGGCACCGATTTTGGCCCCACAACGCAGCGACCGGCTCGCCTCAGGTCGATGAGACGAGCCGGTCAGATCGGTGACGGTCAGGCGCTCAGGGCGGCTTCCACGCGCTTGCGTGCCACCTCCTCTTGCCCATCTAGGAACTTGGCATAGACCCTCAGCAGCACGTCAACGCTGTGCGCTCGCGGAGTCGAGGCAAGCCTGATGGACCCGTGGGCAATCATCGTCACCGGTGGAGTCGGGCTAGCGGCCGGCCAAGTGGGCGCATGGCTTCAGGGGCGCCGGGATGCGGCCGCCGATCAACGGAAGCAAAGTGCCGAGATCGAGCGGCTTAACCTGCAGTTGGGCGACAGCCGAGAGGCGCGGGCTAGGGAGCGAGAGCAGCGAGACTTGTTCGAGTGGCGCGAACGGCGCCTGGATGCGTATCAGCGCGCGTCAGCCGCTTACCAGGCAATTTCCAAGAACTCTTTTAGACTCTCGCTCACCACGAATCCGGAAGAGATCGCGACCGCCATATTTCAAATAGAGGCTGCAGACGAGGAACTTGAAGATCAGTTGGAAAAAAATGCGCCCTGCTTTCAACCAATGCTACCCGGCAGAGCGCGCATGACATAATTCTGGATCTTGACATCCTACTCAGCGCCATTATGGAATATGGGGACGTAGTAATCGATATTGTCGATCATCCCGAAATGGGCAAGTCGGCATTGGATGGGATCAGACCCCCAGTCACCGTTCCAGGCGAAACCACAGAACAGAGTCAGTCGAGCGCCTTATACGCCAACTTCGACCGGGCTCGCTCCGTGTTCGAGGGCGCGGACGAAGATCTTGCTGAGAAGGCCGAAACCTGGCAGGGCCGCTGTGCGGGTCGAGTTGGGAGTACCCGACTAAACGCGGCCGGTTTGGGCTGTTCACTCATACCACCCGGAGTGCATCCTCCAGAACAGCCACCATCTCTTCGCCGGGAAACCTGCCCCGCAACTCCTGGTCTAGCTCAGTCGCAACCATCCGCAGGTGCACCTTACTCTGTCTGCCGTCCTTCAATCCTTGGACACCGAGACCGATGGCTTGGTCTAGGTCACCCTGACGCCCGGCGACGAACGCCAGCGTAAGCCTGCACTCGGAGATCCGCATTGGGCTTAGCTCGGTGCCGTTCGGCGCGATGTTGTCGTTGATGACAGTGTTTGCGTATTCGCTTGCCTGCGCGTCGTCACGCGCCATGCGGTGGATGTCCATCGAGTAGTAGTCCCACTTTGCCGGATCGACCTTGAAGTGGTTGTCCGGGCGATCCGGATACGGCAGTTCTGCAAGCAGATCACGGCCCGACTCAAGCAGCGTCGATAGTCCCGACTCGCCGAGGCGTGCCCGCGCCTTGGCCTCCTGAGCAAGGAGCTGCACTTGGACACTGGTGCCCTGAGCAACCGCCTGCCCGCGCCGCGATGCGTCAACAGCCTGCCGGAACCGTCCTTGCGTCAGAGCGAACCACGCAGTCATCTCGTGGCCCCACCCAACAATCTCCGGATGACCTGCCTCCGCCCCGAGCTGAGCGGCCGCTACCCGCGTGGATTCTGAGGCTGTGCCCATGCCGAGGTCGTACTCAACACACCCCGCGAGCAGCGCGAGCCAACCGCCGGCCACCAGCAAGTCTGTATGTGCCCTGAGACCCACAGGACGGCGTAGCAGGCTGCCGACGTACTGAAGCCACTCATGGGCCTCCTGACGGAGTTCTAGGGCGTCACGCCGGTTGTACTGACAGCACAACTCCTCAACGGTCGAATGAAGCGCCTCGATCGTGTTCGGCGTTGTATCCGATGACTGCAATTTTGAGACCAGCTCGGCCGTCTGCCAGGGCGTCTGACTGAGCTTCGCAGTCGCATCCTGGCGCGCTGCAGCGATCAGCTCGCCCTTCGCTCGCAGAGCAGCGTCACACGCCCGCGCAATGTCGTCAGTCGCAGGCTTTCGGCCGTTCTCAATGTTCGATAGGTAGGACCGGCTGAAGTGCGTTGCTCGTGCCAGATCACCAAGCGACCACCCGCGATGGTCGCGGTACTCCCGTAGGCGGCTCCCGAACGACATAACCCCAGTGTCACCCACGCTCTGTATCCCTGTCTCCCGATGCCGAGGGATACGCGGGAATCATCGAATCCGGGTACCGCATCGGCCATGCTCCGAACATGACCGACACGACGCGGGGACTGGAGCGCGACGCCGCAGGATGGCCCATCCTGCGCGCCGCGCAGGACATCGACTGTGACGGCGAGAACCCTACAACCGGCCGGAGCTGCATCCTCGGCCACCACCAGGGCTACCACCGAGACGAGACCGGAGCGGAGTGGCTGGACCGCTGATGCGCCGACAGGTGCGCCGCCTGTTCGACCGGCACTCCCCCTGGCGACGCGGCTACGACGAAGGGTTTGATGGCGGCATTTGGATCGCGGCCGCCTATGTTGATCGGCTCTTATCCATGCGATGCGGCTCGATGATCACCCGCGATGACGTGCGGGAACTTGCCGCCGAGATCCGTAGAGAGCTGGCCTAAGCCGGTCAGGTCGGCATGTAAGACCGTGATTCCCCCGCCTTGCCGACCTGACCGCTCCACCCTTGAAACAGCTGCCAAAGCCTGTGCCTCGCTATGCCGGGGCCTCCAGTTGCGCAGCTTGGCCCTTCACGTCCTCCGACGTGTCTTCAGCGTCGGAATTCTGGGTAACACCCATGACCTCTTTGTAGGTACGCTCGCTAGTCAGCTTCCGAACCAGATATGCAACCCACGCCTCCGTATATTCGTATTGCCTCCAGGTGCTATTCCAGCGGCAAAAGTCCGACTTCGTTTGCTCTTTATTTTCGGCATCACTCCGTGGCCTGACCCTAAAGAACCGCCACGCCGCAGTGTGGTGCGCCATACTGAAAACCCACGGAATCTGCCCCTGCACACGTCCGACCACTTCGGCTGGCCGAAGAGTTCCAAGGCTCGAAACGGGCACCTGTTTCTCACGGATAATCGTTTGCACTTCATCCAACTTGCCCCGCTGATCGTCCGTTAAGTCATCCATTCGTACGAACGTCATCGCGGCGTCAGCCTCCGTCTTCGGGCCTGTATGCGGAACCAGATAGATCCGGAAGTCAAACCGTTGATCATCGTTGAGTGACGGCTCTAGACTCGCATCGAAGTCTTGCACCCACTCGAGCACTCCTTTCGGGACTCGTTTTCGCAATACTTTCAGCGCCTCGGCGGCGTCATCGGTGATAGACGATAAGAACAGCGGGAATCTCAGGTTCTCACTTAGTGACTGCTCTACACCGAAATTCTCGACGAGAGTATGCTCATAGTTCAGCAGAAATGCTTGAGTCCTCCCAGCGACAAGCGCGGCGATATCGCGCTCATAACGGTGCTCAATACGGTTCCTCAAGCCGACGAAGAACTCTAGATTGACCCGACGGGGATCATTGTCCGAAAATTCATCAGCAAGCAACATCGCTAGCGGCTTGTGGATCCAATCGCCGTCCGCGCTGCGTTGCCGTTGGCCTCGCTGGTTTCTGATATAAAGATCCTCGCCATCACGTTCGATCTTCGCCTGTAGGAGCTTTAGCCACGCCATGGTCATGTGCACGATGAACGCCTCAAGTTGGCGTTCCGTTCCGGACCGGTTGTACAGGTCGACGGCAAGTGTGGCTTCGGTCTTGGATGCTTGGAGTTGGTGATACCAGCGCGGGCGAGGGGCCATACCAGACGATAGAAACCGCTCGTGCTGGACTTGTCTAGACCCTGCGATCCATTCATTCCCGGCGAATCGGCGGGCCCGCCCCGCCCGGGGCCGTGAGCCATCGAGCAATGGAACTGCCGGTGTCCCAGGTGTCCCACTGTCCCAGAACCCGCCTGGACCTGCGGAAATGTCTGGGACAGCGGCCGACAGCCGGTGTCCCACCAGTCCCAGCCCCTGTGTTTCAGCCCTGACGGGACCAGGACGGCTGAAACATGGTGGGTTGGCCCGGCGATCGGTCCCCAGGCGCTCTAGCAGCCGACGTGAGAGGTCCCGATGAGCCTCCTTCATCGCGGGCACAGTACGGGCACAGACTGCCGCACATTGCCGGTGCCAGCCGGACACAGCCACTCACGGCCGGACAGGTCCCTGACCAGATGCTGAGCGCGTTTCCCCAGGTCAGCGCCCGGTTCTGGGCTGGATTTCGCGGAGGGCGTGGGATTCGAACCCACGATGACGGTCACCCGCCATACCGGTTTTCAAGACCAGCGCACTCGGCCACTATGCGAGCCCTCCGTGGCGTTTCCGCCGAACGTCGAGGATAGCGCAGGGCGGGTGGGGAGAATCGGAGTGCGGGGGCGGGGAGGCGCCGGTACGGTGTGCGCAGCGGCGGGGTCGTCGCGGGTACGGACGGAGGTGGGAGCAATGTCTACGTCGTTCGAGGACATGGCACACATCGTCCGGTCGGTGCGCTGACGCAGCTGACCGGGCGGACCGCCGGCTGGAGAGCCGGTGTCCTGTCGTTCCGTCATGCCCTCAGGAGTTCAGATGCGTTCCCTTGGCGCGTACGTCGTTCCGGCCGAGCTCGGAGCCGACTTCCGCAAGATCTTCCCGGCCTCGATCATCTCGAATCTCGGCGACGGCGCCATGCTCGCCGCCGGGCCGTTGCTGGTCGCCTCGATCACCACCCAACCGGTTGCTGTTGGAGCCGCAGCGTTCGTCCAGCAGTTGCCGTGGCTGCTGTTCGCCCTGTTCAGCGGCGTGCTGGTCGATCGGCTCGACCGGCGCCTGATGATCGTTGCTGCTGACACCTTTCGCGCACTGGTGCTGGCCGCGCTCGGTGCCGCAGTACTGTTCCACACCGCACCGCTCTGGGCGGTCTACGCTGGCCTGTTCCTTCTAGGTACGGCAGAAACCCTTGCAGACAACGCCTCCGGCGCACTGCTCGTCAGCGCCGTACCGAAGGAACACCTCGGTGCGGCCAACTCACGGCTGTTCGCCAGCGGCACTGTGCTCCAGCAGCTCGGTGGGCCGCCGCTCGGTGCGTTGCTGTTCGCTGCGGGTGCTGGAATCCCGCTGGTCTTCGACGCGGTCACCTTTGCAGCGGCCGCGGCCCTTGTAGCCCGAGTCGCCGTACGGCCGCTGCTGCCTGACCCTGCTACGCGTGCGGCGCTGTGGGACGAAGTACGTGAAGGTGTCCGATGGCTCTGGCAGCACTCCGGCGTACGGACATTGGCCCTGTCGATTCTGGTCATGAACATCACGTTCTGTGCGGCCTTCGCGACCTGGGTGCTGTTCGCTCGCGAGCGGCTCGGGTTGACCGACACCCAGTTCGGTCTGCTCGTGTCGGTCGGCGCGGTGGGCGGTGTGCTCGGTATGCCGGCGTACCACTTCCTGGAGCCACGGGTCGGCCCGGTGACACTGCTCCGCGTCGGGCTGGTCATCGAGACGGCCATCCACCTCATCTTGGCGCTCACCAGGAACCCGTGGGTAGCCGGCGCGACCATGGCGGTGTTCGGCGTCCACGCGGCGGTGTGGGGCATTGTGTCGACTACAACGCGTCAACTGGCCACACCGGACCAGCTGATGGGCAGGGTCAACAGCGTGTACCTCCTGGCGTCCGTGGGCGGTGCTGCGGTCGGCTCCGCGCTGGGCGGCGTACTGGCGCAGCGGTTCGGTCTGGCCGCACCGTTCGCGATCGCCTTCGTGGCGATGGTGGTGACGACAGTGGTGGCGTGGCATCCGCTGCGGCACGTTGCGGTACGGCGGGTGCCCGCTACGGAGTGAAATCGGCTGGAAGGGCTGCCGAACGCTTGCTAGTGTTCGCCAGCCGCCGAGATGACCCGATGGGAGCGCTTCGCCATGCCCGCAGCCGCGTCACTCGGCCTCCCGAACGTACGCGGCCGGGTACCGCTGCTGGCCGGTCTGGCGATCGACTCGTTCGGCGGCGGCTGCGCAGGCCCGCTTCTGCTCCTGTACTTCAACAAGGTCGCGGACATCCCACTCGGGACGGCCGGCGTGGTGCTGACCGTCGCGACGCTGTTCTCGATCGCGGCGCCGGCCGCGGTCGGGGTGATCGTCGACCGGGTCGGTCCGCGGAACATCGTGGTGGCCGCGCAGTTCGCACAGGGTCTGGCGTTCACCGGCTTCTTCTTGGGACGGTCGATCTGGCTGCTGTTCCTGTGCGCGCTGGTGATGTCCACCGGGCAGCGGGTGTTCTGGTCGGCCATCTTCAGCCTGCTCGCGGACGTCGCCGACGAGGGCGAGCGGGACAAGTGGTTCGGGCTGGGCGGGATGATGCAGGCCGGTGGCCTGGCCATCGGCGCGCTGGCCGCCGGCTGGCTGCTGGCGATCGGCGGCACCGGACCGTTCCTCGTTGCGATGGCCGTGAACGCTGTCAGCTTCTATCTGGCCGGTCTACTGCTCCTGCGCCTGCACCCGTCGCACCACGAGCGCACCGCGCGGGACAGCGGCCCCGCACCGCTCTTGCGGAAGGACCGGACGTTCCTGGTGCTGATCGGCGCCAACACGTTGCTGGCGCTCTGCACAATGATGCTCGGCGTCGGCATGCCGGTGTACGTCACCGAAGCGCTCACGGTGCCGAAGTGGCTGGTCGGCGTACTGATCGCTGCTACTTCTGTCGTGCTGGCGACCGGCCAGACGCTCGTAGTACGCCACACCGAGCGGCGGCGCCGTACGAACGTCATGGTGGTTGCTGGGATCACGTACGCCGCCTGGGCCGTGCTGATGGCGCTGCAGGTACACATCCCCGGCGGGTGGGTCGTACCGGCGCTGGTGCTGGCCACGGCCTGCTACGCGTTCGCCGACGTACTGCATGCGGCGACCAACAACGCGCTGTCCGCTGCCATCTCGCCGGAGGTCGGACGGGGCAAGTACCTGTCGTACTGGCAGTACTCGTTCACGTTCTCGAGCGTGCTGGCGCCGGGCTTCTTCGCGCAGCTCTTCGAGGTGCATCACGAGCTGCCGTGGGTCGCGCTCGCGGGCCTGGCGCTGGTGGCGAGCCTGACGATCTACGTGCTCGCGCGGGTCGCTCCGCGGCTCAGTGCCGGGCGGATCTGAACAGCGTTTCCTGACCTGTCAGGATGCGTTGCATCTGATCGAACATCTGTTCTAATATTGACTCAGTTCGCGGTTCTCCACCCCGGATCGTCCGACGGACCGAGCCTCCCACCTCGATGTGGACGGCCGGAGGACACCGCCGCCCGGGTTGTGAGGACCCGGGCAGTGGAGAGTCCGCACACCATTCGGGTACACGTTGAGGAGGTTCAGGTTACGAGAGGACACCGACAGATGTTGATGGAACACCGCGGCCGTCGACCGGTCGTGCCAGCATCCGCGTACGTCGCTCCATCGGCCGTGCTCTGCGGCGCCGTCGTCCTCGGCGAGGGCAGCAGGGTCCTGCACGGTGCGGTGCTGACGGCGGAGAACGGCGAGATCCGGCTCGGCGAGAACAGTGTGGTGATGGAGAACGCCCTGGTGCGCGGCCGGGCGGACCATCCCGCAGTGATCGGCGACGCGGTCCTGGTAGGTCCCCATGCACACGTGAACGGCGCCACGGTCGAGGACGAAGTCTTCATCGCCACGGGCGCTGCGTTGTTCCCTGGTTCCGTCGCCGGCGCAGGCGCGGAGCTCCGGATCAACAGCGTGCTGCACGTGAACTCGCGACTGGCAGCAGGCGCGGTCCTCCCGATCGGATGGATCGCGGCCGGCGATCCGGCGCAGCTCTTCTCCCCAGAACGGCATGAGGAGCTGTGGCAGGTCCAACGCGAACTGGACTTCCCCGGCACGGTGTACGGCGTGCTACGCGGTACGTCGATGCGCGAGGTCATGGCGCGTCAGTCGGAGTACTACGGCGTGCACGTCACGGATCGCGTGCTGGATCGGGACTGAATCAGGTGGCGGTCAAGCTGTGCAGGCCGAGCCGGCGGAGCTGAGCAGGAGAGGAACCTGCGCAGGTCAGACGGGCGTCGACCGTGTCGAGCTGGGCCGAGACGTCTACGGCGATCCGGCCGTTGGCGGATGCGAGGAGGATCCGCCAGCGGTGCACGGAGAGCTGCTGCTCGACGGTCTGTGGGAGGAAGTTGCCGATGGCAAGCGAATGACCGGCGGCGCGGGCGAAGTGCTGCGCGGCCTTTACGGGCGGGACGAACGCACCTGATCGACGGAGGAGATCGGGTACGACGACACCCCTGGTCGTACTGAGTCGTCAGTTCGACGGCACGCGCTGGTGGGACGAGGTCTGGACAGCACGTGTTTGGTCGGTCCACGGCTGGTTGCTGAGTGGGTCGACGTACACGGGCTCGTGCACGGTCAAGTGCTTCTCGCCCGCGACCTGCAGTACGAACACGTCATGTACGTCGTAGTGCGCGGAGAAGCCCTGCGACTCCGCGGGATGTTCGTCCAGCGCGTCGAGGCTGAACAGGGCGTCGTACGGCGCGGGGAGGTCGGACCGTGGGAACGTAGCGCCCGCTAGCCCCAGTACACGTCCAACGACATCGCCTGCGGCGCGGTGCTGAAGGAGTTGGCGAACTCGTCGAGGTCGCCTGCTACACAGGGCCGGAGTGCCGGGCGCTCAGCTCGCAACGGCCCGGCCTCCGGCACCGTACTCACCAGCTTCCGGAGTTCCCGCCGTCGCCGCCGTCTGCGCCACCATCGGCGCCGTTGTCCGGGCCACCAGACCCCGAACCGCCGCCAGACCGTTCGCCAGACCGTTCGCCGTAGCCGCCGCCGGTCGACTCGTTGTCACCGCCAGATCCGTAGCCGCCGCCGTCTCCTCCACCGGAGCCCGACTCGCCGCGGTCGCCGCCGGAGCCCGAGTCACCTCCGCCGTCGCGGGAGCCGGAGTCACCGCCACCGCCGTAACCACCACCACCGCCGGAGCCGGAGTCACCGCGGTCACCACCACCGCCGGAGTCACCACCGCCGCCGTAGCCACCGCCACCCGAGCCCGACTCGCCGCGGTCGCCGCCGGAGCCCGAGTCACCTCCGCCGTCGCGGGAGCCGGAGTCACCGCCACCGCCGTAACCCCCACCACCGCCGGAGCCCGACTCGCCACCGGAGCCCGAGTCACCTCCGCCGTCGCGGGAGCCGGAGTCACCACCGCCGCCGTAACCGCCGCCACCCGAGCCCGAGTCATCGCGGTCGCCGCGGGAGCCGGAGTCGCCCTCGGACGAGCCGCCGTAGCCGCCGCCGGGCGAGGCGGACTCACCGGAGGAGCCCTGGCCGTACCCGCCTTCCGAGCGCTCGCCGTCGTTCGAGCCGCCGCCCGGGCCTCCGTATCCGCCCTGGTTGTCGCCTCCGGAGGAGGTGTTCATCTCGTCGTCGTTGAGACCCATTGTGCTGCTCCCTTCGCGAACGGCCAGAAAGTTGCCCAGAGATACGAACGGGCACCTGGCCATCTTGTGCGCAAAGTGGACGTCAGCTAAACCCCCCGCCGCGTTACAGCGCCAACTCGATTCACCGCACCAGATCCGACAGAACCTTCACAAATCCGTCGGTGACATCTTCCGGTCGGACCGCGATCCGCAACCAGTCCGGCCCCAACCCCGGAAAGGTGTCGCCACGCCGGACCGCAAAACCCTGTGCACGAAGGGATTCCCGCACTTCCGCAGCACCCGGCACGTGCACCAGCACGAACGGCGCCCGCGGTACGCCGTACATCGAAACGCCCGGAACCGTACCGAGACTGTCAACCAAATGGACACGTTGCCGCTCGATGTCGACCGCCGCCTGCGCTGCCTCGGCAACGGAACGCTCGTTGCTGCAGGCAATCGCCGCCGCAAGTGCAGGAGTGGACACCGGCCAGTGCGGCTGTACGGCGGCCAGCTGTTCGATCAGGCTCGAATGCGCGAGGACGTATCCGATCCGCAGCCCGGCCAGCCCCCACGTCTTCGTCAGGCTCCGGACCACCACCAGCCCCGGGATCGACGCGCCGGCGAGCGACTCGGGCTCACCGGGTACGGCGTCCATGAACGCCTCGTCGACGACCAGGATCCGGTCGGGCCGCGCGAGCTCGCGCAGGTCGTCGGCGCGATGCAGTACCGAGGTCGGGTTGGTCGGGTTGCCGATGACAACCAGATCGGCGTCGCGCGGTACGGCGGACGGGTCCAGCACGAACCCGTCCTCCGGCCGCAGGATCACCCGATCGACCAGGTGCCCGGACGACCGCAGCGCCGTCTCCGGCTCGGTGAACTGCGGATGAACGACCACCGGATGCCGCGGCCGGAACGCCCGCGCGATCAGCACGAACGCCTCCGCCGCACCTGCGGTCAGCAGGACCCGATCAGGCGCCACCTCGTGCCGCCCGGCGACCGCATTGACCGCGGCGGTCGGTCGTGGGTACGCCGCCAGGTCGGTCAGGCTCGTGGTGATCGCGGCCAGCAGCCAGGGCGGCGGAGTGCCCGCGCGGACGTTGACGGCGAGGTCGACGAGCCCCTCGCCGACCTCGAGATCGCCGTGATGTTCCAGATCAAACCCATCCAGCACGCTCAGGAGGTTAACGCGTCAGCGGGTTTTCCGGACCAGGCGGTCCGCGCACTGGTCAACGAGGCGTGACGGAGTAGCGGCGGTTCTGCAGGGACGGGTTGCGCTTGCGTACGTCGGCCAGGCGCTCGGCGGTGATCTCGGCGTACGCGTGTCCGTCCGACTCGCCTACTGACGCCAGGGCGATGCCCTGTGGGTCTACGACCTGGCTGAGGCCGCAGTACTTCTTGCCGTTCTGTGCGGCCGCTGCGACGTAGCAGGTGTTCTCGACAGCCCGTGCTGTGAGCAGGGTGGTCCAGTGGTGTTCTTTGAGCGGTCCACGGACCCACGCGGCCGGAACGACCAGGACCTCGGCACCGGCGTCTACGAGCGCACGGGACAGTTCTGGGAACCGTAGGTCGTAGCAGGTCATGAGGCCTAGCTGGTGGTCGGCGACCTGGACCACTACCGGCGCTACGTCGCCTGCGGTGAGCTGGTCGGACTCCTTGTACCCGAAGGCGTCGTACAGGTGGATCTTGCGGTAAGCGCCCAGTAGTACGCCGTCGGCGCCCACCGCGAGCAGGGTGTTGTACGGACGGTGCTGGTCGCAGCTGAGCTCGAACATGCCCGCGACGACGGCCACGTTGTGCTCGACGGCGGCCTTTCGGAGCGTTGCGACGAACTCTCCGTCCAGGGACTCGGCCGCGCCCGCTACCGACTCTCCTTCGACGGCGAAGTCCGACATCATCGCTTCCGGCAGTACGACGAGGTCCGGTCGGCCCTGGGCGGCCTCCGCGACCAGACGGGTGACCAGGTCCCGGTTGGCGGCCTTGTCGTAGCTGCTGGCGGTCTGCACCACGGCGATCCTCATCTCTCCATGGTGCCGCACGACGCGCGGCTTGAACCTCACGTGACGTCAGGACCTACCGTCGCGCTGCGTAGGTTCGGGTTGTCGCTGGCGGAGGTCGGGCAGGTGCTCGACGGCGAGCTGACGGATCCGCGAGCGCTGATCCGTACACAGCTCGGGGTGGTCGAGGAGCAGCTCGCGGCCGCAGGGCAGGTCCGGGACAAGTTGTTCGAGGTGCTGGACGGGCTCGAACGGGCCCATGACCCGTCCGCTCAAACACTCATCGAGGTGACGACAGCTATGAACCGCACACTGACCCACGAGGAATTCCAGGCGATGGCGGAGACCCGCCGGCGGCTGACGGAGAGCCTCACGCCCGAAGAGCGCGAGGCGAGGGACGCGAGACGACAGCAGGCGATGAGGGCGCTGACGCCCGAGGAGCGCGAACGCATGCACAAGGCGCGTCAGTCACTGCTCCCCCACGACTGAGCACAAGGAGCGGGGCCTGCGTGGGCCCCTGCTCCTTGCGGTACGGGTGGGAGACTGCGGGGGTGGAGTTTGATGCGGTGGTGCTGGCGGGGGGTGGGTCTACGCGGTTCGGGGGTGTGGACAAGGCGCTGCTCGTGCTGGACGGGGTGTCGTTGCTGGATCGGGTGTTGAGGGCCACGGAAGCGGCTGCGTCGACCGTGGTGGTGGGGCCGGTGCGTAGCGCCTGCCGGGAGGTCGGCTGGACTGTGGAGGAGCCGCCGGCTGGTGGGCCAGTGGCTGGGTTGGCTGCTGGGTTGGCGTACGGCGTGGCGCCGGTTGTTGTGGTGGTGAGTTGTGATCTGCCGTGGATCACGGCGGACGACGTCAAGAGGCTCGTCGACGGGCTGGGGGAGCACGACGGGTTCGGGCTGCGTGACACCTCCGGTCAGGAGCAGCAGCTCGCCACGGCGTACCGCCGTACCGCATTGGCCGCCGCGATCGCACAGGTAGGCGACCCCCGGGACAAGTCGGTACGGCGTACTCTCGCCACCCTCGACCTCGCCTGGACCGAGCCGGCGCGTGCCGGCGACGACGTCGACACCTGGGCCGACCTGGACGACTGAAAACCGCTGGACGGGGCCCATAGGTTCAACTCCATGGATGTCGCGCAACTGGTCGAGGACGCACTCCACGTCAAGGCCGGTGCCACAACCGAACGCACCGGCGGCCAACTGAGCACTGTGTACGAGGTGCAGACCGCGGACGCCCCCGTCATCGTGAAGGTCTACGCGCCGGAATGGCGCTGGAAGCAAGCCAAGGAAGTCCACGTCTACGGCATGCTCGAGCCCGAGGTCGGCGGGCAGGTCCCGAGGGTGCTGCACGTCGGCGACGGCGTCACGATCCTCAGCAAACTCGACGGTGTACCGCTCTCGCAAACAGAACCAGTCGACTGGCGTACGACGTACGCACAGCTGGGCGAACTGCTCCATAAGATCCATCGCGTCGGGCAACCGGAGTACGGCTACCTGACCGACCGGATCCTCGACCCGCTGCCGGACAACGACCAGTACATGCGCCGGCAGTTCACGAAGAAGCTGAAGGAATTCGAGGAACTTGGCGGCACTCCGCAGCTGCACGCGAAGATCGCGCAGCACGTCGAGGACCACCAGCGCCTGCTCGCGGACAACAAGGCAGCTGTCCTCTGCCACAACGACTTCCACGAAGGCAACATCCTCGTGGACCCGGCGACCTGGCGGATCACCGGCTTCATCGACGTGGAGAACGCGATCGCCGCCGACCCGCTCGTCGACCTCGCGAAGACGATCCAGTACTCCGCACACGGCAACGCCGACAAACTCGCCGGTCTGTACGACGGGTACGGCGCCGTAGCGCAGGACCGGATCGACCTCTACCGGCTCTACCACTCGCTCGAACTATGGGACTGGTTCAAGTCGATAGGCGAGACCACTTACCTCGACAGCATCGCGCAGGACCTGGAGAGGCTGGTCGCGACCTGAGGGTAGGTTGGGCTGCATGCGAGCTGTCGTGTGTGATGGAGCCGGCGGAATCGACGTGCTCGGGATCGGCGAGATCCCGGACCCGGAACCGGCGGTCGACGAGGTCGTCATCGACGTCGTGGCCGCCGGCGTGAACCGCGCCGACCTGCTGCAGCGCCAGGGCTTCTACCCACCGCCGCCCGGCGCCCCCGGCACGATCGGCCTCGAGGTGTCCGGCCGGATCGCCGCGGTCGGCGCCGAAGTCGAGGGCTGGTCGGTCGGTGACGAGTGCTGCGCACTGCTGGCCGGCGGCGGGTACGCCGAGAAGGTCGTCGTTCCCGCACCGCAGGTGATGCCGGTGCCGGACGGTCTCGACCTGGTCAGCGCCGCCGCGCTGCCCGAGGTCGTGGCGACCGTCTGGTCCAACGTCTTCATGACCGCGCACCTGAAGGCCGGCGAGACGCTGCTCGTGCACGGCGGCTCGTCGGGGATCGGGACGATGGCGATCCAGCTCGGCGTCGCGCACGGTGCGCGGGTGCTGACCACGGTCGGCAACAAGGAGAAGATGGAGTTCTGCACCCGGCTCGGTGCGGACGTCGCGATCAATTACAAGGAAGCCGAGTGGGCGTCCGTGGTCAACGAGGCCACCAAGGGCGCAGGCGCCGACGTGATCCTCGACATCATGGGCGCGAAGTACCTGGCCGACAACGTCAAGACGCTCGCGTACGACGGGCGGCTGGTGGTGATCGGGATGCAGGGCGGCGCCACCGGCGAGCTGGACCTCGGCCGGCTGATGAGCCGCCGCGGGTCGGTGATCGCGACCGGCCTGCGATTCCGGTCGGTCGAGGACAAGGGCCGGATCATCGCCGAGGTCGTCGGCCACGTCTGGCCGCTGATCGCGGCGCAGAAGGTCCGCCCGATCGTGCACTCCACGTTCCCGCTCGCCGAGGTCGCGAAGGCGCACGAGACCCTCGAACAGTCCACCCAGCTCGGCAAGGTCCTCCTCACTCTGTAGGCAGGTTGGCTGCGACCCACTCCGGGTCGGGTGCTACGAGTTGGATGACGTCGATCCAGGTGCCGGCCGGGTCGCGGACGAAGAAGTGGCGTTGGCCGAAGGGCTCCGTCACGGGTTCGCCTTCCAGGTGTACGCCGCCTTCGCGGAGGGCGTTGGCGACCTTGTCGGCGTCGTCGACGACGAAGCCGAAGACGTTCGTGGTCTCGGTCAGGGCCGACACGGCCGCCGGGATCGTGGGGTGCCCGCGCTCCACGATCGCGAGCTCCCAGTCCGCCGTCCCGCGGCGCACCGTGACGAACCAGCCGAGATCGATCCCGACCTGCAGGTCGAGGTACTGCGTGTAGAAGGCGGCGACGTCCGCGGGCCGGTCGGTGACCACAGTCGCGCCGAATGCTGCGGGTTGCATACGTTCTCCTAAGTACTACAGCTGTCGTTGTTGTGTACGACAGTTGTAGTGGAACTCCTGCTACTCTGTCAACATGCCCCGGAACCCGGAACGCCGTACCCAACTCGCCGACGCCGGCCTGGACGTGCTCGCCGCCGAGGGCGCGCGTGGCCTCACCCATCGCGCCGTCGACGCCGCCGCCGGGCTCCCTGCCGGTACGGCGTCCAACTACTTCAAGTCCCGCGACGCACTGCTCGGCGCCCTCGGCGAGCGGATCTTCGAACGCCTGGCTCCCGACGAGGCCATCCTCGAGCCGCTGGCGAACCGCGAGCCGGGGATGGACCTCGCGATCGACTACGTGCACTACATCGTCGAGCGCCTGCTCGCGCGCCCCGAGCTCACGCTCGCCCTGTTCGAGCTCCGCCTCGAAGCGGCCCGCCGTCCCGGCCTTCGCGAGATCCTGTCCCGCACGCTCCGGCAGGGCTTCGACGCGGACGTCGCGTTCAACGCGCACGCCGGCCTGCCGGGCGGCGCCGAGGAGATCCGGCTGCTGCATTTCGCGATCGACGGCCTGATGCTCGACCAGCTGACCCCGGGCACCGGCCGCCCGTACGACGTGACCGCGATCACCGAGCGCCTGGTGCGCCGCCTGAACCGAAAGGATTGACGACTCGCATACCCGGTATGCATACTCGGTATCTATGTCGATCAAGCATGGATTGCTGGCACTGCTCCAGGACGAGCCGAAGTACGGCTATCAGCTCCGCGGCGAGTTCGAAGCCGCCACCGGGGCGACCTGGCCGCTGAACATCGGGCAGGTCTACACCACGCTCACCCGCCTCGAGCGCGACGGACTGGTCCGGGGCCGCCTCCAGCGAGGGCGACGGACGGTCGATGTACGAGATCACCGACGCCGGCCGGACCGAGCTGGCGAAGTGGTTCGCGACGCCGGTGGCCCGGGAGTCGCGGCCGCGCGACGAGCTGGCGATCAAGCTCGCGCTCGCCCTCGCGGTCCCGGGCGTGGACGTCAGCGCCGTGGTCCAGCACCAGCGGATGTCGACGATGCAGTCCCTGCAGGAGCTGACCCGGCTCAAGCGGAACAGCACCGAGGCGGAGATCTCCTGGCAGCTCGTGATCGAGTCGATGATCTTCGGCGCCGAGGCCGAGATCCGCTGGCTCGACCACTGCGAGGCGATGCTCTTACGCCACCGCGGCACACCACGGGCCGTGCCGCAGACGTACGCCGTACCGGAGGAGCAGGAGACCCGCTCGTGATTCTCGACATGCGCGGTCTAACCTGCGCCGGCTGCTCACGCGGTCCCGGCTACCGATGGTCAGCCGTATCGACTAGCGCGACCTCGGGGTAGGCGACGGGGTAGGGCGGTGTGCTCGTGATGCGCCATTGGCCACAGGCACACCGCTGGTACACCACCAGCCCTTCGCTGACCTGATGGCTGGAGGCCACGCTCCAGCGATGCCGGTGAGTATCTGTCATGGAACCATCGTGATGTAATGGCATTATGCATCTCAACCCTTACGGCGCCGACGCCGTGCTGCTGGCGGTGAACCTCGTCACCCGGCCGGCGAACACGCCGAAGGAGCTGGCCGAGCGCTGCGAGGAGAGCGGGGTCGAGAGCCGCCTGGTGCGCGATCGGCAGGTGACCGCCGCGGATCTGGCCGCCGTCCGTACGGCGCTCGACGAATGGCTGCAGGTCGTGGACGCCGCCGACGAGCAGACTCGCGTCGACCTGATGAACGCGATGCTCGCGAAGTACACCGAGCATCCACGGCTCACCAACCACGCCGGCGACGGCTGGCACGTGCACTACCGGCCGGACCATGTCCCGGTCGGACGGCTGGTCGCGACACTGATCAGCACCGGTACGGCGCTGCACCTGGCAGGACGGGGCATCACCCGGCTCGGCCGTTGCGCAACAGCCGGCTGCGGCAACGTGTACGCCGACCTGTCCCGTACCGGCCGCCAGCGCTACTGCAGTCCCGCCTGCGCCAACCGCGACGCCGTACGCAGGCACCGCGCCCGGACAAGTTGAGCTCGACCTAGGATGGGGAGATGAGCGAGAGCAGCAGCGAAGGCCAGGGAATTCCGATGGCCGGGGCGCGGACCGAAGACGGCAAGGTGCTGATCGTCGGGCCGGACGGCATGGCCGTCGAGGGACCGCCGCGCTCCGACCACGACGAGCACGACGACGAGCCGCGTTCGGTGACCGAGCTGGTGGAGCAGCCGGCCAAGGTGATGCGGGTCGCCAACATGATCCGGCAGCTGCTGGAAGAGGTGAAGTCGGCACCGCTCGACGAGGCCTCCCGGGCGCGGCTGCGGTCGATCCACAAGGCGTCGATCAAGGAGCTGGAGAGCGGTCTCGCGCCGGAACTGGTCGAGGAGCTGGAGCGGCTCAGCCTCGACTTCACCGACGACAGCACCCCCACCGACGCCGAGCTGCGGATCGCGCAGGCGCAGCTGGTGGGCTGGCTCGAGGGCCTGTTCCACGGCATCCAGACGGCGTTGTTCGCGCAGCAGATGGCCGCGCGGCAGCAGCTGGAACAGATGCGCCGGGCGCTCCCCGGCGGGCAACAGCTGCCCCCCGACGGACAGTTCCCCGATGCACCGCAGGCCGGCAACTCCGACGGCCCGGGCAGCGGCGGGATGTACCTGTAGCCCCCTTATTTCAAAGGCTGGAAGAACTCTTCGAGGACGGCGGCGACGCCGTCCTCGTCGTTCGACGGGGCAGTGCGGTCGACGACCGCGAGTACTTCGGGGTGCGCGTTCGCGACGCCGTACGAGGTACCGGCCCAGGCGAGCATCGGCAGATCGTTGACCGAGTCGCCGAAGGCGATCGTCTCAGCAGCCGAGATCCCTTGCGTGGCGGCGAAATCGGCGAGCATCGCGGCCTTCGAGACGCCGGTGGCGGAAATCTCCACCAAACCGTGACCTCCGCTGTGGCTGGCGGTCACTCGTTGGCCGACCAACGGATTCACCAGTGCGAGCAGGTCGTCGGAAGGCAGACCCGGATGCCGCACCAACAGTTTTGCGGCCGGCTCCGCAAGCAGTTCCTCGACGCTCGCGACCAACGTGTCGTCGGGTTTCGGCCAGCGATTCAGGTAGACCGGTTCCTGTCCGTAGCGGTTCGGTCGCTCGATGGCGAACTGTACGCCGGGAATCGCGGCCCGGATTGCCTGCGCGACCTCGAGCCCGACGGCCGGGTCGATCAACCGGGTCCGGATCGCCTTGCGGTGCAGGACGTCGTACAGAATGGCGCCGTTGGCAACAATCGCGACACCGTGCTCGCCGACCAGGTACGAGAGGTCGTGCAGCCACCGGGGTGGCCGGGCGGTGACCATCACGAAAACACTTCCGGCGGTCTGGGCCGCGAGCACTGCGGCGCGGGTGCGCTCGGACACCGTTCCGTCACTGCGAACGAGCGTTCCGTCGAGATCGGTGGCTATCAGGCGGGGGTACTGCGAAGCCGTCACAGGCCCAACCGTAACGTCGCGCGACCCGATCCCGCACTACCCTTCCGAGTAGGCCGGGCGCAAGCGGTTGGAGCCCGGATTGAGGCCTTTTTGACTTTTCTGATTGAGCTTTTGACAACGTCATCAGACCGTTACGGCAGGATGCTGCAAAGGCAGCAAGTTCCCCTGCATCGCACGGTTGGCGCGTGATTTCATGCGGAGGTCTGGTGGGGAACCGGGGGCTGTTCGGCCGCGTCGTATGCGTGTTCTGGATCAGCGCGACTGATGCCGCCCCACCTCCGGAAGTACACACAAGCGTCGAAGAACTGTTGCGGAATTGGCTGCAACCAAAACCGCGGCAGTGACGTCAAGAGTTATGGATCGGTGCGTCCCACGCCCGGGACGACAGGGTGGGCCGGCAACAAAGTGCGGGTCCACCGGCTAGTGGAGCCGTGCGAGCGAACGTCGTTCACCGTTCGTTCACTCGGGTCTTGATACTTGGGGAGCCTTGATGACCGTCAACAGCGCCAACCTAGCGGGGCCGGGGGGCAGTAGCTCTCGAGCGGCTGTCGACACATCTTCCAACAGGGAAGGGGCAACGACCGGCTGTATCGCCCGGACCGATGTCTTTCAGCACCGTCTGATGGAAGAGCCGCCACCTGCATCCGCAACCCGCCGTACCCGCGAGCGGTACGACCAACTCGTCCGCGAAGCGAAGGCGCTGTGCGCCTCCTGCCCGCTCTTCACCGACTGCCTGTACAGCGCGGTCGCGGAGCACGACGTGAGCGGTTTCGTCGCCGGAACCACTGCCGCACAACGGCGTTCGATCCGGAACCTGCTCAACGTCGAGGTGCAGGCCGATGACTTCGACCAGCTTGCCGGCGCGCGGGGGACGCGCCGGCCGGTGAGCCACGAAGAAGTCCTGCGGCTGCGCACCCAGTACCCCAACGACAGCCTGGAGTCGCTGGCGATGCGGCTCGGATGCTCGCTGTCGACGGTGAAGCGGCACCTGCGGCGCGCCCGCCGCGGTCAGAGCCCGGCGGCCAAGACCCCGCGGCCCCGGCCGCAGGTCACCGCGGTGCTGGACGCGTTCGACACCGTCGTCGAGCAGCACCAGCCGCGCCGGGGTAGCACGCGAGTCGCCTGACCGATACTCGGCCCGCCAGCGGACTATCGGTAACCGCTTCCTTCTTCTTTCGTCCTGGGTTCGAAGACAAGACGAAAGAAGAGAGAAGAATGAAGTTGAGGCGTGGAAAGGCCCGGAAATCCTGCACACGCAGGATTTCCGGGCCTTTTCTTGTCAACTGTCAAGGAATTCGGTTGTGACCGAAAGTGCTTGACTCAGAACCAGCGGTTGAGTACGGCGGCGACGCCGTCGTCCTGGACCGACTTGGTGACCTCGTCGGCGGCCAGCTTGACCTCTTCGGGCGCGGATCCCATCGCGACGCCGACAGCGGCGTACGTCAGCATCTCGATGTCGTTGCGGCCGTCGCCGATCGCCAGCAGGCCGGACGGATCCAGGTCGAGCTGCGCGAGCGCGACCTTGAGGCCCGTCGACTTGTCCACACCCTCCGGTGCGATGTCGAGCCATGCGGTCCAGCCGACGAAGTAGCTGACCCCGTGCAGGCCGAGCCGTTCCGCCAGCTGGACGAAGTCGCTCTCGGACTGCTCCGGGTCGCGGATGATCAGCCTGGTCACGGGTTGCGGTGCGAGCTCGTCGTCACCCACCACCCGGAACCGCGCACCCACACCGAGATCACCGTCCGGGAACGGCTCGGTGACCAGATAGCTGCCGTCGCTGTCCTCGACCGCCATCCGCGCGTTCGGCGCGTACCTGCGCACCGACGCGATCACCGTCGACGGGTCGAAGGTCCGCTCGTCGACGACCGCACCGTCCGGGTACCGCAGCGTCCGCGCACCGTTGCTACAGACAACGAATCCGCCGGCCGGCAGCCCCAGCCGCTCGGCGATCGGCTTGGTCGTCGACCAGGCGCGACCGGTGGCCAGTACGACGGGCACCTGCGCGGCGGCCCGCCGAACCGCGTCGAGGACCGCGGGCGACATCGCGTCGTCGTGGTCGATCAGCGTGCCGTCGATGTCCAGGGCAACTACTGTCGGCTGTCCCGTCATCGAGCGACCGGCTCGAGAACCTCACGACCGCCGACGTACGGCTGCAGTGCGGTCGGGACCCGGACCGAGCCGTCGGCCAGCTGGTGCGTCTCCAGGATCGCGACGATCCAGCGGGTGGTGGCCAGCGTGCCGTTCAGCGTCGCGACCGGCTGCGTCTTCCCGTCGGCGTCCCGGTGCCGGATGTTCAGCCGGCGGGCCTGGAAGTCCGTGCAGTTCGACGTCGAGGTCAGCTCGCGGTACCGGCCCTGCGTCGGCACCCACGCCTCGCAGTCGAACTTCCGGTACGCCGAGACGCCGAGGTCACCCGTGGCGGTGTCGATCACCCGGTAGCTCAGCTCCATCTTGTCGAGCATCTCCTTCTCCCAGGCCAGCAGCCGCAGGTGCTCGGCGGCGGCGTCCTCGAGCCTGCAGTAGGAGAACATCTCGACCTTGTCGAACTGGTGGACGCGGATGATCCCGCGGGTGTCCTTCCCGTGCGACCCGGCTTCCTTCCGGTAGCAGGACGACCAGCCGGCGTACCGGATCGGGCCGTTGGTCAGGTCGAGGATCTCGTCCATGTGGTACCCGGCCAGCGCGACCTCCGACGTACCGGTCAGGTACAGCTCGGGGTCCTCGAGCCGGTAGACGTCGTCGTGCGCCGTCAGGTACCCGGTGCCGCCCATCACCTCGGGCTTGACCAGCGTCGGCGTGATCATCGGGGTGAAGCCGTTCTCCACCGCCTGCTGGACGGCCAGTTGCAGCATGCCGAGCTGCAGCAGCATCCCGGCGCCCTTGAGGAAGTAGAACCGCGAGCCGCTGATCTTCGCGCCGCGCTCCATGTCGATCGCGCCGAGCAGCTCGCCCAGCGCGAGGTGGTCGCGGGGCTCGAACCCCTCGGCGGCGAAGTCGCGCGGCTTGCCGACCTCCTCCACCACGACGAAGTCGTCCTCGCCGCCCACCGGGGCCTCGTCGGAGACCAGGTTCGGCAGCGCGGCGGCCAGCGCGTCGTAGCGGCTGCCGGCCTCGTTCGCGGCGGCCTCGTTGGCCTTCACCTCGGCGGCCAGCGTCTTGGTGCGCTCCAGCAGCGCGGCCCGCTCGTCACCCTTGGCCTGGGCGACCTGCTTTCCGAGCGCCTTCTGCTCGGCCCGGAGCGCCTCGAAGGCGGAGATGGACGATCGACGCGCACTGTCGGCGACCAGAATCTGGTCGACCACGTCCGTACTCTCGCCGCGCTTGGTCAGGGCGGCGCGCACGACATCAGGGGTCTCACGGAGCAGTTTCGCGTCAATCACACCCTGAGGGTATCGGGGCGTGTCTGAAGCGGCGAAGTCTATTCGGGATGATGGGCTGGCAACAGTCACCACCGAGGGGGGATCTGAGCAGGCCATGAACCACCACCCACCCAGTACTGCGGCCGGCCGTGTGCTCACGGTGGCGCTGGGTGTGGTGCCGTTCACGGTGCTCACGGTGCTCGTGTTCGGGCACTGGCCTCCGCTCGCCCGGTGGGACCAGTCGGTCGCGGCGCGCGCCTCCGCGTACGGCGCCGCGCACGAGGGGCTGGTCGACGTCTGGCAGTTCATCGGCGCGGTGGCTGTGCCGTGGACGACCCGGGCGGTGATCGCGATCGTCGCGGCGTACCTGTGGCGCCGGCGGGCGCGGCTGCTGACGATCTGGCTGCTCACGTCCGCGGTCGCGGAGCTGGTACTCGTCCAGGTCGTGAAGGCGGTCTTCGCGCGCGAGCGGCCGGCCGGGATGCTGGTCGAGACGACCGGGTTCTCGTACGTCTCCGGTCATGCGACGGCCGCGTTCGTGATGGCCGGGGCGCTCGGCGTCGTGCTGCCGTCGGTGCGCGGCTGGCGGCGGCGGTTCCGGCTGCTGGTGCTGCTGCCGGTGATCGCGGTGGTGTGGATCGTGTCCGCGGACCGGATCGCGCTGGACGTGCACTACGTGTCCGACGTGCTCGGCGGCTGGGCGCTCGGGCTGGCGCTCCTGACCGCGACGTCGATCGGCTTCGGTCTCCGGCCCGGGCTGCGGCGGCGGCGCAGGCGGCATACGGCGTCGGAGGGCGACGGTACGACGGCCCCGCCGCGGGCGGCCGTCATCGTGAACCCGATCAAGGTCGGCGACGGCGTCGCGTTCCGCCGGAAGGTGACGCGGGCGCTCGAGGTCCGCGGGTACGACGACCCGCTGTGGCTGGAGACCCGCGAGGACGACGCCGGCAACGCGATGGCGAAGCAGGCGATCGAGAACCAGTCGGACCTGGTGCTGGTGGCCGGCGGCGACGGTACCGTCCGGGTGGTCTGCTCGGCGCTCGCGCACACCGGGATCCCGGTCGGCGTGATCCCGGCCGGTACCGGGAACCTGCTGGCCCGCAACCTGCACATTCCGCTCGACCTGGACGACGCGCTGGAGCGGATCCTCGAGGGCCGCGACCGCCGGATCGACCTGGTCGCGGTGCACGGCGACGAGCTGGACAACGACCGGTTCGCGGTGATGGCCGGGCTCGGGCTGGACGCCGCGATCATGTCCGACGCGCCGCCGCACCTGAAGAAGCAGATCGGGTGGACGGCGTACCTGGTGTCGGCCGCGAAGAACGTGAACCACCCGTCGGTGCGGGTGCAGATCACCATCGACGACGCCGAGCCGATCGAGCGCCGGGTCCGCACCGTGGTGGTCGGGAACGTCGGCATGCTGCAGGCGAACATCCCGCTGCTGCCCGACGCCCGCCCCGACGACGGCCTGCTCGACGTCGTGGTGATCGCGCCGCGGCGGGTGACCCAGTGGCCGATCGTCCTGTGGGGGATGATGACCCGCACCAAGCGCACCGACAGGTACCTCGAGCGCTTCACCGGCCGCAAGGTCGAGATCCACGCCGCCGTCGACGTCCAGCGCCAGCTCGACGGCGACCCGATCGGTCCCGGCCGCTACCTGGTCACCGAGATCGAACCGGGCGCGCTGACCGCCCGCGTCCCCAAGCGGCGGTAGGTCCTGTCAGTCGACCGTTGGGCCGGCTTCCTTGCGGAGGGTGTCGATGGCTTCTTCCTCTTCGGGGGAGAGCTTCGACTCGCTGGCGAAGGCCTTGATCTCCTTCGCGTACGTGCGGGCGTCGGCGCGGCTGTTGATCGACGTGAGGACGACGCCGTCGCCGTGGTCGTCGAGCAGTGCCATCGACCAGGAGAGCTTGCCGCCGGTGTCGCCGAACGCGTCGTACCGCACGACGACCAGATGCTGCAGGGTCTCCTTCAGCTCGCCACGGGTGACTTCGAGGTCCTTGCCGAGCCTGCGGAGCTCCGACTTCACGGTGCCGGGTCTGGCCTCCGGCTGCGCGGGCTGCGGCTCCGGTTCGGGCGGCGTACCGGATGTTGTCTGCGCAGCCGGGCCCGTCCGGGCCCGGAGAGCCTGGATCGCGAAAACCAGGGCAAGCACCGCCACAAAGAGGGCGGCGACCCCGAAGGCACCGGCTAACGTCGAAGACACGGGACTAGAGCCTAAGGCATCGCATGTGCTGCCTGAGTGTTCAGGTGATCGCACAGCGTGCGTGGTTCGGGACGGATGCGGTACGTCGGGCCGCGGCAACGTAGATTCGCGGCGTGACACATTTGCCTGATCAGGGCCCACAACCGGGCGTTCACGACCTCGGGTACGCCCGGCTCGACACCGACCGGCTGGAGCGCACCGGCGACGCCGAGGTGGTGTACGGCGCGGGCAAGACGCCGTCTCAGGTCGTGGAACTGCTCCGTACCCTGCACGCCACCCACCCCGGTCACGCCGTCCTGGCGACCCGGTTGACGGACGAGGCGCAGGCGGCGGTGACGGCCGCGCTGCCGGAGGCGGTGGTCGACCCGGTCGGGCGTACGGCGATCCTCGGCGAGCCGCCGGCGTCCCACGGGACGGTGGCGGTCGTGGCGGCCGGTACGTCGGATGCGCCGGTCGCGGCCGAGGCGGCGACGACGGCCCGGGTGTTCGGGGCCGGGGTGGACGTGATCACGGACGTCGGCGTGGCCGGGCTGCACCGGATCCTCGGGGTCCGCGAGCGGCTCGCGGAGGCGGACTGCCTGATCGTGGTCGCCGGGATGGAGGGCGCGCTGCCGAGCGTCGTCGGCGGGCTGGTCGGCGTACCGCTGGTGGCGGTGCCGACGTCGGTCGGGTACGGCGCTTCGTTCGGCGGGCTCGCGGCGCTCCTCGGGATGCTGAACTCGTGCGCGCCCGGCGTGACCGTCGTGAACATCGACAACGGGTTCGGGGCCGGCGTGTTCGCCGCTCGGGTCGCCCGGCAGTCCAGCCCCCGCGAAACCAAGGAGGCCTGATGCGCACCGCCTGGCTCGACTGCTCCGCCGGCGCTTCCGGCGACATGCTCCTCGGCGCTCTGATCTCGGCCGGGGCCGACCTGGCGTCCGTGAACGCGGCGGTCGCCGCCGTCGACCCCTCGTTGTCGGTGACGGTCGCAGGCACCTCGCGCCACCAGATCGCCGCCACCAAAGCCACGGTCGAGGTGAACGGCACGCCGCACCCGGAGAACATCCCAGACGCAGGCCACGGTCATGGGCACGGGCACGGGCACGGGCACGGACACGGGCATGGCGAGGATGGTGGTCACGAGGGCGGCACGTCCTCTCACCACCCGCACTCCGGGCCGACTCGGGCTTGGGCGGATGTGCGGCGGTTGTTGGAGCGGGCTGCGCTCGACGAATCTGTGCGGGCTCGGGCGCTGGATACGTTCGGGCGGCTGGCTCGGGCGGAGGCGGCGGCGCACGGGGTGGAGCCGGACACCGTGCACTTCCACGAGGTCGGCGCGCTGGATGCGATCGCGGACATCGTGGGTGTCGCGGCTGCCGCCGTGAGCCTCGGGCTGGATCGAGTCGTGGTGTCGCCGATCGCGCTCGGCAGCGGCAAGCAGGTCCGCGGTCAGCACGGCGGCATCCCGATCCCGGGCCCCGCCGTACTGCACCTCGTTTCCGAGGCGGGCGCCCCGGTCCTCGGCGGCACCGCGCCGTACGAGATGACCACCCCGACCGGCGCCGCACTCCTCGCCACCCTGGCCGACGAGTACGGGCCGATGCCGCCGATGCGCGTCACCGCGACCGGCGTCGGCGCCGGCGGGCGCGACCCGGTCGAGGTACCGAACATCCTGCGGGTGATCATCGGCGACTCCACCGACCGCCCGGCGACCGAGCTCGTCTACGAGACGAACGTCGACGACCTCGACCCCCGCCTGTGGCCGCAGGTCCTCGCGAAGCTGCTCACCGCGGGCGCCGCCGACGCGTGGCTGACCCCGATCCTGATGAAGAAGGGCCGCCCCGCGCACACCCTCTCGGTCCTCGTCACCAGCACGAACGCCGACGCCGTACGCCGGGTCGTCCTCACCGAGACCTCCGCGATCGGCCTCCGCGAGTATCCGATCCGCAAGCACGCCGCCGACCGCGAGTTCAGCACGATCAAGCTCGACGGCCACCCGATCAGCGTGAAGATCGCCCGGTACGACGGCCAGGTGGTCAACGTGCAGCCCGAGTACGACGACGTCGTCGCGGCCGCCACCGAACTGAACCAGCCGGTGAAACTGGTCCTGGCCCGCGCCATCGCCGCCGCCGAGTCCCTCTGGAGCTAACTGACCTCGGCGGTTTTCTGCGGCACGGGTTTCTGTTTGCGGCGGGGCCAGTCGTACGGCCACCACTGGGCGCCGTTGCGGCGGGCCCAGAGGATCAGGCCGATCAGCACGGCCAGCTCGATCGCGGGGCAGAGGGTGTCGCGGAGCCGCGAGCTGAAGAACTCCAGCGAGTCCGACAGGCTGGCGGCGACCTGCCTGGCGTGCGGGTCCCGGCCGGGCACGTACGCGATCGCGAGCATCGTCGTCCGGACGACCATCAACCCGTCGACCTTCGACGCGGCGACCGCGGCCAGTGCGGCCCAGGCGATCACGTCGTACCAGGGCAGCGAGTACATCGCGGTCAGCGACCAGGGGATCGCGTAGATCGCGGTGTACCGGATCGCGGCCGGGGTCGGGTCGTCGGGATGTGTTTGCGGCACCAACGACTTCGGGAAGACCTGCGACAGCAGGATCGCGACCACGACCAGCCCGACCCAGGCCAGGATCGCGATGACCGTCCGGACCAGACCGTTCGGCAGGAACAGGCCGAAGAGGCTCAGCAGCACCTTGTGCGGCGTACCGGTGGAGATGAACGACGTCTGCGACCGCGCCTGCTGGAACGCCTGCAGGCCGACGATCGCGTACAGCCCGCCCATGGCGATCGCGCCGCCGCCGCAGAAGTACAGGCACTTGCGCCGGTCGGCCCGCAGCGCCCAGAGCATCGCGATGCCGACCAGGCCGATCGACAGCTTGGTACAGCCCGCGACGCCGAGCATCAGGCCGGCCAGGAACACGTGCCGGCGGAACAGCACCAGCGCGACCACCGCGAACATCACCGCGATCGAGTCGTTGTGCGCGCCGGCCAGCACCGCCCACAGGAGCAGCGGGTTCGCCAGGCTGAGCATGATCACGCGTCGTTTGGCCGGCAGGTCCTTGCCGACCAGCTTGACCAGCAGCAGACCGGTGACGACCAGGCTGATCGCGACCGACACCTGCAGCATCCACACGGTGAGCTGCGCGGAGTCGCCGCCGATCAGCGAGGACAGCCACTGTATCCAGGTCGCGATCGGCCCGTACACGCTGCGCGCGCCCTGCCACGGCCGCTCGGTCGCGGTGATCACCGGGTCGTACCCGAGCCGGATGGTGTCCGCGGGGGAGGCCGTGTACGGATCGCCGCCGAGCGCCATGATCCGCCCGTACGCCGCGTAGATCAGCACGTCACCGGACGCCATCGGCGGGACCAGTGTGACGGCCGCCGTCGTACCGATGCCCAAGGCAATCAACCGGTCGACGCGCGGCGCCCAGCCGTGCCGTAGCGCCTTGGTGGCAAGGTAGACGCCGTACCCGCCGAGCAGGATCGCGACGTAGATCATCACCGACACGAGCCAGTCGTTCGGCTTGGCGTCGAACCAGTACGACGGGAGCCACGGGTGCCGGTTGGTCAGCGTCAGCACCACGACGGACGGACCGAGCAGTCCGACCGCGACGATCAGCGCCGTACACGCGAGGTAGAGGGCGACAGCGCGGCGGCCGTACTTCTGTCCGAGCTCGAGGTCGGTGCTCATTGCGCGGACTTCCGCGGGAACAGGCTGCGCAGCGACGGTCCACCACCGTCCGCGGGCAGCGCACTGCGAGCGGCGAGCGCACGCCGGACGTGCAGGTACTGCTTCGCGCGGTGCAGCTGCCCGCGCAGATCGGTCCCGGTCGCGCGGTGCCGGACCTCGATCGGCACCTCCACGATCCGGAAGCCCTTCCGCCCGAGATCGATCGTCAGCGCGGTCTCGACCCCGAACCCGGCGGCCAGCGGTACGGCGGAGTCGAACGCTGCGCGGGTCAGACAGCGCTGCCCGGACAACGGCTGCTCGGGCGCCCAGCCCGTCGCCTCCCGGATCCCGGCCCGCGCGAGGCGGACGACGAACCCGTGTCCGCCGGCCTTGGACCCGTCGGCACGGACCTGTGCCGGCAGCGTCCCGATGGTCATGTCCGCACGGCCCGTCTGCACCGGCTCGATCAACGGTCCGGCCGCGGCCGCGGTCTCGGTCAGGTCGGCGTCCAGGAACAGCAGGTGCCGCGGGCGGGCCCCGTCGCGCTCGGCGACAGCCGCCGCGCCGGTCTCCATCGCCGCGGCCTTCCCACGGTTCCGCTCGTGCCGTACGACGACGGCGCCGGCCTGCTCGGCCACCTCGGCCGTCCGGTCCGTGGAGCCGTCGTCGACGACCACGACCAGGTCGACGCCGATGATCTTGTGCACCGCGTCGACGGTCGCCGCGATCCGGCCGGCCTCGTCCTTCGCCGGAATCACGCAGGCGACAGCACGCTCGAACGGTTCCTTGTCGTCGGGCGTTTCGTCGGGCTTTTCGAGCACAGCATCACCGGGCACAGCACCGCAGCCTAGTTCCTCGGCAGGCGATCGATCTCCTCAGTATCGGCCACCTGTGGAGATCTCGTTCTTTCGAACGATCGGCCGGGCGCGCGGGCGATATCGGCCAGCTGGCAGATGTTCCGCCGGGGCGACGGCAGCAGGATGTGAGACATCAGCAGAACCGAACCGGAAGAGGTACCGACATGACCCGCACCGTGGTTGCCAACTTCTCACTCTCGCTCGACGGCCGCACCAACGGTGCCGGCGGCGACTACGACATGAGCTGGATCGTGCCGCACGCGATCACCGAGGGCGCCCGCGAGCACATGCTCCGGGTTACCGGACCGGCCACCACCGCCCTGCTCGGCCGGAAGAACTACGAGGGCTTCGGCAGCTTCTGGCCGTCGGTCGCCGACGACGAGAACGCCGCTCCGCAGGACCGCACGTTCTCCCGCTGGCTGAACGAGACCGAGAAGGTCGTCTTCTCCACAACCCTGACCGAGGCCCCGTGGCAGAACTCCCGGATCGCGGACGGCGAACCGGCGGACGTGGTCAAGCGACTCCGCGCCCAGGACGGCGGCGACATCATCGTGCTGGCCAGCTCCAGCGTGATCCGCGCGCTGCTCGCCGCCGACGAGATCGACCGCCTCAGCATCACCCTCGCCCCCGAGCTGGTCGGCGGCGGCGCCCGCCTGTTCGAGGACGGCCTCCCGGCCACGTCCTGGAAGCTGGCCGCCTCGACCCCCACCGAGTCGGGCGCCCTCTGCCTGTTCTACGACCGCGTACGTGACTGATATTGTCGGACAATCAGACAGATTAGCGGGATGGTCGTAGCGTGGTCGGTAGACCGCGACCGAAGGGCGGACGGATGGCTGACAGGACGTACGGCGTCGACAGTGAGGTCGGCCGGCTGCGAACGGTGATGCTGCACCGGCCCGGCAACGAGCTGCGGCGCCTCACGCCGCGGAACAACGACAAGCTGCTGTTCGACGGCATCCCGTGGGTCGGCCGGGCGCAGGACGAGCACGACGCCTTCGCCCAGGCCCTCCGCGACCGCGACGTCGAGGTGCTGTACCTCGGCGAGCTGCTCACGGAGTCCCTCGACGACCCTGAAGCCCGCGCCCAGGCGGTCGTGGGCGCGACCGAGGACCTGCGGCTCGGCGACACGCTCCGCGACTACCTGCGGGCGTCCCTCGGCGACCTCGATCCGGCCGCGCTGGCCGAGGCGCTGATGGCCGGCGTACGCAACGACGAGGTGCATGCGGGCGGGTTGGTCACGTCGCTCCTGGCGCACGAGGACTTCCTCATCGACCCGCTGCCGAACCTGCTCTTCACCCGCGACTCGAGCGTCTGGATCCGGGACTCGGTCGCGGTCACCTCGCTGGCGATGCCGGCCCGGATCCGCGAGACCCAGCTGACCGAGCTGATCTACACGTTCCACCCGCGGTTCGCGGGCGCCGACAAGGTGTACGACCACCAGTTGGAGCACCTCGAGGGCGGAGACGTCCTCGCGCTCGGCCCCGGCGTACTCGCCGTCGGGGTCGGGGAGCGGACGACGCCGGCCGGCGTGGAGCGGCTGGCGCGGCGGGTGTTCGCGAAGGACCTGGCGCACACCGTGCTCGCCGTACCGATCGCGCAGCAGCGGGCGACGATGCACCTCGACACCGTCTGCACGATGGTCGACACCGACGCCGTGCTGATGTACCCGAACATGGCGGAGGAGATGCGCGCGCTCGCGGTCACCACCGACGGCGAGCAGCTCCACATCGCCACCCCCGAACCGTTCCTGGTCGCCGCCGCGAAGGCGCTCGGCATCGACACCCTGCGCCGCATCGACACCGGCCTGGACCCCGTCACCGCCGAACGCGAACAGTGGGACGACGGGAACAACACCCTCGCGGTCGCCCCGCGGGTCTGCATCGCGTACGAACGCACCGTCGAGACGAACGCCCGCCTCGAAGAGTCCGGCATCGAGGTCCTCCGCATCTCCGGCTCCGAACTGGGCTCCGGCCGCGGCGGCCCCCGCTGCATGTCCTGCCCGGTACTCCGCGCCCCACTCACCGCCTGACCCGACCCGGCTGCGGGCTGGCGTGAGGCCTGCGACACGCGGAGTGAAATCGGGGCTTGTGGCGGGCGGGCATCCTGGGTAATCTTCATGCCTAGGCCCAGGCCCTGTTGCTCCCCCGTCAGCAGGACTTGGGCCGTCCACGTTTCTGGGCCAATTTGAACGATCATGGCCTAGACCATTGCAAGACAGCAGAACGCCCACCTCAGCACCAGCTGAGGTGGGCGTTCTCGCTTCCCGGGGCGGGTCAGCGGATGGTCAGTTGGCGGCTCGCCAGACCGGCCTTGGCGGCCCGCTCTTCGGTGGTCAGCGGGGCCTCGGTCGCCAGTGCCTTCTCCAGGGCGGTGGCGAAGTCCGCGGCGGGCTTCTCCACGTCGGCGGCTCCGGTGCCGGCCGGCAGCTCCCAGACCGGGGCCAGTACGCCGAGCGCGCGGAAGGAGCCGATCAGGCGGCTGCCGTCGACCAGCGCCGAGGAGCCCGCGGCATGCAGGCGGGCCAGGGCGTCGAGGAGGGTGTCCTCGGTGTGCGGCATGACCCAGCGGAGGTAGATGCGGTCGCCGATCTGGGTCCAGTACGCCGCCTCGACCGACTCCAGCCGTACCGTCGGAGCAGCGGCGGCGTTCGCGCGCTCGAGGCCGGCTGCGACCTCGCCGGTCGGGTCCTCGACGTTCTCGCCGACCCAGTAGTCGAAGCCTTCGTGGACCTTGATGTCGAGCGGCTTGCCGGTGTCGATCAGGTCCTGCAGCCGCGGGCCGTCCTTCATCAGGTCGCCGAGCTGGATCGGGTTGCCCGGCTCGGTGCGGAGTGCGGCGGTGATCGCGTGCCCGAGGTCGCGGCTCGGGTCTCCGGAGGAGGCGTGCGTCTGCAGGCCGATCCAGATCGTCTCGTCGTCGCGGACCAGACCCGGCATCGCCATCGGGAGCAGCGTCACCAGGTTCACCACCTTGCCGGCGTTGTCGCCGGCCAGCTCGACCTGCACGCTGCCGGACGGGACGATCTCGCGGAACGCGATCAGGTCACACTCCGACGGCAGCCCCTCGAACGGCCGGACCACGAACGCGTCCGCCGCCTGTGCGCGGTCCTTGCCGTGGCACTGCTTGAACCGCTTACCCGAGCCGCACGGGCACGGTTCCCGCGGGCCGACGTCCACCAGGTCGGCCGGGTCGAGCGTGACGGTCGGAGTCGTGTTCTGCGCGCGCTGCCGCGACTTCTTTCCCATAACCCCGCAGTCTTACAGCCCACACCACCCCAGAGCCAACCGACCGAACGCCCGGCACTGGGCGCCGGGCCGGTCAGTTGGGGATGGTGGCGTGCACGGTGCGGTGGGTGGCGGCGGTCCGGACGTCCCAGCCGGTGGTCAGTACGTCGACGATCGCCAGGCCGCGGCCGCCGATGGATTCGGGGTGCGGGTCGGTGATGCGCTGCGGCTCGGTGTCACCGCGGCCGTCGGTGACCTCCACGTGGATGCCGGCCGCGTCGATCCACCAGGCGGCGCGGACGTCGCCGGTGGGCAGTGGCGGGGCGTACCGGATCGCGTTCGAGAGCAGCTCGGAGAGAACGAGCTGGGCGTCGTCGGAGGCGGTGCGGGCGACCCGGTAGCGCTTCAGGTAGGCGCCAAGACGGCGCCGGGCGTCCGCTACCGCGGACACTTCGTGCGGCAGTACGACGTCCACGACGCTGACGTCGGCGGGCAGGGTCGCAGAGGACAAGCAGGGTCTCCTCGATGATCGGTTCAGCCACTGGGAGTTCTGCCCACGAACCCGGCCCCGAAAACACCCGCAGGTATTCCGTTACATAGCCCTCTGCGGAGTCCCGCCTAAACCCCCGGAAACCGTAACGAAATCGACGGAATTGAACGTTGCAATAACCGCCCGCATTCACCCCGCTACGTATCCAGACCGGCGTGACGCAAGCCACACAATTCCGTCCCGGCGTGTCACAAACCCGCAGGTCAGGGGCGACGTCCTACTTCTTCCCCCAGTACTCGCAGCGCCATGTCCGGGCGGTCGCTGATCACCGCGTCGACGCCGATGTCGCGGCACTGCCGGACGTCGTTCTCGGCGTTCACGGTCCAGACGTGCACCTGATGCCCGTGTTTGTGCGCGCGGTCGACGTACTCCGGGTTCGCGGTGACGATCGCCAGGCTCGGTCCGGCGTACGAAACGCCGGCCGGGAGGGTGCCGTCGCGGAAGCGCAGCGGGATCCGGTCCATCAGCAGGACGGTGCGCAGGCCGGGGGCCAGGGCGCGCATCCGGCGGAGCGAGAGCCAGGAGAAGCTCATCACCCGGACCGGCGACTCCGTTCCGAGCCGCTGGTGCGCCCAGCCGAAGCGGTCCAGGGCCTCGACCAGGCGGCGTTCGACGAGGCCGGCGTACCGGGTCGGGTGCTTGGTCTCGACCGCGAGCTCGACCGGCCGCCCGGCGTCCCGGACGGTCGCGAGCAGCGTCTCGAGGGTGAGGACCGGCTGCCGGTCGTCCCCGTTCTTCCAGGAGCCCCAGTCGTACCGCTCCAGCTCCGCGAGGCTCATCCTGGACACCACGCCGGTGCCGTTCGACGTACGTTCGATCCGCCGGTCGTGGACGCAGACCAGGTGCCCGTCCGCGGTCAGCCGGACGTCACACTCGAGGCCGTCCGCGCCGACCTCGATGGCCCTGCGGTACGCCGCGAGCGTGTGTTCCGGGTCAACCGCACTGGCTCCGCGGTGGGCGACAACGCGCGGGTTCTTCCGCATGGAGAAACTCTTTCACAGGGTCGGCCATCATGGGTGACCAATGCCTGGTTCCCGCTGATCTCCGGGATCGAGGCGGCCGGCACCGTCGACCTGGCACCCGGCGGCGAGTTCGCACCGGGGCAGCAGGTGGTCGTCGTCGGCGTCGATCACCCGATCGTTGACGACGGCAACGTCGCGGAAAAGGTCCGGGCCATTCTCCCGGACGGGGTGCACACGGCACTTGAACTGGTCGGCACGAATGTTCTCCCGGACACCCTCAAAGCGACGGCCGTCCGCGGGACTGTGTGTTTCACCGGAATGCTCAGCGATACCTGGACGATCCCCGACTTCTACCCGATGGACTACCTTCCGAACGGCGTCCGGCTGACCGCGTACGGCGGCGAGAGTTCGGACCTGCCCGCCGAGACGTTCCAGCGGTACGTCGACCTGGTCGCGGCCGGCAAGCTCCCGATCCGGATCGACCGTGTCTTCACGATGGACGAGATCGGCGAGGCGCACCGCATCATGCAGGACGGCAAGGCCGTCGGAAAGCTGGTCGTACAGGTGGAGTGATGGGCTGATGCTGGGCCGGCCACCTGACGGGCCCAGCACCAGCGGATCAGGCGGTCGCCTCCTGCAGCGACGGCGTGCGGCCCGCGGGGCGTGGGAGGCCGTAGTGGTCGCGCAAGGTCGTGCCGGTGTACGACGTGCGGAACAGGCCGCGCGCCTGCAGGATCGGGATCACCTCGTCGACAAACGTCGTGAGCCCGGACGGGAGCACCGGCGGCATCACGTTGAACCCGTCCGCCGCGCCCGCCTCGAACCAGTGCTGGATCGCGTCCGCGACCTGCTCCGGCGTACCGGTGAACGTCCGGTGCCCACGCCCGCCGCCGAGCCGGCCGATCAGCTCGCGGACCGTCAGGTTCTCGCGGCGGGCGAGCGTGACGATCAGCGTGTACCGGCTCTTCGCGCCCTCGATCTCGTCCTCGTCCGGGAGGTCGGCGGGCAGCTGCTGGTCGAGCGGCAGGTCCTCCGGCGAGACCCGGAGCGTCCGCGCCAGTTGCAGCCGGGCGTACTCGGGCCGGATCAGCGAGTCCAGCTGGTGCTCCAGCCGCTGCGCCTCCTCGACCGTGGACCCGATCACCGGCACGATCCCGGGCAGGATCTTGATCGTCGACGGGTCCCGCCCGAGCGCGACCGCCCGCCCCTTGAGGTCCTGGTAGAAGTCCTGCGCGTCCTCCAGCGTCTGCTGCGCGGTGAACACCGCCTCGGCGTACCGCGCGGCCAGCCCCTTGCCGTCCTCCGACGACCCGGCCTGCACGATCAACGGATGCCCTTGCGGCGACCGCGGCAGGTTGAGCGGCCCGCGGACCTGGAAGTGCCGTCCGCTGTGGTCGATCGGTACGACGCGCTCCTGCACGGCCCAGACGCCCTCGGACTTGTCCGCGACCGCCGCGTCGTCCTGCCACGAGTCCCACAGCTGGTACGCGACCTCCAGGAACTCGGCGGCCCGCTCGTACCGCTCCGCGTGCGACGGCTGATCGCTGAGGTTGAAGTTCAGCGCCGCCTCGGGACCGGCCGTGGTGACGACGTTCCACCCGGCCCGCCCGCCGCTCACGTGGTCGACGCTGGCGAACCGCCGGGCCAGGTTGTACGGCTCGTTGTACGTCGTGGACGCGGTCGCGATCAGCCCGATCCGCGATGTCACGGCCGCGATCGCGGTCAGCAGCACGGTCGGCTCCAGCGACCCGGCCGGCCGCCGACCCACGTCCCCGAACAGCACCGGCGAGTCCGCGAAGAAGATCGAGTCGAAGAGACCGCGCTCGGCGAGCTGCGCCAGCTTCTGGTAGTGCTCGACCGACGTGTTCGCGAACGGGTCGCTCTCCGGCAGCCGCCAGGACGCCTCGTGGTGCCCGGTGCTCATCAGGAACGCGTTCAGGTGCAACTGCTTGCTCATACCGAGACCCCCAAAGCGTCGAGAAGCCGCGAGCGGACCGCGGCGAATTCCGGATCCGCCGCGCTCCGCGACCCGGTCAGCGTGATCGTCTCCTCGGCGACGATCCGGCCGGCGTCGAGCACGATCACCCGGTCGGCCAGCACGATCGCCTCGTCGACGTCGTGCGTCACCAGCAGCACTGCGGGTTGGTGCGCGGCGCACAGCTTCCGCAGCAGCGCGTGCATCTTCAACCGGGTCAACGCGTCCAGCGCCCCGAACGGCTCGTCGGCGAGCAAGAGCTGGGGCTCGCGGACCAGCGACCGGGCCAGCGCGACCCGCTGCTGCTCACCACCGGACAACTCGTTCGGCCAGGCCTTCTCGCGACCGGCGAGCCCGACCTCGTCCAGGCTCCGGCGACCGCGCTCCTCGGCCCCGCCCAGTCCGAGTACGACGTTGTCGAGAACTCTTGCCCACGGCAACAACCGCGAGTCCTGGAAGACCACCGACACGTTGGCAGGGACGACGAGCTCACCGGATCCGTCGACGTCGTAGTCGAGCCCGGCCAGCGCCCGCAACAGCGTGCTCTTCCCGGACCCGCTCTTCCCCAGCAGCGCCACGAACTCGCCGGGCTCGATGTCAAGGTCCAGCCCGTCCAGTACCGCGCGCTCGTCGTACCGGCGGACGAGATCACGGACCTGGACGGTCAGGAGGCCAGTGTGCGTCGCCATGACAGGGCCCTCCTCTGGATCAGGCGGACGACCCCGTCGGAGAGCAGACCCAGGACGCCGTACACGACCAGGCCGACGATGATGATGTCGGTCTGCCCGTACGTGCGGGCCAGCTCCATCATGTAGCCGATACCGCTGGTGGAGTTGATCTGCTCGACGACGACGAGCGACAGCCAGGCGCCGGTGACCGCGAACCGCAGTCCGAGCAGGAAGCCGGGCAGCGCACCCGGGAGTACGACGCGGCGGATGAACTGCCACTGCGAGAGCCCGACGGTCTGCGCGAGTTCGACGTACCGGCTGTCGATCGTGCGGAGGCCGTTGTGGGTGTGGAGGTAGATCGGCACGAACACCCCGAGCAGGATGGTGACGACCTTCATCGACTCGCCGATCCCGAGCCAGAGGATCAGCAGCGGCAGCAACGCCAGCGACGGGATCGCCCGCTTGATCTGGATCGGGCCGTCGAGCACCGCCTCGCCGATCCGGGACAGGCCGGAGATCAGCGCCAGTACGACGCCCAGCACGATGCCGAGCGCGAGTCCGAGCAGGGCCCGCTGGGCGGACGTCCACAGGTTCGACTGCAGGCGGCCGTCGGAGATCAGTTCGCCGGCCGTGCTCACCACGGTCCACGGCGCGGACAGGATCCGTTGGTCGATCCAACCAGCGGCGGACCCGACGCTCCAGATCACCAGCAGGAGTACCGGACCGATCGCGGCGCCGAACCTGATCGGCCTACCCGGTCCGAGCCGACGGCGCCGTACGACGGGGCTCGCGGCGGCCCGGGTACGGAGCCCGGGCAGGGTGGTCGCGCTCATTTGGCACCTGCCTTGATCGCGTCGGCAGCGACGGTCTGGAACCGCAGGTCGAACAGGTCCTTCGCCTGGATCACCGGGTTGCCGGTCTCCTTGGCGAGCAGTTCGATGGTCTGCTGCTGGCGCTGGATCGCGGCGCTCCAGTCGGCCGGGATGTCCGGGTGCCCGGCGTTGTCGACCAGCCACTGGCCGTCCGCCGCGCTGAGCCCCTGGTCCTTCACGTAGTACCCCTCGATCCACTCCTTGGGGTGCTTGTCGATCCAGTCCTGCGCGACGCCCCAGGCAGCGACGTACGCGCGGATCGCGGCCGCCTTCCCGGGATCCTCGAGCGACTCGACCGGGCCGTAGAGGTGACCGGCGTCGTCCCGCAGACCGTGGTCGATCACGGCGCCACCGTCCTTGCCGTACTTCGCCAGGTACCGCTTGATCTGGACGCCGCCGATCGGGGCGACATCGACCTGCTTGCCGGCGAGTGCCTGCACGTAGACGTCACCCGTGCTGGGCAGCTCGACCAGCTTCACGTCCTCCTTGGTCAGCCCGGCCTTCTTCAGCACCTTCAGGATCAGTGCGCCCTGCGCCTGCCCCGGGCTGTACGCGATCTTCTTCCCGCGCAGGTCGCCGAGCGTCTTCACCGACACCCCCGGCGCGATGCCGAGCTTGTAGATCGGGTGGGCGATCGGGTCCAGCCGGAACTTGGAGGCGACGATCTTCACGTGCAGACCGGTCCAGGTCGCGTTGATCGACGGGATCTCGGCGACCGACCCGAGGTCGAGCGCGTGTGCCCGGAACGCCTCGGTGGTCTGCGGACCGCCGCTGAGGTTCGCGAACTGCACGTACTTGGACACCTTGTCGTACTGGCCGGACAACTTCAGCGCGACCTCGGTGGCGGGATCGCCGACGACGATCTTGGTGCCGTCCGGGATCGTGGTCGGGAGCGCGGCGTCGAGCGACAGCTTCGCGGCGCCGCCGGCGTCGGCCTTCGCGCTGCAGCCGGTGACCGCGACGGCGAGGAGGGCGAGAATGGTCAGGAGGCGTTTACTGGACATGGTGGGCTTTCGCGTAGTTGCCGTCGTGGTAGAGCAGCGACTCGTGCTCACGGCGTTCGGTGTGGGTGGCGAGGCGGGCGACGACCAGGTAGTGGTCGCCGACCGCGAAACAGTGCTCGACCTGCGCGCGCAGGAGGCTCGGGGCGTCGTCGAGGGCGGGTTCGCCGGTGGCCAGCCGGGACCAGCGGGTCGGCTCGGCGAACCGGTCGATCCCGCTGGTCGCGAACCGGCCCGCGATCGCGTGCTGGTCGGCGGACAGGAAGTTGATCACCAGGCTGGTCGCCGTACTCACGGTCGGCCAGCTGGACGCGCTGGAGGCGATCGCGAACGAGACCAGCGGCGGCAGCAGGCTCACGGACACCAGCGACGTGGCGGTGAAGCCGACCGGTCCGTGGCCGGCGTCCGCGGTGATCACCACGACGCCGGCGGCGTGCCGGCGGAAGACGGACTTGTAGACGTCGGCGTCCACGATCCGTTCCTCGGCGCGGTCGGGCACGACGGACAGGGCAGGACGGTGCAAGGCAGCGTGCGGTTCAGGCACAGACATGTCTCTCCCTCGGGAAGGGCGATACAGGAGGTATGGCGGAGCTCGCCGGGAATGACGGGATGGCGCGTCAGCGACAGGTGGCGCTTGCCGTCCGCAGCAGGTCGATGACGCGACGGCGGGTGAGGTGGGTCGTCGTCATGTCAGCTATCTTCGCATCATTGTCTACTGGTCAACTAGACAATCTCGTGATCCGGACTCACACGCCGGACCGTGCGTGCGTTCTACTGGCGTGATGACTACGGGGTTGCCGCCGTTCCAGGCGCTGGTCGACGAGCACTGGCGGGACGTCGCCCGGCTGGCGCGGGCGATGGCCGGTCAGGACGGCGACGACGTCGCGCAGCGCGCCTGGGAGAAGGCGTACGCGGCGTACCCGACGCTGAAGTCGGCGAAGAACCTGCGCAGCTGGCTGCTCACCATCACCGCCCGGTGCGCGACCGACGTACACCGGGCGCGGACACCGCAGCGCCCGCTGGAGGAGGCGCCGCCGGTCGCGGTCGACGGCCCGGAGGCCGCCGCGTGGCCGGACCCGGACCTCTGGCGGGCGGTGAACCAACTGCCGGAGCGGCAACGCTTCGCGATCACGCTGAAGTACGTCGGCGACCTGGACCACCACGGTGTGGCCGCCGCTCTGGACACCACGCCCGCCGCGTCGCGCCGACTGGTCAGCGACGCGCTGGCGACCTTGCGCACGAAACTCGGAGTACACGATGACTGATCTCGAGAGCCGGCTCACCCGGCTGAACACCCCCGACCCGAAACCACCCGTCTTCCCGGACGCCGACGTCGCCTACACGCTGCACGACACGCCGATCGGCACGATGCTGCTCGCGGTCGCGTACGGGAAGGTCGTCGCGAGCTCGTTCGGCGACGAGGAGACGATCACCGCCCGGCTCGCCCGGTCGGTGTCCCCGCGGGTACTGCGGCAGCCGCGACCGCTGGACGACGTACGGCGGCAGCTCGACGAGTACCTCGACGGGCGGCGGCACACGTTCGACCTGGACGTCGATCTGGTGCTCGCGTCGCCGTTCCAGCGGCTGGTACTGGAGGACCTTCCGGAGCACACCAGCTACGGGCGGACCACGACGTACGGCGCTGTTGCCGTCGGCATCGACAAGCCGAAGGCGGCCCCGCGCGGTCGGTACGGCGCTGGGCGCGAACCCGGTGTGCGTCGTCCTGCCGTGTCATCGGGTGATCGGCGCGAACGGCGCACTCACCGGCTACGCGGGCGGCCTTGACGCGAAACGGTTCCTGCTGAATCTGGAAGCAAAAAGCTGACATTTCCGGAGTTGTCCGGAATGGATTTAGACTCGCTGGACAAGGAGCAGATCCCCAGTGTGGAGTGGGGATCTGCTTCTTTGACACGTCAATTAGCTGCTGGTGCGTGAATCTCCAGAATGAGTCGCCGGCGACCGCCCCAGTCGCGCTTGTAGACCTTGTAGTCGTCGATACCGGCGGCCGCGCAGAGGCGGCCGTAGCTGATCTCGTCGTGGATGAAGTGCACGCTGCTGCGGTCGTCGTCGTGCTCGGTGGTGACGATCCGGTGCTCGGGCCCCTGGCGCATCCCGTTCGCGATCTCACCCGCGGTCGCAGGTCCCCACACCGGACCTTCGATGACCGCGACCCCGCCCGGCTTCAGCACCCGGGAGATCTCGCAGATGGTGGAGATCTGCTCGTCCTCGGCGAACAACTCGTGGAACGCCGTCCACAGGCAGATCACCGCGTCGAACGAGTCCCACCGGTACGGCAGGTCGGTCATCGAACCGATCGCCCAGTCGATCGCGAGCTCCTCGCCGACAGCCTGCGCGCGACCGGCATCGACCAGGTTCGGCGAGATGTCCAGCGCGCGGACGACCTTGCCGGCGCGCCGCAGCGGCAGCGCGATCCGGCCGTACCCGCAGCACAGGTCCAGCACGGTTTCCCGGCCGACCAGCAGTTCCTCGACCGCCTTGACGATCGCCGCGTCCCGCTCGGGCGTCGTACGCGCGGCCAGCCCGTCGGCCCCTAGTTCCGCGTACTCGGCCCGGCTGCGCAATGCGGAGTTCAGCATGGGCGTCAGTATCTCGGTCCACACGGTTCAGTGCCAGTCGCGGGTGTGGAAAGCGTCCCGTAATAGCTGTCCACCCGGTCGGGACGCACACTGAGGACCGTGACGAACTACGACGATTTGAGTGCGCTCTTCATCAACTGCACGCTGAAACGGTCACCGGAACGCAGCAACACCGAGGGCCTGCTGGAGGTCAGCAGGCGGATCCTGGACAAGCAGGGCGTCGCGACCGAGGTGATCCGTGCCGTGGACCACGACATCGCCACCGGGGTCTGGCCGGACATGACCGAGCACGGGTGGGCGACGGACGCCTGGCCGTCGATCCAGGCGAAGGTGATGGCCGCCGACATCCTGGTGATCGCCGGGCCGATCTGGCTGGGTGACAACAGCTCGGTCACCAAGCAGGTGATCGAGCGCCTGTACGGCAACTCGTCGATCCTCAACGACCACGGCCAGTACGCGTACTACGGTCGCGTCGGCGGCTGCCTGATCACCGGGAACGAGGACGGCGTGAAGCACTGCGCGATGAACATCCTCTACTCGCTGCAGCACCTCGGATACACGGTGCCGCCGCAGGCCGACGCCGGATGGATCGGCGAGGCCGGTCCGGGGCCGTCGTACCTGGACGAAGGATCCGGCGGTCCGGACAACGACTTCACCAACCGGAACACCACCTTCATGACCTGGAACTTGTTGCACCTGGCAAGGATCCTCAAGGACGCCGGCGGGATCCCGGCGCACGGCAACCAGCGCTCCGAGTGGGACGCCGGCTGCCGCTTCGACTTCGAAAACCCCGAGTACCGCTAGGCGGCCGGCCGGCGGGCGATCCGGCCGAGGAGCACCGCGGCGGCCATCGAGACCAGGATCGAGGTGTACGTCGCGCCGAGCCAGCCGGGGACCGGGTGGTGGTTGAAGACGGCCTGCTGGACGCGTGTCCAGAACGGCGACCAGCCGGCCACCGTGCCCGGGTTCACCAGCTGGTACGCGACGAAGCCGATCAGCCAGGCGACGGCCGGCTGCCAGCGGAACCTCGCCGTACTCGACACGTCCCACCGCATCCTGCTGACCAGGAAGAAGTCCGCGATCGCGACCGCGAACAGCGGGATGAAGACCGAGCCGATCAGGTACAGGAACTGCGTGTAGTTGCCCAGGTTGATGAACATCGCGATGCCGGTGGCAACGACTCCGATGGCGACCGAGATCCACCGGCGGTCGATGTGGCCGATCAGGTTGTGCAACGACATCGTCGTCGAGTAGACGTTCGCGTACGCCTCGTCCACCTCGTCCACCAGCAGGACGAACAGTGCGATCGCGCCGGCCGGGAGGGTCACGAGCGCGGTGATCACGTCGTCGGTGTTCGTCTGCAGCGTCGCCACCGCGAACACGCCCAGCGCGTAGTAGATGATCGCCGCCAGACCGTAGCCGAGGGCGGAGCTGCTGAAGGCCGCCTTGTTCGTGCGCGAGTGCCGGGTGTAGTCAGCGGCTAGCGGGGCGAACGACACCACGCCGGCGGCGGCCAGGTCGACCGCGGGCCAGAAGCCGTAGACGTTGTCCTGCGGCAGCGCGTGCACCGGCTTGGTGAGCACCTGGACGAAGAGGTACGCCGAGGCGATCAGCACCAGCCAGACCATGAACTTCCGGAGCAGCTTCACACTGCCGAGCGGACGAACCGCCATCGACGTGGCGATCAGACCGGCCAGCAGGACGAACAGCCAGCGCCAGCTCGGACCCGTCACCGCGACCGCGGCCTGCGAGATCACGATGATCTCCATCGTCGCCCAGCCGATGTTCTGCGCGATGTTCAGCACCGTCGGCGCCACCGACCCGCGCCGCCCGAAGATTCCCCGCAGCGCCACCATCGCGGGTGCACCGGTGTGCGAGCCGAACACGGCCGAGCCCCCGAGCACGAGCGCGCCGAGCCCACAGCCCACGACGATCGCGAGCAGCCCCTGGGCCAGTGACCCGGTGTACGCCGCCACCAGCGCACCGGTCACCGGTCCGAACAGGGAGATGCCGAGGTTTGCCCAGAGCGTGAACTGCGGGAAGAACCCGAGCGTTCGCGGAGTGTCGGTGGTCAGGACGAGCGGCGCCTCGACCCGATCCGCAGGACGAACAGTTGTATCGGTCATAAGTGACCCCACTCCCTACGCCGGCATTACCCGGTCAGGTTCAGGCGGTCGGCGACCCAGCTGTCGCCCTCTCAGCCCGCGCTTCTCGGTGCGAGCTCCCGCATAGGTTTGTGCTGCTGAGTCTAACTCGACACTAGGTTTCGGGAAGGGCGGCTGCTCGTTCTATGAGAGCGGCGAGCTCCGGGCCGTTGGTCACGACCGGCATGTGGGAGCCGGTGTCCAGCGTGCGGGCCTCGCCGTGGCTGAGCTCGGCGAGCCGTTCGACCCACTCCGTCGTACACACCAGGTCGTACCTGCCGCGGACGAGGACCACGGGCGCCCGGACCTGGGACATGACCGCTGCCAGATCGTGGTGCCGCGACGCCTCGCCGGCCCGGGCGATCGACGGCAGCGTCGTCCGGGCGTACTGCGGGCTGATCCGAACCAGCTTCGGTGCGTCCGGGATGGCCGATCCGACGAGCCGGACGGCCCGGTCGACCCAGCTCGACATCCGCACGTCGCCGGTCGGCGCGACGAGGACGAGAGCGTGGACGAGCTCCGGGTAGCGGACCGCGGTCTCGACGACGATCTGGCAGCTGGCCGAGTGGCCTACGAGGACCGCCCGCGCGCGGATCTTGTCCGCCAGCGCGACCGCGAGCGCACGCGGGTGCAGGTCCTCACGGGCACCCGCGGGTTCGCCGTACCCGGGAAGACTGACCACGTGGTACTGCGCGGTCAGGTGTTCGACTGTCCGTGCGTACGACTCGGGGCCGAGGCCCAGACCGGGTACGAGGACGACTGGTGCGCTCATTCCCAGGGAGCCTTGGCCGGAGGCGCCTTGACGACCGGGTTCGGTACGTCGGGGCGCAGCTCGCGGTACCCGAGGAAGAGTCCGGCAGCCAGGAACAGCAGACCGAACCCACCCCAGCCGTACGCCGTGGGCAGCCGGTGGACCGCACCGTCGTTGCCCCCGAGGCCGGTGGACAGCACGATGACCAGCCAGACCAGGATCGGGATCGCGGACACCGCCACGAGCAGCAGGCCGACCAGCTCAGGCGGCTTCGGGCTGGTGCCGGCCTTCCGGCGGGCCAGGAGGTCGCGGACCCACATCACGAGTGCGGCGGCTCCGACGACCACGAGCAGCAGTTGGCCGATCGCGTCCAGTACGTCGGTGCGGAGCGGGTGGTTGAGCGGAGAGCCCGGCGCCTGCGAAATCTCGCGGAGCGCTACCCGTTGGACGGTCAGGACGAGCAGGCCGTAGATCGTGGCGATGAACGCCGCCAGCCCGAGCACGCGGGAGACCCGTGGATCGCGTGCCTGGGCCCGCCCGTACGTCGGGAGCTCGTGCGGCTGCGGGTCGGCCGGAGGGCCGTACGGTGCGCCGGGGCGGTAGGCCGGGGGCTGGACGTACGACGGGTTGGTCTCGGGCGGTGGCTGTGTCCCGTACGGCTGAGGCGGCGCATAAGGGAACTGCTCCTCCGGCACCGGATGACCAGGTCCGTACGAGCCGCCGCCGTACGGCGTGGGCGGAGCGTAGTGGTGGTCCTCACCGGGCGGCTGCTGCTTGTCGGGCTCGTTGTCCCGGCCGTACGTCGGGAAGTCCTGTGACGACATCGGCTGCTCCCTCCCGTCCGTCGTACCCAGTCTCTCAGGTCGCCTTGACCGTCGGCCAGGCGTTCGGCAGGCAGCCGGCCAGGCCCTTGGTCTGCTGCATCATCACCGGTGCGGGGGTCTTCGGGGTGGTGCACGTCGAGTGCCCGTGGCCGAGTGCGTGGCCAACCTCGTGGTTCACCAGGTAGCTGCGGTACACCTCGACGTTGCCGTCGTACGCCGGGATCGCATAGATCCACCGCTTCGCGTTCAGTACGACGCGGTCCTCGACCCGGCAGGAGACCTCGCCGCCGGTGTCGAGTGGGAGGCACAGCTTGTCGGTCAGCGACGGCGTCGCGAGGATGATGCGCAGGTCGGCGTCCGGCTTGTCGGTGCGCTCGAAGCTCACCGGGTGCAGCGCCTGCCAGCCACGCGGATCCGTCAGCGTCTGGTGGATCGCAGTGGCCACCGCGGCGCCGTTGACCGTGACGCCCTGCTCGATCTCTACGCGATACGTGAGCTTGTCCCGCACACCGTTCGCCTTGCTGATCCCGGGCACCACGGCGAGCTTCCCGCTCGACACGGACACGTTCGGCTTCGAGCTCTTCGGCTTACGCGTCAACGTCGGCGCCGGCCGCGACGGCGTGGTGAACTTCTGCGTCGGCGTGGGGACCGGTTCGGGAGTGACCGAGACCGCCGGGGCTTCCTCGGCGACCTCGTTGACTCCCGCAACCGCCTGCGCCGCAAGGCTGTTGCGGTGAGCCACCTCCGGATTCGCCACGACCACCGTCGCCACCACCGCAAGCGCCGTGACCACCAGCCACTGCCCCTTGTGCGACTTCCGTCGACTGTGCCGGCCCCCACGCCCCGGAGACATATCCGCCTGCTGGCCGCGCCGCCGGGTGGTCACGCCAAGACCCTACCCAGCAAATCCGTCGTTCCAAAAGTGCGGCCAGGTGAAGGGCTGAGCGCTGCACGTAGTGCTTGGCAGGGCTGAAGTCGCTCTGCCACATCGAACGCCGAATGAACTTCGTATCTGTCAGACAGAGGTCTACGCTCCACGTTGATCCGGCCGGCCATTCCGGAGCGGGTCCGACCCCCTAAAGCGACGTCGAACAGGGAGCATGCGTGGCGACCGACAAGGGCGCGTGGTCCGGCGAGGCGTTTACGCGCGCACTCAAGGGGTTCTACCCGTGGTCCAGCCCAAGAATCGGCACAGCTCATTCTCGCGACAGCATCGACTGGGGCGAAACCGGTTCTTGCGGTCACCACTCGAGGCCGGCGCTATTGGACGAAGTGGCCTGGCAATCCGCACGGGAACCTGTCATTGGTGCACGAGTTGGTCGTCGGGCGACTCGGAACGCGTATCGCCGCACCTGTGCGGCCAACCGCACTAGTCGAGGTCGACGAGGCGCTGGTCTGCGACCAGCACGTAGATGGTTCACGGCTACCGGCTGGCGTCTACTTCGGGTCAGAGCTACTCCCTGATGTTGAGGAGCACACGGAGATCACACGGGTTGGCCGAGATGGCAATGCGACCCGCTTCGCCTTCTACCTCGCGCTCTGGGATCTGTGCCTCGGCAGCGACTTGCAACTCCTCTACCACCTGGCCGAGCATGACCAGGTCTGGTCGATTGACCATGGCCTGTGGTTCGACAGCCTGGAAGGCGACTGGACGCCGAGTCACTTGGCGGGGCGCGCCGACCAACCGTGGCCGTGGCCGCAGAACATCGACGCTGCAGCACTCAACACTGAGGCGCTCCGAACGGCGGCGAACCTCGTGGAAGGTCTGTCGTGCGCCAACCTGGGTGAGGTCATGGGCCAAGTGCCGCTAGAGTGGGGAGTTGCGGACGAGGCACTGCATACACTAGCCAAGTTCGTTCATGGACGCCGGGCCCTGGTAGCTCAGAGGCTTCGGGATGCAGTTGGAGATCGCCCGTGAAAGGGGGCCACGTGCGCTACGACTACTGGGTCATACGTTACGTGCCCGACGCGATTCGCGGCGAGTTCGTCAATATCGCCGTCATCGCCGGACGGAACGAAGACTGGTCATTTCGCCGGGTCGGTAATCTCGGGCGCGCTTCCCGACTGGGTGGATCTGCGGCCATGACCCACGCGTTCATGAGGCGGATCGAAGAGGCCATCAGCGTTCGTCTCTCGGCGGTCGAGTCTTTGGTGCCTTCTGACCTCATGCCATTGCGCAAGGGGGATGTCGAGGACCTTCGCGTCCGGATGAACAACATTGTTCAGCTTTCAGAGGCCCGACCGGTCCTGGCGAACTCGGCCGAAGAGGCGGCGAACCTCGCCTACGATCTGATGATCGTCGACACCGACACCGAGGTGGGTCACCGCTCTCGAGTCAAGGTCGTGAACAGGTTGCGGCACGCATTCGAAGTGCGCCCCGAGCTTGTGCAACACCTCGCCAAGTCCGGGATCGCTGCCGTCGGATCACAGGACACAAGCATAGATTTCGCGGTGACGAACCGGCATGTCCATCAGATGTCGCAGGTCTGGGCATTCGACGTGAAGGACACGCGGCGTCTGCAGACAAACATCCAGGCTTGGAACTACCTCCTGGGGCTGCTCCGGGCAGACGGCGGCCGTCTCGTAGCAAGACGCGGCCAGTCCGGAGTGCAGATTCCGAAGTCTGTCGAAATCAACGCGGTGTTCACTCCTCCGGACACATCCGCAGGGGAGGAGCAGTTCGAGGTCGCGAAGGATGGCTGGCGACGTCTCGGCGTCCAGGTCATTTCGTCGTCGGACTCGGAAGCCATCGTCGACGAGGCCGAGCGCCTGCTGCAAGCAACGTAGGCGGCTTCGTCGCCCACCGGCTCCCCTCACCGCAGTCGTCCGAGCCACGGGCACAAGCCCAACGGTCGAACTGGCGCTGGGTGCTCCGCCTCCCGCACCACCACAGTTCTTAAGCCGTTCGGGTGCGGAGGAATTTTCCGAAGTGGGGGACGGTGAAGGCGACGGTGCCGCGTTCGGCGGAGAAGACGAGGCCTTTCTTGATCAGGCCGTCGCGGGCCGGGGAGAGGGACTGGGGTTTGCGGTTGAGGGTGGAGGCGACCTCGGAGGTGGGGACCGAGCCGTCGTCGACGCCGATGCCCAGCTCGGCCATGGCGCGCATGTACTCGCGTTCGGCGGGGGTGGCGCGTTCGTAGCGGGAGCCGAAGAAGCCGACGGTCAGCTCGGCCGAGGCCTCGGGGGCGGCGACGGCGACGTCCTTGATCGTGATCGGGGAGGTCGGGGCGTGGTCCCAGGTGGAGTGCGCGAACGCCTGGACGAAGTACGGGTAACCGTCGGTCTGCGCGTACAGCTCGTCGAGGGCCTCCTCGTCGTACTGCACGCCCTCGCTCTCCGCCGGGAGCATCAGCGCGCGGTCGCACGCGTCCCGGGCCAGGCGGTCGACGCGGATGTAGCGGAAGAGGCGCTCGGAGTACGACTTGCTGGCGGACAGTACGGCGGGCAGGTGCGGGAGGCCGGCGCCGACGACGACCAGCGCGGCGCTCTGCTGCGAGATCTCGTGGCAGGCGGCGCACAGCGCGGACAGGTCGTCGGTGCTGATGTCCTGCATCTCGTCGATGAACAACCCGACCCCGACGGTCAGGTCGCCGGCCAGGTCCGCGGCGTCGGTGAACAGCTCGATCAGGTCCATCTCCAGGTCACCGGAGTCCGCCCGGCCCTTCGCCGCGGCCACGTCGACCGGCGGGTGCCAGCGGATCCCCTTCCGGTCGTTGGCCGCCGTACGCAGGGCAAAGGCCTTCAGTACGGCGCTGAACTGGTCGACCTTCTCGTCGTCGCGGTGCCGGTGGCCGAGCTCGCGCATCGCGGTGTGCAGCGCCTGCGCGATCGGCAGCCGGATGCTCTGGTCCGGGCGGGCCTCGATCTTCCCGGTACCCCAGGCGCGCTTGATCGCCTGCGAACGGAGCGTGTTGAGCAGCACCGTCTTGCCCACGCCCCGGAGTCCGCTGAGCACCAGGCTCCGCTCCGGCCTGCCTGCGGCGACCCGTTCGAGCACCACCTCGAACTGCCGCACCTCGGTGTCGCGTCCGGCCAGCTCAGGCGGCCGCTGACCGGCGCCGGGCGCATAGGGATTCCGGATCGGATCCATGCTTTCACTGTATGAGGCCGTCTAGCGATTTCCGTAGATTGACCGATCAACGACCAGAGCGTGTCGCTCGGACTGTCTACGACTTTCTAGTGAAATGACTAGATTCCGATAGACACCACGATTCTCGCTGGGACCACTAGGGTTCCGGCCATGGTGGAGTGGGCTCCGCAGGCAGGGGCGTTGTACGAGCGGGTACATCAGCAGTACGTCGGCGGTGCGCGCAAGCTCGAGGCGCTGATCAACGAGCTGATCGGCGAAGAGGAAGGCATCAACTACCTGAGCGCGACGGCCCGGGCGAAGGACCCGGAGTCGTTCCTCGTGAAGGCGTCGAAGCCGCGTCCGGACGATCCCGGCCGGCCGAAGTACGACGACCCGCTGAACCAGATCACCGACCTGGTCGCGGCTCGGGTGATCACGTTCCTGGTGGAGGCGGTGGACCGGGTCTGCGAGGTGATCGAGGAAGAGTTCGAGATCGTCGAGCACACCGACATGGGCGCGCACACCCGGGCGCAGGGCGTCTTCGGGTACGCCAGCAAGCACTACCTGGTCCGGCTGAACGAGCACCGCCGCGAACTGCCGGAGTACGCCGTACTGAAGAACCTGGTGATGGAGATCCAGGTGCGTACGGCGGTTCAGCACGCGTGGGCCGAGTTCGAGCACGACATCCGGTACAAGCTGGACATCCCGCCGGAGCGCAAGCCCGAGTTCGACCGGAGGTTCCTGCTGGCGGCGGCGCTGATGGAGCTGGCCGACAACGAGTTCACCGAGATCGACCGGCTGTACCGCGAGCTGGCCGCGACCGCGTCGGACAAGGCCCCGGTCGACCTCACGACCGCCACGCTTACGACGTACCTGAACCGCCGCTACCCGGACGCGCCGCACGCGAAGACCACGCACTACTCCTGGATCCTCGGCGTCCTGCACCGCCTGGGTGTCACGACCGAAGAGCAACTCACGGATCTGCTCGGAGGCATCGACAGCGCGGCCGTACAGGCAGCCATGACCCACCGCGCCCCAGCCGGCACCGTACGCCGCCTCGACGACGACCTCCTCGCCGCCAAGGGTCCCGCCTACCTGGACCTGTTCCCGGAGGAAGAGCGCCGCCAGAAGATCCTCCGCGGCCGCCTCAAAGCCCTGACCCGCGCCGGGCTGATCGAGAGCTAGCGGGTGTACTCCAGCTTGACCACGTTCCCGTCGAAGGTCCGCGCACCCGTCAGCGTCAGGCCCTGCCGTGCCGGCAAGCCCTCGAGGATCGACGGTCCGTGTCCTAGCGCCACCGGGTGCACGTAGATCTGGTACGCGTCCACCAGGTCCCGCTCGGCCAGCGCGGTCATGAGCTGCGGGCTGCCGATCACGTAGAGGTCGCCGTCAGCGGTCCTGCGGTACTCCTCCAACACGGCGAGGTCGCGGACCACGGTCGTGTTCCAGCCCGCCGACTCCAGCGTCCGGGAGAACACCAGCTTCGGCATTGCCGTCCAGACCTTGCCGTACTCCACCAGGAACGGGGCGCCTTCGGCGGTCGGCCAGTACGCCGCCATGCCGTCGTACGTGTTCCGCCCGTACACGAACATCCCCGCGGTCCGATGGACGTCGACGAAGTGCGCGTGTAGCTCGTCCTTCACCTGCAGCCAGTCGAGCGCGCCGCCTTCCGCAGCCACTCGGCCGTCCAGCGACGCCTGCACCGACACCACGATCTTGTTCTCTGTCATGTCACCTGGTCGGAGCCGCACCGGGATCTTTGACAAGCGCGTCCGCGGTCAGGACGGTGCCGGCGACAGCGACGCCCAGGGACGCGAGGTAGGCCGCAAGCAGGTGCAGTGTGGCCGTGGTTGTGCTCAGTTGGGACAAGATCAGCCCCGAGACGGTCAGCATGGTCCCGGCGACCACCAGCGGTACGCGCGGACCGCGGTGGCCCACCAGCCACCCGGAGGACGGCGAGCACCAGCAGCCGCCGCCCGCGACTCAACGCCTCCACCGATCTCCCATCAGCCGCCCCTGCCCTCGTCGAGGCTGCAACGTGGCAAGACGCCGGCAGGAGGTCTCAGCGAACGCCGAAGGCGTCGACGATGGTCTGCGACACCGTGTTTCCGTTCTGGTCGACCGCGTCCACCCGGAGCGAGACGGTCTTCGTTCCACGCGGCGGAAGCAGCAGACCCTGGTACGCACTGCCGAAGCTCACGCCCGCGACCGGCCGCCAGCTCTTGCCACCGTCATAGCTCGCGCTGACCTTGACCGACTTGAACGTCGCGGTCTGCGGCTTCGCGGTGCGTTCGTAGTACGGCTTGAGCTGCAGCGGAACCACACCGTGCCCGACCTTGTTCGTCGAGTCCGTCGGCGCCGAGTACCGCAGGTAGAGGAGTTGCTGCGGTGCACAGGCCAGCTTCGCGGCCGGTTCCGCCCAGGCCTGGTAGCAGGTCGTGTTGCCGGTGTCCGGCGTACCGACGTGCTGCGACCCGAAGGTCCACTCCGAGTGCACCTTTGCGCTGTACTTGTAGAGGTCGTAGCCGGCCATCGCCGCCGACGTCAGATCGGTGTCGAGGATCAGCTTGTACCGTCCCTCGGCGGCGGGCAGTGTGAATGCCGGGAAGGCACCGTGGTACGTCGTGCCGGGGATCTCCCGATCGCCGGCGTACAGCTTGGCCTGTGCCCCGATCACGCCGAACGACGGCACCACGAGCGGGTCCGGATTCGCGTACTGCGGCACGACGACCAGCCGGTCGCCGTCCCGGCACGCACTGCAGAATCCCATGTGGGTGAGGTTCGTCGCGGACGGCGGGACATCGGACGGGCCGATACTGCGCGGGGCACCGAGCCATCGCTCGTCCGGCATCCGGCCGGGCCGCAGGATGGTCCGGCGTTCCTCGACCGAGATCAGGTTCGCGTCGACGCCCGCGGACCGGATCCACTGCGCACCCGGTGTGATCGGACCGAACAGCTCCTCCCTGGTCTGCGGGTACTTGTTCAGGTAGTTCGGCCAAGTGAACAAGGTGTGCGCCGCGTCCGCGGCCCGGCGCTGGCCGACGTCCTCCTTGCCGCCGTACACACCGAGCTGCCACTCCGGGGTGTAACTGGTACGGATCCGGGCCATGTCGCGGTCGTGTACCCGGAGCGCCAGCGACTGCGGGTAGTTGTCCAGCGTCTCGGACACGTGGCGAACCACCGGCGAGTCCGGCACACCGACCAGCGTGACGGTGACACGGCCCTTCGCCAGGAGGGCCCGCAGCTTGGCTCCTTCGGTGCTGTCGACACCCGCGACCGGCAGGGCATCGGTTTCGAGCCGGCCCGGGTAGAGCTCGCACGAGCCGGACTCCTGGAGTACGCCGATCGCCCCGGCCGCCTTCAGTTTCGCGACATCGTCGCCCGACAGCACGCACTCGGTGCCGCCGTGCCCCCAGGTGAAGGACATCAGGACGAGCTTGCCGCGGACCTTGGCCAGTTCCTCCGGCTCCACCGACCACCCGACGTCGACCAGCGGCAGCTTCTTCCAGGTTCCGTCGAGGTGCGGACCGGCCGCGTTGAACGGATAACTCGGCAGCAGGGCGAGGCCGCGTCCGTTGGCGGAGTCGACCGTGAGCCGCAGTTGCGGCTGACCTCGGGTGGACTCGAGGTTGACGGTGTACTTCCCGTCGGTGACCGGCTTGTTCGGGGCGGCGAGAAAGTCACCGTCGCCGAACCAGGTGAAGTTCTCCACCAGGACCAGGCCGTTGCTGCCGTCCGCGCTGTCGCGCCGCTCGGTCAACCCACCGGAGATCGGATGGCTGGGCGTGTCCGTGGTCACGCTGAGCGGAACGGCGTCCCTGTCGTCGAAGTTGAGCTGGGGCCGGCCCCGCCACGGTGACATCGGGCTCGGAGAACACCACCCGCTCGGCGCGCTGGGATGGATGGAGCCGGTCGTGCCCGACGCGGATCCACCAGCGGCCCGGCGGCAGGTCGAGCGTGATCGAGGCGGTCATCCGGTCCGGCGACATCGCGGCATAGGTGTCGATCCTCGGCACCGTCGAGTCCTCCACGTCGAACGCGGACACGTCCGCACCGGAGTACATCGGCGCCGACGACTTCACGGTCACCTGGACCGGGAAGGTCTGGCGGGACTTCCGCAGTGCGACTGCCGTACGCACCTGCACGCCGTCCGCGGTCGCCACGACCGCTCCTGAGGAGAATCCGGCCGCGAGCTCCGCGGCATGCACCGTGACGTCCACGGTCGCGGTCCCATGCGCCGGTACGACGACCTGACCGGGCACGGACACCGCGGCACTCGTATCGGTGCCAGTGGTAGTGCGGAGCGAGCCAGTCAGGCTCAGCGTCACGTCCGACGCGCTGTCGTTGCGATAGGTGACCGGCCGGACCACATCGCCCTGCTCGGTGTCCAGAATGCGGCCGTAGTCGACGCCCGTGGTCACACCGACCACCTGTTGGGTGACAGCGCGAGCCACATCGACGCGGCCGGCGCCCTGCTGAAAGACGGAGTAGTGGTCGTCCTTACTTGTGCTCATCAGTGCGGCCTTGAGCTGGAGGCCCGACCAGTCCGGATGTTCCTGGGCCAGGATCGCGGCGGCACCAGCGACATGCGGCGTCGCCATCGACGTACCGGATGCAGAGGTGTAGTGGTCGTCGACCGGACTACCCATCGACGTACCGGCGGCCCGGGCGGCGACGATGTCCGATCCGGGACCCGCGATGTCCGGTTTGCTCACCCGGTCCGGGTACAGCAGCGGTCCACGGCTGGAGTAGTAGGCCAGCTGGTCACTCTTGTCGACGGACGCCACGGTCAGGGCGTCCTTCGCGACACCAGGGCTGCCGACGGTGGAGGCGCCGTACTGGCCGTTGTTTCCGGCGGCGATGACGAACAGGGCGCCGGTGGACTCGGTCAACCGGTTCACGGCGAGTGAACCGGGGTCCTGCGACTCGTCACCGTAGGGGTCGCCGCCGAGACTGAGGTTGATCACCTTCGCACCCTGTGCGGCCGCCCACTCCATTCCGGCGATCACGTCGGACTCCTCACCGGTCCCGGTATGGTCGAGCACCTTGCCGACCAGCAGGTCCACGTCGGGCGCGACACCCTTGTACCTGCCTCCCGACGCGGCACCGGATCCGGTGATGATCGAGGCGACGTGGGTGCCGTGGCCGAAGCCGTCGGTGATGTCGGCATCCCGAGTGAAGTTCTTCGACTCGGTCACCCGGCCCTTGAGGTCGGGGTGGTTCGGGTCGATGCCGGTGTCCAGCACCGCGACCTTCACCCCCTTGCCGGTATACCCGGCGGCCCAGGCCTGCGGCGCGCCGATCATGGGGACGCTCTGGTCCAGCGTGGCCTTCACCTTCCGGTCGAGCCACACCTTCGCGATGCCCTGCCCGAAGGCCCTGGCGGCGGCCTTGCCCGGCGTGGGCGCCGTACCGCCGGTGATCGAGGCCCAGAACGCACCGGCTTGCGACTTCGGTACGTCGGCCGCCGTGGCGTGCAAACTGTCGAGCTGCACGGTCGGCGTGACCCCGGGGACCGCGTCGGCTTGGTGGCGTACCTTCGCGGCCGGGACCGCGGAGGTCATCTGGGTGATCAACGGCAACTGCTTGGTCGCGTTGTCGGCGTAGCCGTTGGCGACCAGGTAGTTGAGGTCGAACAGGGTCTGGTCGAGCACTCCGGACGCGATCAGCGGTCCAGCGTCCTCGGGGACGGCCACCCGGTGACCGTTGAGTTCACTCAGCCGGATCACGGGGCGGTAGCCGTTCGGGCGCACGGCCGGCTGCATCGACACCTGGGTGCCGTCCGGATCGGGGGTCAGGGTGATCTTGTCGCCGGTCACCAGGGTGACGGTGGTCGGGGCGGTGACCTGCGGCAGACCGGGGTCGGCGGTGCTCCGGGAAGCCGACGCAGCCCGCTGCGGGGACGCAGCCGCGGCGTCGGCCGCGGACAGCAAACCGGCGACCAGCATGGTTCCGAGCAGGACAGACAGAGCTGGGCGGGACATGGCGGCTCCTGAGGCACAGGCGGATACCTGGAGCGTCACCGAGCCTCGTCAGGGCTGTAAAGGTATCCGGAGGACCGGACTAGGCCATTGACTGAGATCGGCCATAGCCTGTGCGAGTGCTGGAAGGCCTGGGGATCGACGCCACGCAAGAGCGGCTCTACGAGCACGTACTGACGCATCCCGGCCAGACGGCGGACGAGCTGGTCCACGCCGATCCGGACGTACCCGTCAGCGATACCCTCGCCGCTCTGTTGGCCAAACACTTCCTCCGCGTCACCGACGGGCGGTACACGGCGGTGCCACCGGAGCTCGCGCTGCAGGGGATGCTCGACACGCGTCAGCTGGAGCTGGATCGGGCAGCGGCCAGAGTGCAGGAGCTGGAGCGGTTGCACCGGGCCACCCCGGATCCGCTCCGGCAGGCACCGGTGGAGGTTGTCCCGGGAGACCAGGCGCCTGCCTACGGGCTCGCCCTGCACAGTGCCACCCGCTCCGAGATCCGCGCCTTCGAGACACCGCCGTACGGCAAGCGACTGGTACCGGCGGACACCAAACCGGTCACGGCAGCCATCCAGCGCGGTGTCCGACACCGGATCGTCTACAGCCGGGCCGCCGTGGACGAGCAGGGACTGGACATGCTGCGTGAGACGCTGACCGTCGGCGAGCAGGCTCGGGTGGTCGGCGACGTACCGGTCCGGCTCGCGATCTACGACGACAAGGTGGCGACCATGCCGGCGGTCACTGGACGCCCGGTGACCGAAGGGCTGCTGGTCATCCGGCCTAGCTCGCTGCTGGACAGCCTGATCGCACTCTTCGAGCGAGTGTGGGCGAGCGCTCCACCACTGACCCTGGACACCGCACCGCGCAGCGACCAACTGGACCCCGACGACGACCGCACATTGATCGCTCTGCTCGCCGCGGGGATGGGCGACCAGGCCATCGCCCGCCAGCTGGGCATCAGCCTGCGGACGGTCGGCAGGCGAGTCCAACGAGTACAGACCACGCTGAACGCAGCGACCCGGTTCCAGGCCGGGCTGGCCGTCGGACTGAGCCGCTCGGACAACTGAGGCGAGCCCGGTGACCACTGGCTGAAAAGGGTTTGACGGGTTGTCGGCGGGGGCGCCTAGGCTTGATCCATTCGCCTGGTCAGGCCCCTTTTTTCAATCCCTCTATGCCTCATTGCGAGACGTCATGTCGTTGCGCCTCATTCCGTTCGCCGATCCGGGTGTGCCCGATACCCGGTCCGGCCTCCGACTCATTCTCTGGCTGGAGCACCAGCAGCTCCGCGGGCAGCTGCTCGCGGTGTTCTGGGGCCTGGTGTACTTCGGCGGGATCGCCGCCGCTCCGGTCGCGGTCGGGCTCGCCGTGCAGGCGGCCATCGACCTGTCCTGGTCCAAGCTGATCCTGTCCGGCGTGCTGCTGCTCGCCTTCGGCGCGGCCAAGGCCGGCGCCGACTCGTTCTTCCACCGGGCCGTCGTGACTAACTGGATCAGTACCGCGGCCCGCCTCCAGCAACTCCTGTTCCGCAAGGCCGCGGAGCTCGGCTCGCTGCTCACCCGGCGGATCGCGGCCGGCGAGGTCGTGCAGGTGAGCAGCGGCGACGTCGAGAAGATCGGCTGGTTCGTCGAGGTGCTCGGCCGGTTCGTGGCCGCGCTGCTGACCTGCTTCGCCGTCGTCATCGGCCTGCTGCTGTACGAACCCCGGCTCGGGCTGGTGGTCGCCGTCGCCGTCCCGGTGCTGGCGTTCTCGATCATCCCGCTGATGGGTCCCGCGGAGCGCCGCGCGGACGAGCAGCGGGCCAAGGGCGGCCGGGCCACCGAGCTCGCCGCCGACACCGTCGCCGGGCTGCGGGTGCTGCGCGGCATCGGCGGTGAGCAGCTGTTCCTGGAGCGGTACCGCGCCGCCTCGCAGGAGTACCGCACGAGCGCGGTGCGCAGCGCCCGGATGTGGTCGCTGATCGCCGCGCTCCAGGTGCTGTTCTTCGGGCTGTTCCTGGTGATCGTGGTGTGGATGGGCGTCGGGCTGGTGACGTCCGGTCACATCTCGGTCGGCGAGCTGGTCACGACGTACGGCTTCATCACGTTCATGCTGGTGCCGCTGCACACGTTCGAGGAGACCGCGAGCGCGTTCATCTTCTCGAAGGTGTCGGCCCGGCGGGCGGCGCGGGTGCTGTCGCTGCAGCGGACCGACGAGACCAAGGCCACAGCCGAGGCGCAACTGCCGGCGGGCGACCTGCTCGACCCGGTCACCGGGCTGCACGTCCCGGCCGGGAGCTTCACCGCGGTGGTCAGCGGCGACCCGGACACCGGCGGTCTGCTGGCCGACCGGCTGGGCGGCCACAGCCCGACGGCTACCGACGAGGCCTCCGTGCTGCTCGACGGTGTCGCGCTGGACGACCTCCCGCTCGACTCGGCGCGCACTGTCGTGCTGGTGCAGGACAAGGACCCGGTGCTGTTGTCGGGGACGGTGCGCGACCTGTTCGACGTACCGGCCAGCGGCGTGGTCTCTGCGGAGACGGCGCTGGACGCGGCACAGTGCGAGGACATCCTCGATGTGCTGCGGCAGTCGCTGCCGGCCGGTGAGTCCGACGCGATGAACGCGTTCCTGACCGAGCGGGGCAGGTCCCTGTCCGGCGGTCAGCGGCAGCGGGTGGCGCTGGCGAGGTCGCTGTACGTCGACCCGCAGGTGCTGGTGCTCGACGAGCCGACCAGTGCGGTCGACGCGCACACCGAGGCCCGGATCGCGGATGGCCTGCAACTGCTGCGCCGCGGCCGGACCACAGTGGTGTTCTCGTCGAGCCCGCTGATGCTGGACCGCGCGGAGCGGGTGGTGTTCGTGCCGGACGGCCAGGTGGCCGCTGTCGGTACGCATCACGAGCTGCTGCACACCAACCCGCAGTACCGCGCGGTTGTGACCCGTGAAGAAGAAGCAACGTTCGAGGAGTCGGTGTGAAGCGCCCGCTGTACGACCCGGCAGCCCCGCAGGAAGTAGTGCGGCTCCCGGTGGCGCAGGGCACAACCGTCCGCGCCTACATCAAGTCGCTGTTCCGCAGGCACCGGCGGCAGTTCCTGTGGCTGACTGTGGTGAACGCGGTCGCGGCGCTCAGCGGCATGGTCGGACCGTGGCTGCTCGGCAACGTGGTGCAGAAGCTGTCCGAGGGCCGCACCGACGTGCAGCTGCCGTCCGTCGTGATCGGGTTCGTGATCGCGCTCGCGGTGCAGACCGTGTTCACCCGGATCACCCGCCTGCGCGGTGCGGTGCTCGGTGAGGAGATGCTCGCGGACCTCCGTGAGGACTTCCTGGTCCGCGCGGTCGGCCTGCCGCCGGGCGTGCTGGAGCGGGCCGGTACGGGTGACCTGCTGTCCCGGATCACCACCGACATCGACCGGCTGTCGCACGCGATGCGGGACGCCGTACCGCAGCTGACGATCGCGATCATCTGGGCGTCGCTGCTGATCGGAGCGCTGATCGTGACCGCGCCGGCGCTGGCCGTGGCGATCGTGATCGCGGCGCCGATCCTGATCATCGGCGGCCGGTGGTACTTCCGCCGTGCGCCATCGGCGTACCGGTCGGAGGCGGCCGGGTACGCCGCGGTCGCCTCGGCGCTGGCCGAGACGGTCGACGCCGGCCGCACCGTCGAGTCGCACCGGCTCGGTCACCGGCGCATCCAGTCCGGTGACACCCGGATCGGTCAGTGGGTCGCCTGGGAGCGGTACACGCTGTACCTGCGGATGATCCTGTTCCCGATCATCAACATGACCCACACGATCGCACTGGCCGCAGTGCTGGTCATCGGTGGCGGGTTCGCGATCCAGGGCTGGCTGACGGTCGGTGCGCTGACCACGGGTGCGCTCTACATCCAGCAGCTGGTCGAGCCGGTCAACATGATGATCCGCTGGTACGACGAGCTGCAGGTGGCGCAGGTGTCCCTGGCGCGGCTGGTCGGGGTCCGTGAGGTGGAGACGGCTGTCACCACCAGCGAGGACGAGCCGAACGGGCGGACCGTGCTGGCGGACGACGTACGGTTCGGGTACCTGGAGGGTCGCGACGTGCTGCACGGCGTGACGCTGACCGTCGAGCCAGGTGCCCGGGTGGCGCTGGTCGGGCCGTCCGGTGCGGGCAAGTCGACACTGGGCCGGTTGCTGGCCGGCATCTACTCGCCACGGGTCGGCGACATCACCCTGGGTGGTGCGGCGCTGGACCGGATGTCTGCGGAGCAGGTGCGCAGTCACGTCGCCCTGGTCAACCAGGAGCACCACGTGTTCGTGGGCAGCGTGCGGGACAACCTGCGGCTGGCTCGGCAGGGCGCGTCCGACGCGGACCTGTGGGCAGCGCTGCGGTCGGTGGACGCCGACGGCTGGGTTGCCGGGTTCGACGACGGGCTGGACACCGAGGTGGGGTCCGGTGGTGTCTCGCTGACGCCGGCACAGGCGCAGCAGGTCGCACTGGCCCGGCTGGTGCTGGCTGACCCGCACACGCTGGTCCTGGACGAGGCGACCTCGTTGATGGACCCGCGGGCGGCCCGGCACCTGGAGCGGTCGCTGGCGACCGTACTGGAAGGCCGGACCGTGGTCGCGATCGCGCACCGGCTGCACACCGCCCACGACGCCGACGTGATCGCCGTCGTCGAGGACGGCAAGATCGTCGAGCTGGGCGCCCACGACGAACTGGTGGACGCCCAGGGTCCGTACGCCGCGCTCTGGCACTCCTGGCACGGAGACCGCTAAAGCCGCTTACGTCCGAAGAATCGTGGTCCAGAGCCCTCAGATCTTCGGACGTAAGCGACCTGGGGTGGGTGGGAGGATGTGCGCGTGCTGCTGACGACGCTGTTCTCTCTGCCCACCACCCTGGCCCTCGACATCGACGACGCGGGCCGGATGCTGGTGCTGTACGACGGCACCGGCACCCGCCAGGTCAACGAGGTCACCGCGGACGGGACCTGGCGCGCACTGACCGATCTGGGCGACACCTGCCGCGGCGCCCGGTTCGTCCCGGGCAGCAGCCAGGTCGTCGTCGAGCACGACACCGGCGGCGACGAGCGCGGTCAACTCTCGCTGCTCGATCTCGCCGGCTCGGGTCTCCCGGCGCTGACCCCGCTGGTGCACGACGCGGAGTACATCCACCATCTGGTCGCCGCCCGCGCCGGCCGGATCCTCTACACCACGAACCGTCGCAACAGTGTCGACTTCGACCTGATCACCCGCGACCTGGCGAGCGGCACCGAGACCGTGCTGTACGACGCCGGCGGCTGGGTGATGGGCGTGGACCCGTCCCCGGACGACAAGTGGGTCGTCCTGTCGAAGGCCAGCAGCCCTGCGAACTCGATCCAGCTGCTGCTGGTCGACACGTCGAGCCGGTCGGTCACCGAGCTCACGCCCGCGGACGCGCACAACGACCAGGGGCCCCGGTCGCCTGGCTGCCCGACTCGTCCGCGTTCCTGGTGTCGACCGACGTCGACCGCGATCGCAAGGCGGTCCGCCGGTACGACGTGGCCGACGCGGCGTGGAGCGACGTACTGGTGGACGACGCGCGGGACCTCGCCGCCTGGCCGTCGCCGGACGGCGTACACCAGCTGGTCGGCGTACTCGAGGACGGCGAGGTCGCGCTGGCCCTGCACCGGCTCGAGGACGGCGCGCTGATCGCGCCGGTCGGACTGCCCGCGGGCGGCTGCGCGGCGCTGACGATGATGACGCCGGACCCGATCTGGTCGGCGGACGGCTCGTTCGCGGCGATCACCTACAACTCCCCGGTCACCCCGCCGACCGTGTACCGGTACGTGCCGAACGGTGAGCTGACGGCGATCGCCCAGGTCGAGGTCCCGGCCGAGCTGCAGCATCCGGAGAGCCTGCGGGTGCCGTCGTTCGACGGCGAGCAGGTCCCGGTCTTCGTCTTCCGGCCGACCGCTCCGAAGCTGGGCTCCACGGTTGTCCACGTGCACGGCGGGCCGGAGGGTGCCGCGATGCGGATCTGGAGCCCGATCATCTCGTCGCTGGCCGGCGAGGGACACACGGTCGTCGTACCGAACGTCCGCGGCTCGGCCGGCTACGGCAAGCGCTGGTACTCGCTGGACGACCGTCAGCTGCGGCTGGACTCGGTGAAGGACCTGGCCGCGATCAACGCGTGGCTGCCGACGATCGACGGCGACCCGAAGCGGGCCGTGCTCTGGGGCGGCTCGTACGGCGGGTACATGGTGCTGGCCGGCGTCGCGTTCCAGCCGGACCTGTGGGCGGCCGGGGTGGACATCGTCGGGATCGCTTCGCTGGTGACGTTCCTGGAGAACACGTCGGACTACCGCCGCGCGATGCGGGAGCGCGAGTACGGGTACCTCGCCACCGACCGGGAGTTCCTGGAGTCCGCGAGCCCGCTCAGCCGGGTCGACGACATCCGGGCGCCGCTGTTCGTCATCCACGGCGCGAACGACCCGCGAGTGCCGCTGTCGGAGGCCGAGCAGATCACGGAGGCGCTGACCAACCGCGGCGTACCGTGCCAGCTGCTCGTTTATCCGGACGAAGGCCACGGCCTCGCCAAGCTGGCGAACCGCCTGGACGCGTACCCGCAGGCGTTCAGCTTCCTCCGAGACCACCTGGCGTAAGGGTCCCGGCGGTCGCGTCGAGCCGTACCGGGAGCCCGAGCGGTACGGCGAGGTTCAACGGCTCGTGCCCGATCGCCGCACCCTCCACCATCGGTACGCCGAGCGGCTCGAGCCGCTCCCGGATGGTGTCGTCGAGCCCGTCCCCGCCCTGGCTGAAGTCACCGATCACCAGCCCGGTCACCTGGTCGAACCACCCGGCGCGCAGCAGCTGCGTGAGCAGCCGGTCCGCCTGGTAGGCCTCTTCGTTGATCTCCTCGAGTACGACGACCCCTGCCGGCGGCGCGTACGTCGGCGTACCGACACTGGACGCCAGCATCGCCAGGTTGCCACCACGCAGCAGGCCCTCCGCGACACCGTCAACAAGAGTGCGAGCACCCAGCAGGAGGTCCGTGACGGTCTCCGGCTCGAACAGCAACGCCCGCAGGCGCTCCCGCCCCTCTTCTACGGCCAACTGCTCTACAGCCGCGGCCATCGGCCCGTGCAGCGTCACCAGACCACGTGCGTTCAGCGGCTCGTGCAGCGCGGTGATGTCGCTGAACCCGACGAACCACTTCGGTACGGCGACCAGCTCGTCGAAGTCGACGTACTCCAGCATCCGCTGCACGCCGTACCCACCCCGCGCACAGAGCACCGCGGCGTACTGCGGGTCCAGCCACGCGTGCCGCAGGTCCTCGGCCCGTGCCTTGTCGTCGGCGGCCAGGTACTTGAACCGCTCGTGCCCGGCCAGCACCGACGGCATCACGTCCACCTCGAGCCCCCAGGACCGGACGTACTCCACCCCGCGCGCCAGCCGCCCAGCATCCACGCGCCCCGACGGCGCCACCACAGCAACCCGGTCACCTTCCTGCAGCCGCTGCGGCAGCACCACGTCGTTCATTCCGCTGACGTTACCAATCGACCTGGATGGTCGAGCTCTTGGAGACGCCGTTCACGGTTACGCCCAGTTGGGCGCTCCCCGGGCGTAGGGCGCTCAGCTGGCCGGTGGACGGGTCGTACGCGGCGACAGCCCAGAACGGGGCGCTCTTGACCGGGCCGATGTACATCGTGGCCGAGCCCCACCAGTCGGCCGAGACCGGGAACGAGACCGGGACGCGGCGGTTGTCCTGGATGACGGTCGCGGCGGCCGTGGCGGTCTGGTTGCGGCGCATGGTGGTCGGGGCGGCCAGCTCGAGCGCGTCGACGTGCGGGCGCAGTTCTACCTGGAACCAGGGCTGCCCGGCCGACTTCGAGATCCCCACCAATGCCCAGCCGGTGAAGCCGCCGGCGTCCGGTGCGGCTGCGGGGCTCTTGCCCGAGTTGCCGGTCAGCGGGAGCAGTACGCCGTCGGTGCGGGTGGCTGCGAAGGTCCCCGCGTGCCCCGCCATGTACGCGGCGCCCTTGCCCGTGGCCTTGCGGAAGTCGGCGAGCCACCGGACGATCATCGCGGCTTCCTTCCGGTCACCGAGCTGCGAGTTCTGCGTCGGCGAGGGGTCGTCGATCGGGTGGTGAGCCATCACCACGACGTTCCGGATCGAGCGATCCTGGGCAGCCGAGCCGAGCTGCTTGCGCAGGTCGGCGATCTGGTCGAACCCGCCGGCCCGCAGCGAGCCGAGCGACGAGTCCCGCAGCACGAACCGGGTGCCCTTGTGGTCGAACGTGCTGGTCGGACTGCCGAAGACCTTCTTCCACTCGGACAGGTCGCCCGGGCCGTACGTCTCGTGGTTGCCCGGCACGTAGTGCACCGGCACCTTGCCGGCCACCTCCTCGTCGATGATCTGCTTGGCGAGCGCGATGTCCGGCCCGAACGCCCGGTCGACGAAGTCGCCGTTGATCACCAGGAAGTCGGGCTTCTGGGCGAGCGCCTCGCGGATCGTCCGCCGGGCCTGCTTCACGTAGTCCGAGTTCGGGTCGTCGGCGGTGAACTGCGCGTCCGACATCACCGCGAACCGCCAGCGGCCGCTCGTGGTCACGGTCCCGTCGGTGACCACCATCGGATCGATCACCTTGGCCGGCGGATCCATGGTCACCGGCGGCGCGCTGCGCACGGTCAGGTCGTCGATCACGATCCGGCCCGAGTACTGCCGGGTCGGCGAGGTCTCCACGACATAGATCCGCCAGAACCGCAGCGGGTAGGTCAGACCCGGCGGGATGTCCGCCTCGACGTACTTCCAGCCGGTCCAGTCGACCGCCGCGGCCAGGTTGAGGCTCTGCGCCGTACCGCCCGCGGCGTCGTACGCGTTCGCCCGCAGCCAGGCGCCCTTGCCGTCGCCGTACACCCACACGCCGAGCTTCTGCGGCTGGCCGGGAAGCGTCTGCTGCGGGGTTTGCGAGAGGTACGCCGCGCGCGTGGCCGTGCTGCCGGTCAGCGAGTAGTCGAGCGCGATCGCCTGCCCGCCGTCATGTCCCTCGGCGGCGGACCGGGACGCGGTCGCGGCGCCGGCCGGTACGGCGTTCGCCGCCCACTTGGTGACGTCGTCCATGCCGTCCACCACGGTGCTCGCCAGACCGGCCGTGACGCTGAGCTGCGTGCTCAGGGTGCCGACCGTCGCGGTCACCACGGTCGACACAGCATCGTTGCCCAGGGCATTGACTTCGAACCCGTTGCCTTTCGCAACCACCTGCACCTTGGCGGTGTCGTAGCTGAGCTTGACGTCGCGCGGCTCGACCCAGGTGGAGAACCCGTCGGCGTCGTACCCGTCGACCTCGAAGAAGCCCTTGGCGTTCGAGTCCGCGAGCGACACCTGGCAGGTGCTCGGCGCCAGGCGGGTCGGTGTGCCGAGGACGGTCATCGGGAACCTTCCGTTCGCCGTACCGCGGGCGGCGGTGACGATCACGTCACCCGCGCGGCGGCCGGTCACGACGCCTTGCTGGTCGACGCGGACGTTGCTGCCGGCGTACCAGGACGGCGTACCGATGGCGGGAGCGTACGTCTCGTCGTACCCGGTGGCCTTGAGGACCCGGCTGAGGCCGGTGAGGACGCGAGAACTCCGGGAGATGTCGGCGTCGGGACCCTCGGCGGAGGTGCCGACCGACTCGACGCGGAAGCCCTTCAGCGCGCCGCTGCCCTTCACCGGGAGGAGGCCGAGGCCGTTCGGGATGAGTCGCTCGTTGCCGTCGGACGGGTTGTTGACGACGTCCGGCGCGGCCTTGCCCGGCGTCCGGGCGAGCATCGTCGAGGAGCCGCCGCCGTCCAGGTTGAGCGCTTCGTCAGCACCGAGGCTGATCATCAGCTGACCCATTTCCTTCAGCGACAGGCCGCGCGAACCGGTCGCCCGGCCGTCGACCGTCAGCAGGATCATCCGGCCGCCCGCGGCGTCGAACCCGACCGCGGTCCGCGGCGCCAGGTCGGCGTCCGGTACGTCGGCCGGCACCTTGCCGTCCTTCGCGAGCTGGTAGTTGCCGCTGACCGCGGCCGCGACGTCGGCGGCGTCCGGGCGCAGGCCGTACGCGACGTCGACCTTGTCACCGACCTGCAGTGCGGTCAGCGCCTCCGCACCGGCCTCGCGACCGATCAGCGCCTGCTCGTTCGCCGCCAGCGGGGTGGTGGCCGGAGTGGTGGCGGACGAGACGACCACACCGTCGCGAAGGATCACCTCGCGGACGGTCGGCAGGCCGTCCACGGTCCGGGTTCGGGCGGCATCGCCCCACTCCGGGGTGTAAAGGCCGATCCCGCCGGCGTTCACCGCCGGCGAGTTCAGGTTGGTCAGCTCGAGCTTGGTCGGCCCGTCGGTCGCGGTGCCCTGCAGGAACAGCTGGGCGATCCTGCCGAGCCCGTCCTTGCCGATCACCGCGGTGTCGTTGTGCCCGGCGGCCGGCGCGTTCACCAGCTTGCCGGACTCGACCCCGACGCCGAGCGGCGCGTTCGTGTCGTTGATGTCGAAGAAGTCGCCGTTCACGCCTGCGATCGCGCCCTTGCTCGCCAACTGCCGGCTGAGTGGCTGCCCGCCGGAGACCTTCCCGGTGTTCACCAGGTCGACGGTCACGCCGTGCTTGCTCAGGTCGGTGTCGAGGATGTCGCCGCGCTGCCAGCCCTTCGGGTCGAGCCGTTCGAACGACGTGTAGTTCACCCCGGGCGCGACCGGGCTGTCGGACCGCGACGTCAGTACGCCGTTCTCGGCGATCGCGGCGTCCGGGATCGCCGCGGCACCGGGCCGGGCGACGGCGGGACTGACCAGCACGCCGGCCAACAGGCCACCAACGCCGATCGCTGTGGTCAAGGGACGGATGAGCGACACAGGAGCCTCCCCACGGTGGACGGACGCGGTCATCCGACGCCGCGCGCGCTACCGCCTCATGAGCCGCAGGTGTACGCCGATCAACCGACCGGTGACAAAGTAACGCCTGCAGTCACCGTGTGGAAGGTTTTCTTCTCTATCTGTTAGTTCGTGCTGACCGGGCGGCCGGCGATCTCCCAGGCGTGCATGCCGCCGTCGAGGTTGATCGCCTCCCGGCCGACCTGGTTCAGGAACTGGGTGGCCATGCCGGAGCGGCCGCCGACCGCGCAGACGCAGAGCACCTTCTGGTCCAGCGGGACCTCGCCGACCCGCTCCTGGAGCTCACCGAGCGGGATGTGGGTGGCGCCCTCGATGTGGCCGCGGTCCCACTCGTCCGGCTCGCGGACGTCGAGTACGAACGCCTCCGCCAGCAGCGCGTCGTCGAGCTCGCTCACCACGACCGAAGGAATCTCCTGGTTCCGGAACATGCACCCAGCATGTCAGACCAGCGGTCGGCCGAAACGCACAACCGGTTTCGGAAGGCGGTTGCCGCGCGGACGGGATAAAACGTTGACCCCGGCGGGCGGATCTAGGACCGTGGCTCGGAGGAGGTCGCGGTGGCGCTGATTCAGGGGATCCCGGGCGAGTTCGCACCGCAACCGTGGGGTGAGGCGATCGTGCGAAGCCGTGAGCTCTTGCTGCTCCGGATCGCGTGCCGGCCCGCGGATCACGAAGTACGGCTGCCGGGGCTGGTGACCATGCCACGGCACGTCGTCGAGGACCACACCGGCAGAGCGCTGACCTGGCGCCGCGACGGTGACGATCTGGTCGTCCGGCTGCCCGAGGCCGGTGAGCCGCCGGTCGTCCGGGTCGCGCTGGCCGGGAAGCTGCGGATCGTCCCGGAGGACACCGTCACCGCGAACGCCGACGGCGTCTGGGACCTGACCCCGGCCGGTACGACCGCACACCTGGTGGCCCGGCGCACGGCCGATGTCGCGGTCCGGTTCGTCGGCATGGCCGAGCCGGACAGCCTGCACCAGATCCGGTTCGCCGGCCGCCGGTACGCCGTCACCGGTCACGAGCTCACCCGGACCACGATCGGCCCGTTCCCGATGCCGGAGCGCCGCGTGGTACCGCTGGCGGTGCCGACCGGCGTACGCCGCGTCCTGGTCGCTCCGGTCGGTACGGTGCTGGCGTCGATCCACCCGGGCCGCGGCGAGCTGACCGTGGTGGTGACGAACTTCGGCCGTACGCCGGCCCGCGGCGAGGTCGACCTCCCGCTGCCGCCGGACTGGTCAGCTTCCGAGCAGGGGTGGAGGTTCGACGGCCTCGAGCCGGGACGGTCGATCGGCTGGGCCACCCGGGTCACCGGGGCCGGCGAGCACGAACTGCGCGCCCGGCTGGACGCAGGTCGCCGGTCGGCGTCTTCGCCGTACGTCATCCGCCTGTGACCGCTTGCAGCGCAACGGCGCGAACCTGATCGACGCGGTCGGAGGGGACGACCTAGGCCTCGACCTTCTCCTTCGCAGGCTCCTTGGCCGGCAGGCACTTGCCGAGGTTGATGAAGAAGAAGATCAGGCCGAGGGTGATCGTGACGTGGCCCAGACCGGAGATGCCGTCCAGGGCGGCGCCGGTCTGGTGCCCGAGCACGGTCAGCGTGCCGCGCAGCAGCATCATGCCGACGGTGAGCGCGAGGCCCGCGTTGTAGACCCAGAAGAACGCGGTGAAGAGTTTGCCGTTCGTCAGCGTGAACAGCTTCTCCAGCGCGAGCACGATCAGGAAGAACAGCATGCCGAGCGCCAGGATGTGGGTGTGCACCACACCCAGTTGGGAGTCGCCGGTGAAGTCCTTCGCCTTGGTGAGCTCGCGGTAGTACAGCCCGCTGATCAGCCCGAGAATCATGTAGACGTGTGCTGCCACGTAGATCTTCCGCATGCGCGGGAACCTACTTGAGCAGCTTCGACAGCCTCCGGTCGGCCAGCGGTTTGCCGCCGGTCTGACAGGTCGCGCAGTACTGCAGGGAGGAGTCGGCGAAGCTCACCTCGCGGACGATGTCGCCGCAGACCGGACACTTCTGGCCCTTCCGGCCGTGCACCCGGAGGCCGGACTTCTTCTCCGACTTCAGGTCCTGGACGGCGAGCCCGGCGGACCGGTCGACGGCGTCCTGGAGGGTCTCGCGCATCGCGTCGTACAGGGTCTGGAGCTCGTCGGCGGAGAGGTTCGAAGCCGGTTTGAAGGGGCTCATCTTCGCGACGTGCAGGATCTCGTCGGAGTACGCGTTGCCGATGCCGGCGATCACCGACTGGCTCCGCAGGACGCCCTTGAGCTGGACGCGGCCCTCGCGTTTGAGGATCTCGCCGAAGTCCTCCAGCGACAGCGTGAACGGGTCCGGCCCGAGGCGCGCGACGCCGGGGACCTCGTCGACGTCGCGAACGACGTACACCGCTAGCTTCTTCTGGGTGCCGGCCTCGGTCAGGTCGAACCCGGCGCCGTCGTCCAGCACGGTCCGGAGCGCGATCGGCCCCTTCCCCGGCCGCACGAGCCCGGTGTTCTGCTCTTCCTTCCACCGCAGCCAGCCGGCCCGCGCCAGGTGGATCACCAGGTGCACGCCCTGCGCCGAGATGTCCAGGAACTTCCCGTGCCGCCGCACGTCGTCGATCAGCAGCCCGACCATCGCCGAGATCGGCGGGTCGTACGTCTTCAGCGCGCTGATCGCGGTGATGTCCGCCCGCACGAACGCATGCCCCACCGCTCGCTCCCGCAGGAACACCGCCAGCGACTCGACCTCCGGCAACTCAGGCATACCCCTAGTGTGCCCGACGCCAGGGACAGTTCCGGTGGATCACCCATGGAGGAGGGTTGTCACGGCCGGTAGCGTCGGGGGCAACAGAGGGAGGCCCTGATGGGGTTCGTGAAGACATTGGTGAAGGGCGCCGTGGTCGCCAAGCTGGTTCAGGTCGCACAGCGCGAACTGAGCAAGCCGGAGAACCAGGCGAAGATCAAGCAGGCGTTCCAGAAGGTACAGCAGCGCCGGGCTCAGTAGGTTTGTGCGCCTGCAGCGTGTAGGTGGCCGCCAGGCGGCGCGGATTCTCCGTCAGGCGCCACTCACCGGTCGCATCCTCGGTCATCAGACCGGGGAGCGCGTTCCACGGTGCGCTGTCGTGCTCGGTGAGTGGTTCGAAGGTCAGCCCCGCCGGATGTCCGGCAGCCAGCAGATCGCACCAATCCCGGTGTAGACCAGGTCGTACGACGACGCCCCGAGTTGGCGTATTCAGGCCGCGTGACGGCCGTGGGTGATGCGGGCGGTGCGGATGGTGTGCACCGTTCCGGTGGTGGAGGCGGGCTTGCTGGTGAAGGGCTTGGCCGTCGCGCCGAGCGCGAGCAGGTCGAGCTTGGTTCGGGCCAGGTCGCGGTCGTCAGCGGCCCAGGTGCCCCGCGGTCCGGCAGCCGGACCGGTCGAGTTGCGCCTGTTGCTGACCTCCAGAGCCGCGATCACGGCCAGGACGAGAAGTACGAGAACTACGTATCCGGTCATGGCAGTAATGATTCTATGTTCCAGATCCTGCCACCAGTGGCACTATTGACATAGTCCGATAAGATTCTGCCATGCTGCAGAAGATCGCGGTCGTGCTGATGGAGGACGTCGCCCTGTTCGAGTTCGGAGTGCTCGCCGAGGTCTTCGGACTGGACCGCACCGACGACGGCGTACCGGCGTTCGACTTCAAGGTCTGCTCGACCACGCCGGGCGTGCCGATGGAGACCAGCAGCCACTCCCAGGTGATCGCGCCGTACGGCCTGGAGGAGCTCGAGGACGCCGACCTGATCGGCATCCCGGCGACCACCTGGCGGCACGAGTACGACGAGCGGATCCTGGACGCGCTGCGCCGGGCGGAGGCGCGTGGCGCGATCCTGCTCACGGTCTGCTCCGGCGCCTTCGTCCTCGGTACCGCCGGGCTGCTCGACGGGCGGGCCTGCACCACCCACTGGCGGTACATCGACAAATTCATGGCGCAGTTCCCGACCGCGAAGATCGACCCGGACGTGCTGTTCGTCGACGACGGCAACATCATCACCAGCGCCGGTACGGCGGCCGGCATAGACGCCTGCCTGCACCTGGTACGGCGCGAACTCGGCAGCGCGGTCGCGACTCGGATCGCCCGCCGGATGGTGGTCCCGCCGCAGCGCGACGGCGGCCAGCGGCAGTACGTCGAGGTGCCCGTGCCGGAGTGCTCCGCCGAGAGCCTGCAGCCGGTCCTGAACTGGATGATCGGCAACCTCACCACCGAGCACACCGTGCCGGCGCTGGCCCGCCGCGCCCAGATGTCCGAACGCACCTTCGCCCGCCGCTTCGTCGCCGAGACCGGCACGACCCCCCTCAAATGGGTGACCACGCAACGCGTCCTCCGCGCCCGCACCCTCCTCGAACAAACCCGGATGGGCATCGAACAGATCGCCACCGAGTCCGGCTTCGGTACGGCGGCCCTGCTCCGCCACCACTTCCGCCGCGTGGTCGGCGTACCGCCGCAGGACTACCGGCGGACGTTTCAAACCGCCGGCTGATGTGAGGAAGGCATCACCGGGTCGATTTGCATCGGCACCCCCGTCTCTGCCTAGGGTCACAGGGGGGTAACGGCCGAAGAGATCGGCGAGCGATGCGTAAATGGAGTGAGTGTGACGACGCCCGACCGCCCTTCGGGAAGGACCACACGCAGGCTGAGCTGGGACGTGGTGCGCGTCCTGTCGGTGCTCGCCGTGATGTTTACCCACACGACGTACATGGGTCCGTTCCTGCACCCTGAGCTCGGTACGCCGCTCGGGCGGTACCCGTTCCAGGTCGGTGCCAGCATCCTCCTGGTGATCAGCGCGTACTTCGTCTGCGTGACGATCCGGAAGGGCTCCACGCCGCACTGGTTGTGGCGCCGCGCCTGCCGGGTGCTCCCGCCGTACCTCGCCGCCGTGCTGTTCACGTACACGCTGCTGCTGTTCTTCGGGCCGCCGAGCTGGAACCTGCCGACCCGGCACGACCTGTGGGGAAACCTGACACTGGCCGCCTCGTTCGACCCGACCGTGCAGCTCATCGACGGCTCGTACTGGACGCTGCCGCTGCAGCTGATGGCGTTCGCCACCGCCGCCCTGCTCTGGCCGCGTGGCATCGGGCCGCGGATCACCACGATGCTCTGGATCATGATCCTCGCGCCGGTGGCCCTGCAGTGGAACGGGCGTATCGACCGCAGCCCGCTCTGGGTGATCCAGGTGTGGAACGGGCTCGGCATCCACCGCCTGCAGCTGTTCGCGATCGGCATCGCGATCTGGCTCTGGTCGCAGCGCCGGATCGGCGTCGTGCAGCTCAGCGCGCTGATCGTGGCGACGGTCTTCGCGCAGCACGCACACACGTCGGACCTGCCGTCCTCGCTCGGCATCGGCGTACTGCTGCTGCTCGTCGCGCTGGCCGCCCGCGGCCCGGACTGGACGGTGTTCGCGCGGTTCCGGCGGCCGATCCAGTTCCTGGCCCGGATCTCGTTCGCCCTGTACCTGCTCAACCAGGTGGTCGGCTACCTGATCGCGTACCGGCTGATGGAGCTCGGTGCCGGCCGGATGACCCAGATCGCCGGCGCGGTGGTCGGCGTCATCGGTCTCGCCTGGCTGCTCACGAAGTACGTCGAGGAGCCGATGTACCGCGCCCTCGCCGCGCTCCCGGTGCGCGGGCTGGGAGCCCGCGCGTTCGCCTGGCTGAATACTTGACATCGGATACTCGCGAGCTAATACTCGATTTCGAGTAATCGAGATCGAGGAGGTGTCATGGCCAGACGCAAGGTCGGCAATCCGCTGGCGTTCGCCGTGCTCGGCAGTCTCAGCGAGCGGCCGATGCACCCGTACGAGATCTCCACGACGCTCCGGGCCCGCGGTAAGGACCAGAGCATCAAGATGAACTACGGCTCGCTCTACTCGGTCGTGTCCAACCTGGAGAAGCACGGCTTCATCGAGGCGCTGGAGACGGTCCGCGAAGGCAACCGGCCGGAGCGGACGGTGTACCGGATCACCGACGCCGGCCGGGCCGAGTTCGAGGACTGGCTGGGCGAGCTGGTCGGTACGCCGTCCCGCGAGTTCCACCCGCTGGAGGCAGGCCTCGCGTACCTGCCGGGTCTGCAACCGGACCGGGCCGTCGAGCTGCTGGAGCAGCGGCTGGTGGTCGTCGACGCGGAGATCGCCAAGGCGACCACGGAACACGAGCAGATGGCGGCCGTCGACTTCCCGCGGATCTTCTGGGTCGAGTCGGAGTTCCGGCTGGCGCTGCTGCGCGCGGAGTCGGCGTACGTCCACCAGCTCGCCGAGGAGATCCGTACCGACACGCTCGGCGGGTCGACGTACTGGCGGATGGCGTGGAAACGCTACCTGGAGGAGGGCATCGCCCCGAGCGACCAGTTGAAGGATCCGGTGAAGTACTTCGGTGAGAAGTTCGCCTGGATGCAGGCGATGCCACCGGAAGCGCTGTAGGTAGGGAGTTACCTGATGGTTACGCATGCCGTCGAAGCGGTCGACCTGGTCAAGACGTACCCGGCCGGCCGGAAGAATCCACCGCTGCGCGCGCTCGACGGCCTCACCGTGAGCGTTCCCGAGGGCGTCGTCCTCGGGCTGCTCGGGCCGAACGGCGCCGGCAAGTCCACCACCGTGAAGATCCTCACGACGCTGTCCCGGGCCGACTCGGGCACCGCTCATGTCGCTGGGTACGACGTGAACTGTGACCAGGACAAGGTCCGGCACGCGATCGGGTACGTACCGCAGAAGTCCAGCTCGGACCCGATGGCGACCGGGCTCGAGAACCTCGTGCTGAGCGGGCGCATCTTCGGCCTGCCCCGTGCTGAGGCTGTTCAGCGTGCCCGCGAGCTGCTGGCCGGCTTCGGCCTGGCGGAGCATGCCGGTCGCCCGGTGAAGACGTACTCCGGCGGTATGCAGCGGAAGCTGGACGTCGCACTCGGGCTGGTCCATCGGCCTCGCGTGCTGTTCCTCGACGAGCCGACCACGGGTCTCGACCCGGAGGCCCGCGCCGATCTGTGGAACGAAGTACTGCGGTTGTCCGGGCAGGAAGGGCTGACCGTACTGCTCACCACGCACTACCTGGAGGAGGCCGATCGGCTGGCCGGTCAGCTGGCGATCGTCGACCACGGCAAGATCGTTGCCGAGGGCACCCCGGAGTCGCTGAAGGCCTCGTTGCGCGGTGATTCCGTGCAGGTCGAGCTGGTCGATCCCGATACCGACGGCACGATCCGCCTGCTACTCAGGCAGTTGCCCGGCGTCGGCGAGATCGTTGTCGAGGGCAACACTCTGCGCGCCCGGGTCGACCGCGGCGCGACCGCCGTACCGGCTGTCCTGGGACTCCTTGAGGACAAGGAGATTCCGGTGGTCGCGGTCACCGTGTCGAGGCCGTCGCTGGACGACGTGTACCTGCAGCACACCGGCCGGTCGTTCAAGGTTGCGGAGGCGGCGGGATGATCGCGCACACGGGTCTGATCCTCGGCCGCTGGACGCGGGCGTCGTACCGGCAGCCGGCGTTGATCGCGTTCACGCTGGTCCAGCCGGCGATCTGGTTGCTGCTGTTCGGGCAGCTGTTCCAGGGCGTCGTCCACCTCCCCGGGTTCGGGAACTCGACGTACATCGCGTTCCTGACGCCCGGGATCGTGATGATGACGTCGCTGATGACGAGCGGCTGGAGCGGTACGTCGTTCGTGCAGGACATGGAGCGCGGCGTGATGGACCGGATGCTCGCGTCACCGATCAGCCGCGGCGGGCTGATGGCCGGACAGTTGCTCAGCAGCGCGTCGACCACGTTGATCCAGACGATCCTGGTGTTCGCGATCGGGTTCGCCGCGGGCGCGCGGTACGACGGCGGGATCGGGGGCTACCTGATCACGATCGTCGCGTCGGTGCTGGTCGGTCTCGGGTTCGGCTCGCTGTCGAACGCGGTCGCGCTGCTCACCCGGCAGCAGGAGGCGCTGATCGGGATCTCGCAGTTCGTCTCGCTGCCGCTGACCTTCATGTCGTCGATCATGATCGACCCGCACGTCGCTCCGCACTGGGTGAACGTCGCGGCCCGGTTCAACCCGGTCGACTGGGCCACGATCGCGGCCCGCCAGGCGCTGGCCGCGTCACCGGACTGGTCGTCGGTGTGGCGGCACTGCGGCTATCTGCTCGCCTTCACCCTGATCGTGGCCTGGCTGTCGACCCGAGCCTTCCGCACATACCAACGCTCAGTGTGAGTCGTACCAGACCCCCGCACAGCCGCTTTTCTTACTTTTCTCGTTCCCTTGGGTCAGTGTGAGTCGTACCAGGGTTTGATGGTGTTGTTGATGATCGCAAGTCTTTCGTCGAACGGGAGGAAGGCCGACTTCATCGCGTTGATCGCGAACCAGCGCAGATCGGCGAGGTCGTAGCCGAACGCCTCCGCGAGCAGGGCGAGCTCGCGGCTCATCGACGTGCCGCTCATCAATCGGTTGTCGGTGTTCACCGTGACCCGGAAGCGGAGCTCGGTGAGCAGGCCGATCGGATGCTCGGCGATCGACGCGGCCCGCGCCGGTCTGCAGGTTCGAGCTCGGGCACATCTCCAGCGGGATCCGGCGGTCCCGGACGTACGCCGCGAGCCGCCCGAGCTCGGCCTTGTCGCCGTCGTGGGAGATGTCGTCGATGATCCGTACGCCGTGCCCGAGGCGGTCCGCACCGCACCACTGGATCGCCTGCCAGATCGACGGCAGCCCGAACCCCTCGCCGGCGTGGATGGTGAAGTGCGCGTTCTCCCGCTGCAGGTACTCGAACGCGTCCAGGTGCCGGGTGGGCGGGTAGCCCGCCTCGGCCCCGGCGATGTCGAACCCGACCACACCGGCGTCCCGGTACGCGACCGCAAGCTCGGCGATCTCCATCGACCGGGCCATGTGCCGCATCGCGGTCAGCAACTGCCGAACCACGATCGGCCGCTCGGCGGTCGCCATACCGTGCTCGAACCCTTCCCGGACCGCGTCCACGACCTGCTCGAGCGTCAGCCCACGATGCAGGTGCTGCTCGGGCGCGTAGCGGATCTCGGCGTACACGACACCGTCCGCCGCGAGATCCCGCACACACTCACTGGCCACCCGCTTGATCGCCTCGACGGTCTGCATCACCGCAACGGTGTGGTCGAACGTCTCCAGATACCGCTCCAACGACCCGGAGTCCGCCGACTCCACGAACCACGCCCCCAACTCGGCCGCGTCGTTCCGCGGCAACGCGTGCCCGATCTCCCGCGCCAACTCCACAACCGTCCCCGGCCGCAACCCCCCGTCCAGGTGGTCATGCAAAAGCACCTTCGGCGCAGCCACAAGCTCCTCGGGAGTGATCATGCGGCCATCTTCGCAGCCGTTCCGGGGAATCTGCTCCTACGTGCCCCTCGATCGGCCCGGATCTGCCCCGCGATGCCCCGGAAAGGCATTCGTGTCGCGCGCACCGCGACCGGAAGCCTGGTGCCCATGAACGACAAGACTCCACGCTTCGAAAGCGCCCCTGCCCGATCCTCGCTGCCCGACTGGTACCCGGACCTGCTCGACCGCATCTCCACCCACATCACCACCGGCCACCGACGGGCCGTCACCGCCGCCAACCAGGAGATGCTCGTCAGCTACCTGTCGATCGGACGGGAGATCCTGAACCGCCAGCACGAGGAAGGCTGGGGCAGCAAGGTCATCGACCGGCTCTCCACCGATCTCAAGACCCGCTTCCCCGGAGCGACTGGATACTCACCCCGCAATCTGAAATACATGCGCGCCTTCGCCGCCGCCTGGCCGCTCGAGGCAATTGTGCAAGCCCCGCTTGCACAATTGCCGTGGTACCACCACCTCGCCCTGCTGGCGAAGGTCGACGGCGCCGAGTTGCGGACGTGGTACGCCGCGGCGGCGGTCGAGCGGGGGTGGAGCCGGGACGTGCTCGCGTTGCACATCGACGGCCGGTTCCACGAGCGTGCTGGAAAGGCCGTGACCAACTTCGCCACGGCGATGCCGCCGGAGGAATCCGATCTCGCGCAGCAGGCGACGCGGGATCCGTACCTGTTCGACTTTCTCGGCGCGACCGACGGGTGGCATGAGCGTGAGCTGGAGCAGAAGTTGGTCGAGCACGTCGGGAAGTTCCTGCTCGAGCTCGGCCAGGGGTTCGCGTTCGTCGGGCAGCAGGTCCGGCTCGAGCTGGACGGCGAGGAGTTCTTCTGTGACCTGCTCTTCTACCACCTCGAACTGCGCTGCTACGTGGTTGTCGAGCTGAAGGCGGTGAAGTTCAGCGCCGCGTTCCTCGGCCAGCTCGGCCTGTACATGGCGGTGGTGGACGACGTACTCGCCAAGGACGGCGACAGTCCGACCATTGGTCTGCTGCTGTGCCGGAACAAGAACCAGGTCGTCGCCGAGTACGCGCTGAGGGGATTCAAGGCGCCGATCGGCGTGGCGGAGTGGACGAACGCGATCAACAACTCGCTGCCCGAGGAGTTCCGGTCCGCGCTGCCGAGCGTCGAGGAGTTGGAGGCCGAACTCGCGACTGAGGTCTGATCCGGCAAACGTTCAAGACTTCTGTCGGTGCGGGGTGTCATCGTGAGGAGATGGTGAGTCGGCTGCGTGGGCGTCCCGAGTGGCGGTTCTTCGGTGTGTTGCCGCGGGCCGATCGGGGGCTGGCTGCTGCTTGGTGGGGGTTGTTGGTCGCGCGGGGAGCGTTGCCGGCGGTGTTTGCGGTCGCGATGGGGTGGTTGGTGGGGGCGGTGCAGCATCGCGGGCCGTTGGCGGGGCCGTTGGTGCTGATGGGGGTGACGTTCGTGCTGCTGCAGGTGCTGACTCCGGTCCATCAGGCGGTCAGTGCGAACCTCGGGAATCGGGTGTCGGCGTACCTGAACGACGCCTTGGCGACGGCGTGTGTCGGGCCGCCGGGGATCGGGCATCTGGAGGATCCGGCGCTGAGCGAGGACCTGACGGTGGCGCGGGAGTTCGACCGTGGGCAGACCGGGCCGCCGATGTACCTGAACGTCGACTTCGTCGCGGGCAGTCTGGTCGAGCTGGTCGGCGGGATCGCGTCCGCGATCGTGCTGTTCGGGTTCAACTGGTGGGCGCCGCTGGTGCTGGTCGCCGGGTGGGTCGCGACGCATTGGCTGCTCCGCGAGAGCGGTGTCTGGAAGGACCGGAACACCTCCGAGGTCCGCTCGGCCCAGCGGCATGCGACGTACGCGTACGAGCTGGCCGTCGAGCCGGGTGCGGCGAAGGAGTTGCGGCTGTTCGGGCTGGCGGACTGGACGGTGGAGCGGTTCACCGAGCGGCGCCGGCGGTTGTTCGAGCTGCAGTACGCCGCGACCCGACTGCGGGAGCGCCCAATGATCTGGAGTCTGCTGATCATCGTGGTCGCCAACGGCGTGGTGTTCTGGGCGCTCGGTGCGGCGGCGATCGGCGGGAGCCTGCCGCTGGATCGGCTGGTGGTGTTCGCGCAGGTGGCGATCGGGGTCGGGATGATCGCGTTCGGCGGGTTGAACTGGGCGCTGGACGGCGCGGCCGCACCGGTGGCCGCCGTCCAGCGGCTGGAGCCCGCGATGGCACCTGCCGGCGCACTGACACCTGCCCGTACTTCGAAGCCTGGCAGCGGCTCGGCGGGTCGCGGCCGGGGTGCGGTCGAGATCGAGCTTCGTGGCCTGCGTTTCGGTTATCCACAGGCCGGGCGTCAGGTCTTCGACGGGCTCGATCTGACGATCCCGGCCGGGTCGTCCTTGGCGGTCGTCGGTCAGAACGGCGCCGGCAAGACCACCTTGGCCAAGCTGCTCTGTCGGCTGTACGACCCCGGCGCCGGAACGATCCGGATCGACGGCACCGACCTCAGGGATCTCGACGTCGAGGCGTGGCGCACACGGGTGGCCGCGGTCTTCCAGGACTTCCTCAAGCTCGAGCTGCCGTTGCGGGACAACGTCGCGCCGGCCGGTGCACCCGAGGCGGACATTCGCGCCGCCCTCGCGGACGCCGGCGCTTCGGACCTGGCCGATCTCGACACCCGGCTGGCCACCGGGTACGGCGACGGCACCGACCTGTCCGGCGGGCAGTGGCAGCGGGTCGCCCTGGCTCGGGCGTTGTGCGCAGTACGGCAAGGCGCCGGTCTCGTACTGCTCGACGAGCCGACCGCACAGCTGGACGTTCGCGGCGAGGCGGCGATCTTCGACCGGATCCTGACCGCGACCCGGGACGTCACCACGATCCTCATCTCGCACCGGTTCTCGACGGTCCGGCACGCAGACCGGATCTGCGTCCTCGAGCACGGCCGGGTCGTGGAGCTCGGCAGCCACGACGAGCTGGTGGCTCTCGGCGGGCGGTACCGGACGATGTTCGACCTGCAGGCGCAGCGGTTCACGGCCGAGGTCGACGAGGAGGGGCTGAGCTATGACACGCTCTGACGACCTGCCCAAGGCGATCCCCGCGATGTGGCGGCTCTGCAAGCTCGGCTACCAGCACGAGCCGTGGCTGCTGGTCGCTGCCTTCGCGATGACGCTGCTCGCCGCCGTACCGGATGCCCTGCTGGCGTTGTGGCTCAAGATTCTCGCGGACGGCGTACTGCGCGGCGATCGTCGCGCTGCCCTACTGGCCGCGGGTGGGCTGGCGTTGTCGGTGACGGCGACGTGGTTCCTGCGCACGCTGTCGACGCGGATCTCGCGGCGGTTCCGGGACCGGGTGACGATCCTGCTCGAAGCGCATGTCGCCCGGCTGCAGGCGTCGGTCGCCACGGTCGAGCACCACGAGCGGCGCGACTACCTTGACCGTCTGTCGGTGCTGCGCAAGCAGGTGTTCGTGCTGGACCACATGTACATGTCGCTGTTCTCCACCTGCGGCTGGATCCTGCGGCTGGGTGTGACGGTCGCTCTGCTCGTGTCGATCCACCCGGCGCTCGCGCTGCTCCTGCTCTTCGCACTACCGACCGTCCTCAGTTCCAGCTGGCGTCCCGGCGTCGAGCGTGAGGTCGAGGAGCGGTACGCCGCGCACAGCCGGCTGGCGGATCACTTGTTCAGGACCGCGACCACTCCTGCACCGGGCAAGGAGGTCCGGGTGATCGGCATCGGGCCCGATCTCGTCACGGGCCGGCGCCGCGAGTGGGAGCAGTGGTACCGGCCGATCGCCGCCGCGCGCTGGACGAGCGCGGTGTGGCACGCGATCGCCTGGGCGGTCTTCGGGGCGGCATACGTCGGTGCGGTGCTGTTCGTCGCGGTGGGGCTGCACGGATCGGTCGGCAACGTGTTGCTGATCCTCGCCGCCGGTGCGCGGCTGTCGTCGTACATCGGTGCGACGGTCGGCGAGATCGGGTTCCTGCGCGGCATCTGGCTGGACGGGTCGCGGCGGCTGGTGTGGCTGGAGAACTACGCGGCGTCGTTCGACAAGAGCGCGGATCAGCCCGCGCCGGATCGGCTCGTCGACGGCATCCGGTTGGAGAACGTGTCGTTCTCGTACGCCGGTTCGGATCGCCCGGCGCTGGAGAACGTCGACCTGCACTTGCCGGCCGGCAAGGTGATCGCGGTCGTGGGCGAGAACGGTGCCGGCAAGTCCACGCTGGTGAAGCTGGTCTGCAAGCTGTACGAGCCGGCCGCCGGACGGGTGTTCCTGGACGATCGGCCGCTGGACCGGATCCCGGCGGAGGCGTGGCGGGCGAAGATCACGGGCGCGTTCCAGGACTTCTTCCGGTTCGAGTTCCGCGCCGCACACAGCGTCGGGCTGGGTGACCTGCCGCGGCTAGACGACGTGCCGGCGGTGACGACTGCCGTCGGACGAGCCGGGGCGGAGGATGTGCTGGCGCGGCTGGAGTCGGGGCTGGACACGCAACTCGGCGCGACCTGGCCGGACGGTGCGGAGATCAGCTTCGGGCAGTGGCAGAAGCTGGCGTTGGCGCGCGGCTTCATGCGGGACCGGCCGCTGCTGCTGGTGCTCGACGAGCCGACCGCCGCGTTGGACGCCGAGACGGAGCACGCGCTCTTCGAGCGGTACGCCGCTGCGGCGCGGGACAGTACCGACGGGCGGATCACGATCCTGGTCTCACACCGGTTCTCGACGGTCCGGATGGCCGACCTGATCGTCGTACTGGACGGCGCTCAGGTCGTCGAGACCGGGACCCACGAGGAGCTGCTGGCCCGCAACGGGCACTACGCCGAGCTGTACCGGATCCAGGCGGCGGCGTACCACTAGCTGATCTTGAAGACCGGGACGCCCGGGGCGATGTGCCGCAGCACCTCGTCGGGGGAGTTCTTGGTGACGTCGCCGCCGAAGAATGCGCCGACCTCCCAGGCCCACTTCTTCAGGTAGAGCCGCAGCGCGGGCAGCTTGTCGGCGTCGGCGAGCTCCTCGGCGTGGAACGTCTCCACCTTGCCGCCGAGCTGCAGCCGGCCGGTGCCGCTGGCGCGCAGGTTCTTCACCCACTGGGTGTGGCCGCGCGGCGCGACCAGGTACCGCTGCCCGTCGATGACCAGCAGGTTCACCGGCGTACTGCGCCACTCGCCGGACTTGCGACCCTGCACCGAGAGCACCCGGCTGCCCATCAGGCTCAGCCCGAGCTTCGTCAGCCGCGCGACGATCCGGTTGAACACCCGCATGCTGCCCTCTTTGTCGGTGATCACGCGCTTGCTGTCGTAGGTCTGCTTGTACTCGGTCATGGCGGCGTTCCTTCAGCTTGGCGAGAGCGGTGCTCTCTGTTGTGATCAGTGAACATCAGATCGCTGCTCACTGTCAAGAGCACTGCTCTCGGTTTTGTGGCAGACTGGCGACATGAACGCCGGACGTACTGCCCGTGAACGTGCCCGGGCCGAGCTGACCGACGAGATCAAGACGGTCGCCAGGCAGCAGTTGGCGACCGTCGGCGCCGAGGCGCTCTCGCTGCGGGCGATCTCCCGCGAGCTCGGGATGGTGTCGTCGGCGCTGTACCGGTACTTCGCGAGCCGCGACGAGCTGCTCACCGCGCTGATCATCGACGCGTACGACGCGCTCGGCGAGGCGGCCGAGGGCGCGGCGACCGGGGACGATCCGATCGAGGAGTGGCTCGCGATCTACGCCGCCGTACGGGGGTGGGCGCGGACTTATCCACAGGAGTACGCGCTGATCTACGGCTCCCCGATCAGCGGGTACCAGGCGCCGCAGACGACGGTCGAGCCGGCGTCGCGGGTGCCGCTGGCGCTGCTCGGGTTGTTGCAGCGGGCGCAGGCGGCCGGACGACTGTCCGTGCCGGGGGATGCACCGGAGCCCGAGGGCACGTTGGCCCGGCAGACGGAGGTGCTGCTCGCGCTGGCGCCGGACGTTCCGGCGGCGGTGCTGGTACGCGCGGTGATCGTGTGGACGCAGCTGTTCGGCATGATCAGCTTCGAGCTGTTCGGTCAGCTGGTCGGGTCGATGGATCCGGCGGACGCGTTCTTCGCGTCGGCCGCGCGGCAGATGGCGGCGTTCGTCGGGCTCAGCTGAAGGCCTTCGGCAGCGGTACGTCGACGGCGCGCACGACCCGTCGTACGTAGGTCTCGCGCGGGATCGAGGCCGCGCCGAGCGTGGCGAGGTGGTCGGTCACCCACTGGATGTCGAACACCCGGTCGGCGGCGTACTCGTCGTTCAGCAGCTCGATCGTGCCCGCGACGGCGGCCTTCGACCCGTCGGTCTGGTGGTGGAACATCGACTCGCCCGCGAACAGCCCGCCGATCGCCACGCCGTACAACCCGCCGGCCAGTTCGTCGCCGTTCCAGGCCTCGACCGAGTGCACCCAGCCGAGCCGGTGCAGCTCGGTGTACGACGCGATGATGTCGCGGTCGATCCACGAACCGGGGCGGCGCGGGTCCGCACACGCGCGGATCACCTGGTCGAACGCGGTGTCCACCCGGATCTCGAACTTCGCCCGCGCCCGCCGCAGCGACCGCGACGGCTGGTACCCGGCGACGTCGATCACCCCACGGTCGACCGGCGACCACCAGAGCACCGAGCCGCGATGGTCCGGCATCGGGAACAGCCCCCGCCGGTACGCCGCCAGCACCGTCCCCGGCGCGAGATCGGCACCCCCCGCAACCACGTCACTGCTCCCGGCCACCCCTACAGGCGGGAACTCCCACTGAGTCGGAGCAGGTTCGATCGGCACCCAACCATTCTCACCTAGGGGACATCAAGGGTTTCTCCCGAGTGGCGATGGGCGGGGAGGCACGTACAGTTGAAGCACGTCCGGGTTCTGACGCGTGGGGCCGGGCGGGAAGGAGCACCGTGGCCGGAGTAGCCAGGTTCGTCGCCAGTAGTCTTGCGCCCGCAGCCCAGCGGTTCGCCCCGACGGCAGCGGGCGGCATGTTGCGTCAGATCCTCGAGGTCGCGATCGACGGGTACCAGCGGTTCCCGGGCGCGGAGCGGATCGCGGACAACAAGCTGGAGCGCTGCGGCGGGGACGTGACGCTCGCGATCGAGGCGGTCATCGACCAGCACATCCGGCTCGCCGGCGTCCAAGGGTTCGCGACCAGCATCGGCGGTCTCGTGACGCTACCGGTCGCGCTGCCCGCCAACCTGACCGGTCTCGCGGTCGTGCAGTGCCGGATGGTGGCGGCGATCGCCCATCTGCGCGGGTACGACCTGGACGATCCACGCGTCCGGACGGCGGTGATCACTTGCCTGCTCGGCGAGGACGGGGTGACCGCGCGGCTGAAGAAGTCCAGCCTGGTGTCCTCCCCGCTGGCGATCGCGACCGCGCCTGTGTTCGACCCGGAGCTCGACCGGCAGGTGTCCGGCGAGGTCGTCGCGGAGCTGATCGGCCGGATCAGCGGCAAGCGGATGGCCATCACCGTCACCCGGCGGGTGCCGCTGCTCGGCGGTGCGGTGGGCGCCGGCGTCGACGGCTGGTCGACGTACCGTGTCGGTCAGTTCGCGGACAAGAGCCTGGTCCGACGCATCCGCCGACCGATCGAGCCGTGACTTCCGCGGGTCACGCTGACTGATTCGCAGTCTCCCGCCGGGTGAGGGGGAGTTTGGCGCGGGTTTCCGCGTCGGCGGGGGTTTCCACGAACAGCACCAGGTCGGGGTGTGCCGAGACGGCGAGCTCGGTGACGATCAGGTTCAGCTCGCCGGCCCGCGGGTTGTTGATCCGGCGGTGCCTCGACGTACAGGCCGAGACCTCGTGCCGCGACCATAGCTGCTCGAACTCGGGGCAGATCGACCGCAGCCGGGCCAGGTCCGTCTCCCAGTCCGGGTCGCCGACGTGCTCGCCGTACGCCGACCGCAGCCGACCGACCAGGTACGGCACCTCGGTGTCGTAGTTGAGTAGTTGCTCGCGCGCGGTCGGCTCGGTGACGATGCACCAGAGCAGGTTCTGATGGATACAGGGCAGCTGGTGCCAGTCGTGGAACAGGTCGTGGTACGCGCGGTTCGCCCGGACGATGTCGAACCGGGTGTTGGTGATCACCGCCGGCAGCGGATCCAGCCCGTCGACGATCTCCTCGAACACCGCCTCACTCGCGCAGTCCGTCATCCGCGGCAACCGCATCGGCGTCGCCTCGGCCAGCCGGTACAGGTGCTCCCGCTCCACCGGTGTCAACCGCAACGTCGACGCCACCGCGTCCAGCACCTGCCCACTGGCGTTGATCGGCCGCCCCTGCTCCAGCCACGTGTACCAAGTCACGCCGACGCCCGCCAGCTGTGCCAACTCCTCCCGCCGCAGCCCCGGCGTCCGCCGCCGCCCACCCCCGGGCAGGCCGACGTCCTCAGGCGCAACCCGCGCCCGCCGCGCCTTCAAGAACTCCCCAAGCTCAACCCGCTGCGCACTCACGCGCCCAGTCTGCTCGCCGCCACCGACAGTTTCAGCCGGCCAGCGCCTGGACCACTCGGCTCGGGGAGGGTTTGCCCAGTTGGCCAGCCATCCAGGTGGACGTGGTGACGAGCTTTTCGAGGTTCACGCCGGTGTGGATGCCGAGGCCGTTGAGCTGCCAGAGGAGGTCTTCGGTGGCGAGGTTGCCGGTGGCGCTCTCGGCGTACGGACAGCCACCGAGGCCGCCGGCGGAGCTGTCGACGGTGGTGATGCCTTCGCGGAGGGCGGTGACGGTGTTGGCGAGGGCCTGGCCGTACGTGTCGTGGAAGTGGACCGCGAGTTTGTCCACAGGGACGCCTGCGGCGGTGAAGGCCCTGATCAGCGCCGTGACCTGGCCCGGCGTGGCGACGCCGATCGTGTCACCCAGGGAGAGTTCGTGGCAGCCGAGCTCGACGAGGCGCGCGCCGACCTTGACCACCTGGTCGATCGGTACGTCGCCCTCCCACGGGTCGCCGTAACACATCGACACGTACCCGCGGACCGTCAGCCCGGCGTCGAGCGCCCGCTGGATCGTCGGTGTGAACATCGTGAACTGCTCGTCCAGCGTCGAGTTCAGGTTCTTCGTCGCGAACGTCTCGGTCGCGCTCGCGAAGATCGCGATCTCCCGGACGCCGGCCGCCAGCGCGCGGTCGAGGCCGCGCTCGTTCGGGACCAGGACCGGGGCGCGGACGCCGTCGGGCAGATCGAGCTGTTCGAGGAGCTCAGCCGCGTCGGCCAGCTGCGGGACCCACTTCGGGTGCACGAAACTCGTCGTTTCGACCGTCGTCAGCCCGGCGTCGACCAGGCGCCGGATGAACTCCGCCTTGACCGCCACGTCGACGATCGCCGACTCGTTCTGCAACCCGTCGCGCGGGCCGACCTCGTAGATCGTGACCCGGTCGGGCAGTCCCTCGGCCGTGACCAGCTGCGGTTCGCGCATCGTGCTGCCTCCTCGGCGGTCGAGCGTGCCGCGGGGTCTCCGCGACGATGCTCTTGATGAAATGCTCCTGATGACAACTCTTGCTGCCATTCTGCGTGCCGCCGAACGTGGCGCCTTCCCGCCCCCGGATCTCGGCGTCTCGGTCGTACCGCCGCCGTCGGAGCGGGAGTCGTGCGTGGTGTCGTTCACCGGCCACATCGTGATCGCCGCGGACGTCGATCCGGCGTGGGTCGCGGAGCGGGTACCGGAGGGCGACCTGTGCGCGCCGACCAACCCGCCGTTCCTGTCCGCGCTCGAGGAGTTCACCGGCCGCCGGGTCAGCGCACTCGACGCGATGCTGCTCGCCCCGGCCCTCACCGACCCGGGTGAACGCACCGCAGCCACTGCAGGCCTCACCGAACTCCAGGACCTGGACCACCCTCGAGTCGACCGAGCCTGGCGCTACCGCGACGACGTCCGGGTGTACGTCGACGCCGACGAAGGCCTGGTACTGACCGGCCGCGGCCTGGCGGACCGCCTGGAGTGTGCCATCGAAGTACCCCCGAACGCCCGCCGGCAAGGCCACGGCCGCCGCCTCGCGCTGGCGGCCCGAGCCCTGATCCCGCCCGACTCCGCCGTCTGGGCCCAGATCACCCCCGGCAACGCCGCCTCCCTTCGCACGTTCCTGGCGGCCGGCTACAAGCCAGTCGGCTCTGAGGCGCTGCTCCTCAAGTAACCGCTCGGATCCACAGCTGTGGAAAACTCTGGGGAAACCGCTCTCAGTTCGGTCTGAGCAGTGCTGCTTCGCGGGCCTGTGGATAACTTCTGCGGCGGGGTTCCGATTTTTGTCAGCCTTGGGAGGCGAGGTTCCGGCTGAGAGATCGGGGAGTGGGATGGACAAGAGCGAGGACAGGTCGCCGTACGGACCGGGGTTTGTCGCGGCGTGCATTGTCGTGGGGGCGATCGTCGCCTGCGGGGTCACGTTGATCGCGACCAGCGGATCCTCGGGTCACTCCGCGGCGGTGCGGTCGGAGGTGTCGGCCGGGCAAGCGGGTTCGGCGGGACCCACCTCGGCGTCCGGCGCCACGCCGCCCGGACCGAACGCGCCCGGCCCCGGCCGGAACGGAACCGGGACTGGAACCGGGACTGGAGCCGGAACCGGGACTGGAGCCGGAACCGGGACTGGAGCCGGAACCGGGACTGGGACTGGGACCGGAGCCGGGAGTGGGACCGGAGCCGGGGATGGGGCTGGTGGTGGGGCTGGTGGTTGTGGGCTGGGGGATGGGGATCAAGGGATGCCGAGTACGGCGCCCTCCGTGGATCGGTGGGAGGTCAGCCGCCGGGTCGTCGTACCGCAGTCGGCCAGGTTCGGTCCGGCTAAGACCGACAGCGACGGGTTCCGCCGGTGCTTCGCGCACTCGCCGACCGGCGCGGTGTACGCGGCGTACAACGCCCTGGCAGCCCTCGCCGACGTGCGTCAGGCCATCCCCACGGTCCGGAAGCTGATGCTGCCGGGACCGGACACCGACGCCCTGATCGCGGCGCTCCGGCGGGAAAGCTCGTCGGACGATTCGGAAGCAACCCAGATCGCCGGGTACCGGATCCTCGACGCCGGCCGGGACCGCGCGACGATCACGCTCGCACTCCCGGTCGAAGGACAGTACATGAGCGCCACCCTGACGCTCGTCTGGCACGGCGGAGACTGGCGGGTCCAGCCACCACAGCCGGGTGCAGCGGTCGGCGCGCCGTTCTCCCAGGTCCGCGGGCTCGGGGACTTCGTGGCTTGGAGTGGTGTCTGATGTGCGGACCGACCAACGTGACCTGTCACATCGGTGAAGGCCTCATGAACGCGGCCAACTCGGCTCTCAGCCAACTCACCGACGCGATCAGCAAGAGCGCGAGCGAGGCGATGAACGCGGTCGCGACCTTCTGGATCAAGTCCCCGACACCGGAGATCGCCTACGGCGCCGACACCGGTGCCCCCAGGAACACCGAGATCGTGCAGTACCTGCAGGACAACGTCCTCGGGATCTCGATGGCGCTGTTCACGCTCGCGATCCTGGTCGCGGCGATCCGGACCGCCTGGGAGCAGCGCGCCGAGCCGCTCAGGTCGTTGCTGCAGGCAATCTTGACCTTCGTGGTGGTGAGCGCGGCCGGTACGGCGACGATGCAGCTGCTGATCACGTATTCGGACCAGCTGGCGGTCAGGATCATCCAGCAGGTGCAGCCGGACCAGTCGAAGATCGGCCCGATGCTGGTCGCCATGGTCTTCAAGGCTTCGCTCGGCGACAACGTGTCCGGGCTGATCCTGATGTTCGCCGGCGTCATCGTGGTGATCGCCGGTGTGGTCCAGGTGGCGCTGATGCTGGTCCGGTCGGCGCTGCTGATTCTGCTGGCCGGCACGTTCCCGCTGGCCGCCTCCGCGACCAACACCGAGGTCGGCAGGAACTGGCTGCGCAAGTACTGCAACTGGTCGCTCGCCTTCATCGCCTACAAACCCGCCGCGGCCCTGATCTACGCAGCGGCGATGAAGATGAACGAGATGCACATCACGGCGGCGAAGACGGACGAGATGCAGGCCGCGGCGACGTCCAACTCGTTCGTACAGACGACGACCGGGCTGATGATGTTGCTGATGGCGATCGCGGCGCTGCCGGCGTTGCTGCGGTTCATCGTCCCGGTCACGGCGGCCGTCGCGGGTGGCAGCTCTGGAATGGGTACGGCGGCCGTCGACCCGGGTGGCTCGGCCACCGGTGCGCTGAACATCGCCAGCAGTCGCGGCGCCGCGGGGGCCGGTAAGGCCGGCGCGGGTGCGGGTGCTTCCGGCGGTGGGGCTGCCGCGGCCGGCGGTCCCGCGGGGGCGGCCCTGGCCGGCGCGGCGATGGCGGTCAACGGTGCGCGCAAGGCCGCCGGTGGCGCTGCCGGAGCGGCCGCGCACTCCGCGGGCGAGTCCGCCGGAGGCGCGGCCACGCCCACCAGTTCGTTCAGCTCGGGCGGGGGCTCCGGCGGGGGTGCGGGCGGTGGGCCGGGCGGGAGTTCGGGGGCTCGCTCGGCGCCGTCGAGTTCGTCCACCGCGCGCCCGCGCACACCGCGACCGACGCCGCCGCCCGACTCCTCGGGGCAGGAGCAGGATCGGGAGCCGGCGTGGGCCGGCCCGAGCGGCAACTGGTGAGTCAGCTTCCGGGACTCGTGTACTTCGGCATCATCCGGGTGAAGAAGGCGTAGCCGAGGGTCAGAGCGAGGGCGCCGGCCAAGGGGGAGGCGGTGGTCAGCCAGATGGGGAGCGGGACGTCGGAGGTGCGGTGCAGGAGGACGGTGGCGGGGAGGAAGGAGATGAAGGCCATCGGGAAGGCGGTGCAGAAGGCGTAGAAGGCCGGCCGACCGAACATGGTCAACGGGTAGCCGGAGAACTGGGTGATGGAGCTGTCGGCGAAGATCCGGAGGGAGAACGTCGAGGTTGCGACGAAGGACAGTCCGCAGAAGAAGGTTGCGATGCCAGTCTCGATCAGGCTGCCGCCGAGCACTGCCAGCAGCAGATAGGCAATCTTGACCGCGTCCCAGTCGACGGGTGCCTGTCGGCTGAAGATGACCAGCGCGCCGACGCCGAGCAGCGCGTCGCCGAGCGACATCAGCGAGAACCGTCGCGTGACCAACTGCAGGAACGGGTTCACCGGTCGCAACAGCACCCGGTCGAACTCGCCGTCGCGCACCATCTCGTCGGTCAACATCAAGGCCCCGAACGGAACGACGTACAGCGCGTGCGATGCCAGCCGCATCGCGAACACGAAGGCGACCTCGGGGAAACCCCAGCCCGCGATCACACCGAACTTTCCGAGAAGGACGCCGAGGAACAGCAGCTGCGTGCCCTGAAAGGCGACGCCGCCCATCAGCGTCGTCCAGAAGTTCACGCGGTACTGCAACTGCGCCCGCAGCGCCGCACGCTCGAGGATCAGGTACTGCCGGAGCCACGACGGCTCAGCCACCCTGCACCACCACCTTGTGCCGCGCGCGTCGCCACACCAGCTCGAGGAGGACCGCAAGTACGACGACCCACAGCAGCTGTACGCCGACCAGCGCCAGCGCCTCGCCGCCCCGCAGCCGGCCGAGGTAGATCGACACCGGGGTGTAGACCTGCGCCTGGAACGGCAGCCACTCGACCGACGACCGCAGCCAGCCCGGCATGAACCACAACGGGATCAGCGAGCCGGAGAGGAACGCGCTCCCGAACCGGTACACGATCAGCGGCCCGCCGACCTCGAACGTCCAGAACGTCACCATCGACACGATCAGGTTGCACAACATCGCCACCAGGACGCCGGCCACCGTCGCCACCAGCGAAAGGAGGAACGCGCCCCCGCTCGGCGGCAGCACCAGCGCACCGATCACGCCCGCAACCGCGAGCCCGATCGCGCCGAGCGGCAGCCGGCCGAGCAGTACGCCGAAGTTCTGGCCGAGGACCTGCCACATCAGGCCGAGCGGCCGGGTGAGGTCGGTCGCGATCTGGCCGTTCCGGATCCGCATCGGCAACGACGAGAACTGCCACGGAAGGAGCACCGACTGCAGACACGCCGCGATCGCCGCGTACGCGACCGCCGTATGCACGTCCACACCGGCGACCGGCCCCCGGTCGCCGTACACGATCCGCCAGACCGCGATCGCCAGCACCACCTGGATCACCAGCGTCACCGCGCCGGTGAGCAGATCGCCGCGGTAGATCAGGAGGGATCGCGTCCCGGCCCGGGTCATGCCCCGGAACGCCCTGATCCGCGCCGCCTGCTCCGCCGTACTCACGTGAGCAGTCCGTCGTACAGCTGGGAGATCACGTCCGTCAGGCGTGGATCGACGATCGACAGCTCGTCGACCTGGTAGACCTGCGACACCCGGGCGATCAGCTCGGGGGTGGTGATCTCCCGCGGGTCGAAGCGCAGTACGACGCTGCGGTCCGGGTACGCCAGCACGGTGCCGACCGCGGCGGAGTCGACCTCGGTCGCGAACGGGATGTCCGCGACCCGGCGGATGCTGCGCTCGGCCAGCGTGAGGACGAGGAGCCGGTACGGCATGAAGCGTTCTTTCAGCCGCGACAGGTCCCCGTCGTACAGGACGGTGCCGGAGTCGATCACGATGATCCGCTGGCAGAGCCGCTCGACGTCGTCCATGTCGTGGGTGGTCAGCACAACGGTCGTGCCCGCGGTCCGGTTGGTCTCCGCGATGAACTCGGTCAGCCGCGCCTTGGCGACCACGTCCAGCCCGACCGTCGGCTCGTCGAGGAACAGGATCGACGGTTCGTGCAGCATCGCGGCGACCAGGTCGCCACGCATCCGCTGGCCGAGCGACAGCGAGCGCACCGGTGTCTCCAGGAAGTCCGACAGGTCGAGCAGCTCGGTGAACAGGCCGACACCTTGCGATACGTCGCCCGGTCCAGGTTGTACAGGTCCGCCAGTACTTCGAACGAGTCGCGGAGTGGGAGGTCGTACCAGAGCTGCGTCCGCTGACCGAACACCACGCCGATGTTGCGGGCGTTCCGGGCGCGGTCCCGGGACGGCTCCAGCCCTGCGACCCGGCAGACGCCGGACGTCGGGGTGAGGATCCCGGTCAGCATCTTGATGGTCGTCGACTTGCCGGCGCCGTTCGGGCCGAGGTACCCGACGAGTTCGCCGGGCTCGACCTCGAAGTTCACGCCGTTCACCGCGCGGGTGATGTCGCGTTTGGTGCTGAACAGCGCTCGCGGGCGCGGCAGGCGGCCCGGGAGTACCGCGGGCCGGCTGAACTCCTTGACCAGCTCGACCGCCTCGATCACCGCCATGCGTACCCTCCCCAGCGAGCGCGTCCGGTCATCCTGCCACCGTTCCGGCGCCGCCGCAGTACGAATTTCACCGTTCTAGACCGGATCTGGTTCTGGGTGTCCGTTACGCTCAGGAGGTTTGCGGTTCTGGGTCGATCTGTAGCCGAAAGGTCACCCCGTGTAGCGAAGTGAACTGGTCAGCTAATAGAGTCCGCGCATGACCATCGCGCCTTCGCTTTGCTCGCCCCTAGCGCTCGCCGATGCAGAACCCACTCGCGCCGCCGAACCCTGGGAAAGCGACGTGCTGACGGCCTACGGGCTGCTGCGAGAAGCAGCAGCTGAGCTGGATCACCTGATGCGCCATTCCTTGAAGCGCAGTGGACTGCAAATGGCAATGTTCGAACTGTTGCTACGGCTGGCCCGTAGCAACGGGGAGAAGCAGCGTCTGACCTCCCTTGCCAGGGAGCTGACCGTCACCACTGGTGGCATTACCCGTCTGGTGGACCGAGCCGAGAACCTCGGCCTCGTCCGCCGGGAGCCCTGTCCCGACGATGCCCGCGGCTCGTTCGCCGTCCTGACCGAGGAGGGGAAGCGGCGGCTGCGTGACGCACTGCCGGATCACCTGCTCGAGATCGACAGCCTCTGGATGTCCCAGTTGGCGGACGAGCAGGACGTCGTACTCGGCAAGCTCCGCCGGGTCCGGGACAACGCCCGTCGGTGGCCGAACGGCCGCCCGGGCCTGGGGCCGATCACGCCCGACCGGATCTGACCAGCACCACAACTTCACCAATCGCATTACCCGCGACTAACGGATGGGGCGCTCGACTGGTGTCGGGCGCCCCATCGCGCAATTGTTGAGAAGTGAACCAGCGACGGGGTTTGTGGTGGCGGGGCGCTCTGGGCGGGGTGCTGGCGGCCTTGGCGGGGCTCGCGGTCGGCAGCGTGGTCGCGGCCGTGGTGGGTACGCCGCAGACGCCGGTGGTGGCGATCGGGTCGGCGTTCATCGATCGGGTGCCGCCGTGGCTGAAGGACCTGGCGATCTCCTGGTTCGGGACCCATGACAAGACGGCACTCCGGATCGGGATCCTGCTGGTGATCGCGGTGCTCGCCGCAGTCGGAGGGATTCTCTCCGTACGCCGGTACTGGGCCGGCGCGCTGATCACGATCGCGCTCAGCGGGGCCGCCGTCGCGGCCGCGTACACCCGCGCGGACTCCGGGCAGACCGGATTCCTCCCGTCGATGCTCGCCGGCGTCACTGCGTTGCTCGTACTGCGCCTGTTCAGCCGACGTTTGGAACCCCTGCTGGCCTCTTCGATCGACAGGCACGGCCCGGACGACGCCGTCAGCCGCCGTGGGTTCCTGCAGCTGTCCGCGGGCGTGGCCCTCGGTTCCGCCGCGATCGCCGTACTCGGCAAGGTCGTCGGCGGGAACCGCGCCGCGGTCGCCGACGCCCGCAAGCAGCTCAAGCTCCCGCAGCCGCCGTCCCTGGCACCGCCGGCCGGCGTCCAGGCGGACGGCGCCGTACCGTGGGGCACCGCGAACGCGGACTTCTACCGCATCGACACCGCCCTCTCGGTACCGCAGATCGTGCCCGCGGACTGGAAGTTGCGGATCCACGGCATGGTCGACCGCGAGCTCAACCTCAACTTCGACGACCTGCTGAAACGCCAGGTCATCCACAAGTGGGTCACGCTCACCTGCGTGAGCAACGAGGTCGGCGGCGACCTGATCGGCAACGCGCTCTGGTCGGGTGTCGTGCTGAAGGACCTGCTCCAGGAGGCGGGGCCGTCGAAGGACGCGGACGCGATCAAGTCGACGTCGAAGGACGGCTTCACCGCCGGTACGCCGCTTCCGACGCTGCTCGACGACCGCCAGGCGATGCTGGCGTTCGCGATGAACGGCGAGCCGCTGCCGGTGGAACACGGCTTCCCGGTGCGGATCGTCGTACCCGGGCTGTACGGCTACGTGTCGGCGACGAAGTGGCTGGTCGACATCGAGGTGACGCGGTTCGACCAGTTCGAGGGGTACTGGACGCCGCGCGGGTGGTCGGCGCTCGGGCCGATCAAGCTGTCGTCGCGGATCGACACCCCGCAGAACAAGAAGGTCACACCCGGACCGGTGACGGTGGCCGGTGTGGCCTGGGACCAGCACGTCGGCGTGTCCAAGGTCGAGGTCCGGGTAGATGGGGGCCCTTGGCAACAAGCGACGCTGGCCGCGGACCCGTCGGTGGACACCTGGCGGCAGTGGCACTGGACGTGGAACGCGCCGCACGGCACGCATCTGCTGCAGGTACGGGCGTTCGACGCGCAGGGCAATCCGCAGGTCGAGTCGTCCGCACCACCCGCTCCGAACGGCGCGACCGGCCTGCACACGGTCAGCGTGAAGGTCGGCTGACCGCCTCCAGCACCATCGGCAGGAACGTGTGCTCCAGCGTCCCGGCCGGCACCTCGTCCGGCTCGAGCAGGCTCTGCGACCGAGCCCCTTCGTGTACGGCGATGACCATCCGGACGAACTGCTCCGCCGGGACGGTCAGCTCGAGGCCACTCGTCTCGGTGATCTGCTCGACCAACCGCGTCAGGCTCTCGCGGAACATCGCGCGCTGCTTGTTCAGCGCCTCCGCCGCGTCCGGGTCGCGCAGTGCGTGCAGCGTGAACTCGGCCGAGATCAGGTGCCATTGGCGCTGGTCCGGCGCGGTCTCGTCGAGCAGTCCGAGGACGGCGTCGAGCAACGAGCCGGGCTGGCTCGCGAGCTCCGGCAGCAGCGCCTCGATCTGCTCCAGCAGCCGGTCGGTGGTGGCCTGGAACAGCGCGAGCACCAGCTCGTCCTTGGAGCCGAAGTTCGAGTAGAAGGCGCCGCGGGTGAACCCGGCGCGCTCGCAGATGTCCTCCACCGACGCGCCGTGGAACCCGCGCTCGGCGAACACCTCGAGGGCGCCTTCGAGAAGACGGGCCCGCGTGTTCGAACGGCGGCGCTTGGGAGGTTCCATAGGAGTAGGATACAGTTCTGTATTGAATACACAACCGTATTGAACGGGGATGCAGGATGGAGCTCGAGGCCGTCGGGATCAGTGTGCGTGGTCCGCACGCACCGATGCTGCTCGCCACGTCGGTGTCGGTCGCGGATCATCAGGTGGTGCTGCTAACCGGTTACCCGGGCCCTGGGCACGTAGCCGCGGCGCTGGGGCTGTCCGGTCGGCTGAAGCCAGACACCGGCACGGTCCGGTTCGACGGCAAGGCCGACCTCGCCTTGCTGCGGCGACGGGTCGCCGTGGTCGACGCCCCCGGCATCACCGAGCCCGACGACGCCCTGCCGGTTCAGACGGTTGTCGGCGAGGAGCTCGCGATCGCCGGTCGCAAGGCCGGGCGTAAGGCGGTGCTCGAGTGGTTGAACGAGCATGACGCCGCGGAGCACGCCGACAAGCGGTTCGAGCACCTGCCGGTCGCCGTACGGACAAGACTCCTCGCGGAGCTCACCGTTGCGCGTCCCGACGTACAGGTGGTCATTCTGACCATGCCGGATCGACACGGTGGCGATCCGCATGGCTGGTACGAGCTGGGGCGCGGGCTGGCGGCAGACGGGTACGGCGTGATCATCACGTGTGCTGACGCGTCAGCGCGGTTGCTCGACATCAAGGCCGCCCGCATGGGCGAGACGGATCAGCCCGACCCCGTGCAGGTCGCTCCGACAGCTCCTGTCGAGCCCGTGACTGCAATTGAAGATGAAGAGGAAGAGGAGACAGAGGCGTGACCGCGCTGCGGATGGCCCTGAGTGAGTTGCGGCGCCTGACGGCCGGGCGGCTGCCCAAGCTGGCCGTGGTCGCGCTGCTGCTGGTGCCGGTGCTGTACGGCGGCCTGTATCTCTACGCGAACCACGACCCGTACGGCCGGCTCAACAAGATCCCGACCGCAGTTGTCGTCGAGGACCAAGGTACGACGCTGGCGACCGGCGAGAAGCTCAACGTCGGACCGCAGGTCGCGGACGAGCTCGTGAAGTCGAAGAGCTTCGACTGGCACCAGGTGGACCGGGCGGACGCGACGCAGGGCGTTTCGGAGGGGAAGTACGAGTTCGCGCTGGTGCTGCCCAAGTCGTTCTCGGGCGACCTGGCATCCAGTGCGGACTTCAAGCCGCGGCAGGCGCAGCTGGAGCTGCTGACGAACGACGCCAACAACTACATCGCCCACACGATCGCCAACCAGGTCGTCGCGCAGGTGACGAAGACGGTCGCGTCGCAGGTGAGTGAGACGGCCGCGTCGCAGCTGCTGGCCGGCTACAACACCATCCACAAGCAGATCAGTACTGCGGCCTCCGGTGCCGCCCAGCTGCAGGCCGGGCTGACGTCCGCCGGGACTGGTGTCACGAAGCTGCAGACCGGCGCCACGCAGCTCAACACCGCACAGCAGCAACTGTCGACCGGCGCGACGCAGCTGGCGACTGGTGCAACCCAGGCTTCGCAGGGCGCATCGTCGCTCGCGACTGGTGCCTCGCAGCTCGACAGCGGCCTAGGGACATTGAAGGACAAGACTGCTTCGCTGCCGAAGCAGACCAAGCAGCTGGCCGACGGCGCGGGCCAGGTTGCCGACGGCAACGAGAAGATCGCCGGTGTCGGAAAGCAGGTGGCGACCGCGTCCAGCACGCTGGTCCAGGACCTGAAGACATTCGACGCCCAGCTGGCCGCGAAGCTGAAGGAGCAGGGCCTCAGCCAGCACCAGATCCGGGTGATTCTCCAGGAGACCGCGAAGCTGCGCGGCCCCGTCGTACAGGCGAACACGAAGATCCAGTCGACGTCCAAGCAGCTCAACCAGCTTGCAACCGGTGCACGGAAGGTATCGGACGGTGCGTCCGAGCTGGCAAACGCTACGCCCGCGCTGACCAGCGGAATCAGTACTGCGGCCACCGGCGCGCACCAGCTCAACACAGGCGCCTCCCAGCTGAAGACCGGGCTCGGCACCCTGCAGACCGGTGCACAGAAGCTTGCTGCCGGTGAGAAGCAGGCCGTGGCCGGCCAGGGCCAGTTGCTGACCGGTGTGAACAGTCTTGCGACCGGTATGGGTCAGCTGAAGACCGGTGCGACCCAGCTGAGCACCGGTCTGCAGAACGGCGTGAAGCAGATCCCCAACCCGACCGCTGACCAGCGCAAGGCAGTCGCGGAGACGCTGGGTGCCCCTGTGACGCTGCAGAACGTCTCTCAGGCCACGGCGGCCAGCTACGGCGCCGGCCTGGCGCCGTTCTTCCTCAGCCTCGCCTGCTGGATCGGGGCGTACGTCCTGTTCCTGCTGGTCCGGCCGCTGTCCCCACGGGCGCTGGCCGCACTGCAGTCGCCGTTCCGGGTGGCTCTCGGCGGTTGGTTGCCTCCGGCCCTCTTCGGCGCGGTGCAGGCGACGCTGGTGTTCGTGGCCGTCGTACTCGGCCTCGGGATCGACGCGGCACATCCGTGGCTGACGGTCGGATTCCTGATCCTGACGTCGTTGACCTTCGTCGCGATCCTGCACGCGCTGTCGGCGTGGTTCGGTGCGGTGGGTAAGTTCCTCGGCCTGGTGCTGATGGTGGTCCAGCTGGTCAGCGCCGGCGGTACGTTCCCGTGGCAGACGATCCCGGAGCCGCTGTACTTCTTCCACCACGCGCTGCCGATGAGCTACGCGATCGATGGCGTCCGGCACCTGATGTACGGCGGGCCCGGCGCCTCGCTCGGGCGGGACCTGCTCGCGCTGGCCGCGTGGTTCGTGGTGGGGATCGCCGCCTCCACCCTGGCCGCCCGCAAGCAGCGGGTCTGGCCGGCCAAGAAGCTGCAGCCGGAACTGGTGCTGTAGCTCCTCCCCCAGCACTTCTTAGTGGGCGTCGAGGCATTGACGAGGGGTAATGTTTGCGTGAACATCGGCGGCATGAGATCAGCCCGCAGGATCGCCGCCGCGATGCTCTCGGTCGCCGCCGCCGTCACCACGCTCACTGCCCCTCCGACCTCGGCGGCACCGCTGCCCGCGAACACCGGCGCGTTCCGCGGGGTGAACTGGGCCGACCCGCGGGACAACTACGCCCACGACGCGGTGGTCCCGTCCGGCCTCAGTACGGCGGACAACTACGCGACGACGTACCGCAAGGCGGACGGGATCGTCGGCGAGTTCCGCAAGGAGCTCAAGGCGAACACGGTCCGGCTGCCGATCAACCCGTCGAGCGTGGGGACTGCCTGGTGGAGGTCCTACCGCGGGGCGATCGACGCTGCCGTCGAGCGCGGGTTCAACGTCATCCTCAGCTACTGGGAGGCCGACAACGCCAAGGACGGGCGGGTCGACGACACCGCGGCGTACGCGGCGATGTGGGACACCGTGGTCAAGGCGTACGCCAAGAACCCGCACGTGTACTTCGAGCCGATGAACGAGCCGTTCGGGTACACGCTGACCGACTGGGTCTCGCTGACGTCGGCCTGGATCGCCCGGCACAGCGACGTACCGCGGAGCCGGATCGTCATCTCCGGCACCGGGTACAACGACAACGTGACCGGGGTCGGCGCGGCGCCGGAGCTGCAGGGAACGCTCCTCTCGCTGCACTTCTACGGGTTCTGGGCCTCCGACACCACCGAGGCGGCGTGGCTGGCGAACCTGCGGCCCCGGATCGGGTCGTACGGGTCGCGGACGATCATCGACGAGGCCGGGTCGCCGATGACGATCGGGCTGAACTACGGCAACCACGAGGGCAACGTGTACACGTCGTACCTCGCCGCGCTCACCCAGGTCGCCCGTGAGAACAAGATGGGCATCGTGTACTGGCCGGGGCTGCGTACCGGCGACTCCTACTCGATGACGACCCAGGTAGGCCCGGCCGATCTGCAGGTCAACAGCAGGAGCGGACTGGACCAGCTGTGGTGGGGCTGGCGCCTGCTGAAGGACGAGCCGACCAACACGCTGCCGCCGTCCCCGCCGGGCCAGCCGCTGCGTGGAGTCGCGAGCGGCCGGTGCACCGACGTACCAGGGTCCTCAACGGCACCTGGTACGTCGCTGGACCTGTGGGACTGCAACAACGGTGGCAACCAGTCCTGGAACTACACGACCACCAAGCAGCTCACGGTGTACGCCGACAAGTGCATGACGGCCGGGAGCTCCGTAACCATCGAGAACTGCACAGGAGCGACCAACCAGGCGTGGGAGGTCAACGAAGACCAGACCGTGACCAGCGTGGCCGACCCGACGCGCTGCCTGACCGCAACAGGCACCGGCAACGGCGCAGCGGTCGTCACGGCGACCTGCAACGGCTCTGACGGCCAGAAGTGGACCCGTTAATGTGTCGACGGCGTCACTGGGGCGTGATCGGTTCGACCCGCGGGTTCGCGAGCGCGGCGTAGTCCGGGCCGGAGATCATCACCGAGCGGTCGAGGCGGGCGGCGTTGAAGTACAGCTCCGGCGAGGCGACGACGGCCGGGTCCGCGATCAGTTCGAGCTCCGGGTCGAGACTGAATGGCAGGACGGTACCCGGAACCGTCCGGGCGAGACGCTCGGCCGTCGCGGCGTCGGCGAATCCGACGTACCGGGCGGCGTACAGCTGCTTGACCGCGTCGAGGTCGACGCGCCGGTCGCCGGGGACGACGGCCAGCACGTACTTCGTCGTGCGCTTGTCGGGCTTGACCAGCAGGATGATGCACTTGGCGGCTTGCGCGACCGGGTGACCGCGGAGTGCACTGACCGTCTCGGTGGTGCCGTCGGGGGCGTGGTCGATCAGCTTGTACGGGACGTCTTCGAGCAGGGTGATCAGACGGTCGTAGGTGTCAGGCATGGGGACTCCCGGTGGCGGCGTTCGATGGATTGGCCCCACGTGGTGCCGGCGAGCATGAGTACGGCGCCGAGCGCGGCCGGTACGGTCAGCCGTTCGTCGCCGAGGCCGATGCCGATGGCAACGGCCCAGATCGGCTCGGTGCCGAGCAACAGACTGGCGCGGCTGGCCGACGTACGCTGCACCGCCCAGGTCTGCGCGAGGAACGCGAAGACGCTGCAGAACAGGGCTAGGTAGGTCACTTGCAGCCACGTCGACGGGGCGGTTGGCAGGTGCAGTACGGCGGGTACGACGAAGAGCGCCGTACCGACGAGGGACTGGATCGCGGTCAGTTGGAGCGGGCGTACGTCGTGGGCGAGGCGGCCGACGAGCGCGACATGGCCGGCGCGTACGACGGCGGCCGCGAGCATCAGGAGGTCGCCGACGCCGAGGCGGTGCAGGCCGTTGCCGGACATCAGCAGGCCGACCGCGAGTACGCAGCTCGCGGCGGCAAGGTAGAACCTCGGCGGCATCCGGCGGCGGTCCATCAGCGGCGTGAGGACCAGGGTGAGGCTGATGATCAGGCCGGCGTTCGCGGCGGTGGTGTGCGTGACGCCGTACGTCTCGAGGATCAGCACGGCGGCTTGGGTGAGGCCGAGCAGGAAACCGGTGCGGAGCTCGGCGCGGTTGGCGCGTCGTACCGCGGGGAGCAGGGCCAGGGTGGAGATGGCGTAACGGAGGAACAGCACGGCGAGTACGGGGAGGGCGGCGGTCGCGGTCTTCGCCACGAGGTAGCTCGAGCCCCAGACGATCGCGACCATCAGCAGGACGAGGTCGATTCGGCGGGATCCGGGCACGGGTCCAACGGTGACCGATTCCGATGTTGTAGCCAAGACCGAAGTTCTTCAACAAGGTTGTAGCTGGCCTACAGTGTTCTTGTGGACGAGCGGCAGTTGCGGGTACTTCGGGAAGTCGGTGAGCTCGGCAGTGTGACGGCCGCGGCCGAGGCGCTGCTGGTGACCCCGTCGGCGGTGTCGCAGCAGTTGCGGTTGCTGCAGCGTTCGATGCCGGTCCCGCTGACCGAACGCTCGGGGCGCCGAGTCGTACTCACCGCCGCAGGCCAGGCGCTCGCGAGTGCCGCGGCGGATGTCGAGTCCGCGCTGGCCCGGGCGCGGCACGCCGTCGACGAGTTCATCGAACAACCCGACGGAGCGGTCTCCATCGCCGCCTTCCACAGCGCCGCGGCCACGTTCTTCCCGCTGCTCCTCCAGGCCGCTCCCCAGTTGCACCTGCACGACGAGGACGTACCGCAGGACGAGTTCCCGCCGTTGACCCGCGAGTACGACATCGTCCTGGCCCATCGCCTCGACCATGCGGAGGCTTGGCCGCGTACGGTCGCCGTCACTCCGCTGCTGCGCGAGCCGCTCGATGTCGCCGTACCCGCTGACCACCCGCTCGCAGCCAAGCGCACCCTCACCCCACGCGACGTCGCCCACGAACCCTGGATCACCGTCCATGACGGCTTCCCCCTGATGGCCACCATCGAGGCCATCGGCGCCGCCGCCAACCACCGCCTCAACCTGGTCCACCGCGTCAACGAGTTCACGGTAGTCACCGAACTGGTAGCCGCCGGCGCCGGCCTGGCCCTGATCCCCCGCTGGACCGCCCGCCCCCACCCCACCGTCTCCCTCCACCCCCTCCGCGGCGTCCACACCCTCCGCCACATAGACGCCCTCCACCGCCCCGAACACACAGCCCGCACCGCCGTCCGAACCACCCTCACAGAACTACAGAAAGCAGCCCGCACCATCCGCACATCACGAAGCTGAGTCCGTATCAGACCGGGGCACGATTGAACCTGCAAGTCAGTGTCAATCGAGTCGGCATTCGGAATGGTGATTCGAATGCCAATACGGCAGCCTTCTGTCTGGCCAAAGCACAACCGGCTATCGCGTTCAGGAGCGGTGTCCGTGGAGCACTGGTCTCCGCGCTATCCAGCAGATCGGCCTTCATTCCAGAGACTGGCTACCACGGCGAGCTGGTTCCGCAGGTCGAGTGTGTCCACCTGGATGCGCTGGTCGGCGTACGGCGGGTTCGTGGCGTCCGCCTCGTGGAGCATTCGGAACTCGTCGTCGGTGAGCCAAACCTCGCGCGAAGCCGCCCGCCGCCGGGCCTCCGGCAAGCCCACCATGAGATGCACGATCAGGCACCCGGGTAGCTCTCGCCGGTACAACTCGGAGGTCTCGGGTGTGAGCACGTCAGCAACGACAATTTCAATGCCCGCGGCCAGAAGGTTGCGAGCCATGCCGCAGGCGTTCGTCACACCGAGCCTTTGCTGGTTCCGCCCTTCGCCGCCTTCCCACGGGGCCGCAGAGCCGGAGACGACAAGCTGACGTACGTCATCCACATCAACGAAGGCACACCTCGCACGCCCTTCCGCGAGAGCCCGGCCCGTCACGCTCTTCCCGACCGCAGGCCCACCGGTAAGAATCAACGGTAAGAGGCCCATTCACTTCTCCGATCGGTCTCGAGTGCGGATATCGATGCCTAGGGCAATGATCACGCGGCAGTGCCGGGAGTTGTCGACTGTGGGTGCCGCCCCATTTCAAGGGTTCACCTTTGACATTGCCCGTTCACCGCCTGCACACCATGGGTGAAGGGGCAATGTGATGGGTGAACCTCTCAAATGGTGTCCACTGCAAGGTGAGTCGGGCGGCTTCGGTTCAGCGGCGGCACCTTGCTGTCCACGGATCCAGGCCTAGCTGTTCGCGAAGAGGGCGGTTTGGGTGATTAGTTGGTTGGTGGTGGGTTGGTCGAAGAAGGTGATGAGGGCTTCGTAGGTGCCGGCTTCGGCGGCTGCGGGGTCTACTACGTAGCCGTAGTAGCCGTCGGTGTAGCCGATGACTCGGGTGATGGGGTGGGTGCTGTCGGACTGGAGGCAGGCGCCGTGGACGGCGAAGAGTTCGACCGGGAGGTTGATCCAGCAGACGTCGCCCATGGTGACGGCGCTGATCGAGAGGTCGAAGGTTGGGGGGAGGGCGGCGGCTGCCATCAGGGCTTGGCCGCGGGCGCCGTCGAGGCGGGTTTGGGAGATTCGGCCGGAGGGGTCGTCGGTGCCGTGGACGTGGCTTGCGGCGGCGGAGACGACCTTTTCGACTTCGGCGGCGGGTGGGATGTTGCGGACCGGGAGGGTGAGCGTCGTACGGCGGATTGCCGGTGGTGACTGTGGTAGCTCGAGGCCGGGGTGGGCGAGGGCTTCCCGGACCCGGCCGGCCAGCAGGGAGCCGAGACGGGTGATCTCTGCGGCTCCGCGACCCTGGCGGGTGAAGCGTGGGCTGACGTCGCCGGCCGCGCCTTGGAGGAACCCGACGACGGCGGGGGCCAGCGCGGCGCGGGCGGCGCCCGGCCAGTCGGCGGAGTACTTCAGGTTCTCCGGGCCGTACGTCGTCGGGTGGCACGCGAAGTCCAGCAGCACCGCTTCGAGGGAACCCGACAGCGAGTGCAACGCGAGGATCCCGGCGGTGTTGTCGTGCGGCCCGTTGCGGCGGTGCCGGTTGGTGCCGACGCCGACCACCTCGACGGATCGCCATGACGCGGTCACCGGCTGCCGCTCCAGCCGGACCGAACCCACCGCCCCGAGCAGCGCGTCGACCAGGTCCCGCTCGCGGGCAGCGGGGATGACCGGATGGATCTCGCCGGTCCAGCCGGACGGTCCCGAGTGCGTGTGCGACGCCGACACCACGACATGCGACGGCGGGATCCCGGCAGCTGCGCCGGCCGCCGCGGCGAGTTCGGAAACGAGCTCGCAACCGACGGCGATCGCGTCCAGCGTCAGCCACAGGACACCCGGGTCGTCGGTGCTCGACAGCCAGATCAGGCTCGCGTTCAACGGGTCCGCAGTACCGGTGGAGACTCCAGCGCGGGCGGCGTACCCGTCGAGCCGATGACCGGGCGGTGGAGTGACGTCCAGGGACTTCGCTGCCAGGAGGAGTTCGGTCACTTGAGGGCTCCCGCGGTCATACCGGCGCTGATCTGTCGATGGAATCCAAGATATACGGCCAGGACCGGAATTATCGAGATGGTCAGTCCGGCGAACAATCCTGAGAAGTCGCTGTGATAGCCCTGGGTGACCGCGATGTTCGCCAGTCCCTGGGTGACCAGGTACCGCTTCTCGTCGGTGTTCAGCACCAGCGGCAGCAGGTACTCGTTCCACATCCCGAGGAACTGGAAAATGCCGATACTGACCAGACCGGGCCGGGCGAGCGGCAGCATGATGCGAAAGAGCACACCCCAATGAGAACACCCGTCCACAAGTCCCGCCTCGGCAAGCTCCTTCGACTGCGTCTTGAAGAAAGCCGTCAGGAAGAACACCGAGAACGACATCCCGTGCGCGGCGTACACCAGGATCAACCCGAGGTACGTGTTCAGCAGCCCCAGATTCTGTACGACGAAGAACAGCGGCACCAACGCCAGGAACCCGGGGAACACCATCCCGGCCACGAACACGTAGTACAGCACCCGCGAACCCGGGAACTCGAACCGCGCCAGCACGTAAGCGACCGCTGACGACAACAGCAACGTCAGTACGACTCCGCAGCACACGACGACGACGCTGTTGAAGAAGTACGAGCCGATGTGCGACTCGTTCCACGCGCGGGAGAAGTTGTCCCACCGCCAGCGCGACGGCATGCTCCACGGGCTGGTGAAGATGTCCTGGTCCGACTTGAACGAACTGAGCACCGCCCACAGCAACGGGAACACGACCATCGCGCCCCACACCAGCAGGAACCCCTGTGACACCCCGCCGAGCACCCGCGAGCCGACGGCGCTCCGGACCGGGCCAGGCGACGGAGGTACGGCGGGAGCGGTCGACCGGGAAGGAGACGTCAAAAGAGCCATCGTGCCCCCTCAGTACTCGACCCGCTCGCGGCGGGTCAGCCGGAACGTGAGCAGGGTCAGGATCATGTTGATCAGGAACAACGTGACTCCGATCGCGGACGCATAGCCGAACTTCCCGTACGAGAACGCGTTCGTGTACATGTACAGCGAGATCACCTGGGTGGCGTCGTCCGGACCGCCCGGGCCGACCGACAGGATCTTCACCAGCGCGAACATGTCCAGCGCACCGATCACCTGGAACGCGAGCGCCGTCTGCACCGTGTTCCAGATCAACGGCAACGTCACCCGGAAGAACGTCTGCATCGCGCCGGCTCCGTCGAGCAGGGCTGCCTCGTACAGTTCCTTGGGGATCGCCGCCATCGCGGCCGTGAACAGTACGACGTAGAACCCGACGCCGCCCCACACCACGACGGCCATGATCGAGCCGAGCGCGGTCTTCCCGTCACCGAGCCAGAGCCGCGCGAGGCTGTCCAGGCCGATCGCCCGCAGGAACCCGTTCAGCAGCCCGTTCCGCGGCTCGAAGACGAACTGCCAGAGCACACCGACGATCGCGATCGACAGTACGCCGGGGAAGAAGTACACGACCTTGTAGATCCGCGCACCCGGTACGCCGCCGCGGTAGTTCAGGGCGGCCGAGAAGAACAGCGACAACGTCACGATGATGATCGGCAACGACACCAGCAGGAACAGGTTGTGCCGCAACGCCACCCAGAACACCGAGTCGTGGAACAGCGTGACGAAGTTCCCGAACCCGATGTAGTCGTAGCTCGCCGACAGCCCCTCCCAGTTGGTGAACGCGATCGGGAACGCCTGCACGTACGGCGAGATCACGAACACCGCGTAGACCGCCAGCGGGACCAGCAGCAGGCCGACGATGAAGCGGTACTTCCCGTGGTGCATCAGACGTGGAACTTCTTGATCGACGGATCCTTCGCGGTCTCGTCGGCGTAATTCTGCATCTGCTTGCTCCACCCGTCCGGCGTGACCTCGCGGTTCATCAGCGCGGCCATCGCCTTGTCCGAGTTGTCCAGCAGCTTCTTGTACCACAGCCGCCACGACCAGTCCGCGAACATGTTCGTGCCGGCGGCCTCGATCACCGCCTGCATGGACTTGTTCGCCGAGGACAGCTCGACGCCGTCGCTGGCGCCTTTCACCACGGTCAGCGACTTGGTCACCTTGGTGAAGTTCTGCATGCACTGCTTGGACAGGATGATCCGCAGCAGCTCGATCCCGCCCTGCGGGTTCTTCGCCTTGGCCGGCACGATCAGCGCGCCGCCAGGACCACCGGTGACGGTCTCGAACGGCGCCTTGTCGTCCTTCGACATCCCCGGCGCCGGGACCATCGTCATGCCGAGGTCCTTCGGCGCGATGTCACCGAGCTCGTTCTCCAGCCAGCCGCCGCACGGGATGAAGACGGCCTTGCCCTGCGCCCAATAGGTCTGCGACTGGGTGTGTGAGAGCGCTTGCGAGCCCTCCAGCAGGTAGCCCTTCGCGGCCAGCTCCTGGTAGCCCTCGGCGGCCGCGATCAGCGCCGGGTCGCGCCACGCGTTCGGCTCCAGGTTGTCGACCTTCTTCTTCAGGTCCGGGCCGGCGGCCTTGTACGCCGTCATCAGCATCGGGTTGGTGAGGTACCCGGGGAACTTGCCCTGGTACGTCCAGGGCGCGATGTCCGTCGTCTTCTTGATCTCCGCGCAGAGGGCGAGCATCTCGTCCCAGTGCTTCGGGTACTCCCAGCCGTGCTTCTCCATCATCGGCTTGCTGTACCAGATCCCGCCGACGCCGAAGACGTACGGCATCTCGTACTTCACCCCGTCGTACCGGCCGGCCTCGGCGACGCCGGGGAGCAGCGTGTCGCGGACCTTGACGCCGGGCTGACCGTAGGCCTCCATGTCGAGCAGCCGGCCGATGTCCATCACCTGCTTCTGCGCGGCCAGCGTCGCACCGTCCATGCCGACGTTCTCGATCAGGTCCGGCGGGTCGCCCTGGATGAAGCGCGGCTGAAGTTGCTGCTGGAGCTGCTGGCCGCTGTTCAGCTTGACGTCCGCCTTCGGGAACTCCTTGCGGTAGAGATCCAGCGGCATCGTGGTCCATTCCTTGCCGTAGCCGCCGTCGAAGTTGAAGAACTCCAGCGGCTTGCTGCCGTCCACCGACGACCCGGCCGCGACCGGTGCACTCTTGCTCTGGACGGGCTGCGCGCAGGAGGCGAGCGTGGCGACGGCGGATCCGGCCAAGGCGGCGCGGAGCAGGGTACGGCGGTCGACCTCGATCATGAGACGAGTCCTCTCAGGGCGTTGACTGCGTCATGGATACGCCCGGCGGACGGCCTCACGGAAGGGGATTCGAGCCCGGTCGACAAGATCGACTAGACCACTGTTGATGGTCTATGGGGCCGCCATCGCACCGACCAAGCGGGCGGTGAGGTCCATCGGGTTGGTGATCGCGTGCCCGACCACGACGGCGTACGCGCCCGCATCGCAGACGCTGCGGACGTCCTCCGGGGTCCGGATCCGGCCCTCGGCGACGATCGGGCAGTCCAGTTTCGCGGCCAGCCGCCGGACCAGTTCGACGTCAGGTCCGGCCGGTGGACGGCCATTGGTATAGCCGGACAGCGTCGTCGCGACCACGTCGGCACCCGCGTCCCGGGCCGCCAGACCGGCGTCCAGGGTGTCCACGTCGGCCATCACCGGTACGCCGAGCTCGGCGTGGATACGGGCGATCTGCTCCGCCACCCGCTGCCCGTCGGGACGCGGTCGCAGGGTCGCGTCGAGCGCGATCAGGTCGGAGCCGGCGGCCACGATCCCGGCCGCGGCGTCGTACGTCGGGGTGATGAACACGCCCGCCGGGTCGCCGAGCTTGTGGATGCCGATGATCGGCAGGTCGGTGACCGCGCGGATCGCCGCGATGTCGTGCGGTCCGTTGGCCCGGATCGCGCCCGCGCCGCCGGCCTCGGCGGCCTGCGCCATCAGCGCCATCCCGGCCGGACCGTACAGCGGGTTCTCGGGCCCTGCCTGGCAGGACACCACGAGGGTGCCGGGGGCAAGAGTTCTCATCGACGGTGCGTCACAATCAGGTCGGCGTACGTTCCGGCGGGTCCGGTGGCGAGACGCTCGGCGCCGTCGAGTGAGTTGCCGGCCGCTGCGGACAGCCGTGCACGCGCGGGTAGGGCGGCGCGGACTGGGGTCAACAGTTGTTCCCCGGCGCCTGCGAACAGGCCGCCGACGCAGGCGACCGGTACGGGTCCTTCACCGGCGAGCTGCGCGACCGCGGCGGCGATCGTCTCGGCGACGTCGGCGGCGGCCCGGCCGACGAGCTCGTGCGCGACCGGATCGCCTTCGGCGGCACAACGCAGTACTTCGGGAGCGAACCGCGCGACGTCGTCGACCAGCGTCGACGAGCGGTACAGCGTGACCGGGTCGAGCGCGGTGTCGGCGAGCTTGGTCGCGGGGCCCCGGCCGTCACGGGCCCGCTGTACGGCGACCAGCCCGGCGCGGCCGATCGCGAACGCACTTCCCGCGTCGCCGAACAGGTACCCGTGTCCGTCGAGCTTCCGCCACGTCCCGTCCCGGTCGACGGCGAGACACACCAGACCGGTGCCTGCGGCAACCACTACGCCGTACCCGTCCGGAAGCGCACCGGCGTGCGCGGTGACCATGTCCTGCGTCAGCCGTACCTCGTCCGCATCCAGCAGCTCCGCGACATCCGCCGCCAGCCGCTCGGCGGCACCCGGCGCCTGTGGATAACCGGTGAGACCCAGCGCGACGACGTCGACCGGCCCGTTCAGCTGAGCCTCGGCCGCGGCGGTACCGATCGCGTCGAGCAGTTTGGGGAGCGCGTCCGGGCCGTGGGTGTAACCAGGGCCGGTGCCGGTCCGGCCGGACGGGAGGACACGGAGGCGGAGGGCGGACTGCCCGCCGTCGATGGCGATCTGCGTCATGCGGTGATCCAGTGTGAATAGTCTTGCCAGGGAAGGTGCCAGCGGTTGACCTTGCGGGTACGGCGGTCCTGGCCGGCGGTGTCGTTCGCCACCAGGCGGACCGAGCCGAGGGTCTCGTCGTACAGCACGGCCGGGGAGCCGGTGAAGTGCAGCGTACCGACAGGTTCCCACGGGGTGTGACCGCCGCGGACGTCGATCATCGAGCAGTGGTGGATGCGGCGGTCGGCGCCCAGGACGTACACCTCGATCGCGTCCGCGCCGGGGTTGAAGGCAACCACCGGGTCGTCGGCGAGTTCGAGATCGCCGAGCTGCTGCCAGCGGCCCTGGCCGACGCGGTCGTCCAGGTAGGTGTGGTGCAGGTGGTTGTCGGCGCCGCGGACGTAGATCTCGTACGAGTTCGCCGGGTCGTTGCGGGCCCACGCCGGCTCACCTCCGGCGGTGAGGTCGCCGAGCACAGCCCGTACGCCGCCTTGGACCCGAACGATCCGCCCGTCCGCACGACGGCGGAACGTCGGCGGCGCGGGCTCGCCCTTGCGGATCGATTCGAACTCCGCGCGAACGGCGGCGACAGGTGCGGGGTTGGTGCCGGGCTCCGGGAAGAACGGCTCGCGTTGGAGGTACTGCATGGCAGCGATCAGGCTCGGAGCGACCGACCACCCGGTCTCCACGCAGTACGGTCCCCAGCCGATGTCGGCGTTCGACCCGAAGTACTCCCAGGCGTCGAAGTCGAACGCGCGCTGCCAGGTGCCGTCGAGCTGCTCGTCGTCCGGGTCGTCGATCTGGATCCGGCTCAGGTAGTCGAGGACGCCGTGGGCGAGTTCCTCGAAGACCGGTTCGCCGGTGATCTGGTGGACGATCGGCAAGGCCCAGGCGGCGAACGGCGTACCGTACAGCTGGTCGGTGACCGGGTCGCCGTTCGCCTGGAAGATCGACGCCTCGTCGACGCCGTACGCCTCGTTGCTCGGCGGGCACTTACCGTCCCACTCGGCGAATCCGCCGTCCGGGCCCTGGCGGCTCTTCAGGTAGTCGGCGAGGTCGAGCATCGTCTGCAGGTACAGGGGTTTGCGGGTGTAGAAGTAGCCGCCGGCGAGTGGGAGCAGGAAGCGGCCGGCCTCGCAGGTGCGGCTGGTTTCCAGGCGGGCGCGGGGGTGGTGGGACGCCATGTGGTCGAGCCCGCGTTCGGCGATCTCCAGGTACGACGGTTCGCCGGTGACGCCGTACGCGTAGAGATAGGAGCACAGCGCGGAGCTCTGCCAGTGCGAGGTGAGGTCGAGGCCGTCCTCGATCGGGCTGCGGCCGAACTCGTCCCAGCCCTTCACCATCAGGGTGGACGGGGTGCGCCAGGGGTCCACCTGGAGGCCGAGTTCGGTGTTGGCGGTGCGGATCAGCGATTCGACGCCGCGGAGGCCGGCCTCGAGGTCGCCGGAGATCAGCGCGAAGAGCGCGATCCAGCCGCCGTCGTCGGCGAACAGGTTGTTAGTGGCGGTGAGGTCCGTGCGGGCGCCGCGGGGTTCGAAGGCGCCGTACAGGTTGTTGCGGTCGGTGAGTTGTTCTTCCTCTACTACGTGGCGCATGAGGTTTTCCGCGATGGTGTGGCCGCGGGGGTCGGCGGTCAGGTCGGCGTACCTCCGGAAGGCGTGGGCGGTCTGGGTGTAGCAGTCGCCGCGGGGGACGGGGCGGAAGGGGAGTGTGCCGTCGAAGCCGATCTCGTTGGAGAACCCCTCCGCGACTCCCTTCGATCCGTCGGGGGCGTCGTAGAACATGCCGGCCTTGTCGAACCAGGCGATGCCGCGGTCGATCATCCGGCGGTAGCGCTCGGGGCGGGGTCCCACGGTGATCGTTGTCGTGTGCTCGCCGACGGCGAATGTATGTACCCCGTCGGGAAGCACGGTTAGCCCAGACTCGTATCGACCGGGTGCGACCTCAACCAGCTCAAGTGGGACGTCGCGGTTGGTTGCGGGTGGGGGTTGGGTGGTTGTGCGGACGACTACCTTCGCGGGTTCTCCGGTCGCGACCCACACGTGGGGTTCGGTGAAGAGTTCCAAGTCGGGTGGGGCGTCGGTGCCCGTGAGTTCGGCGGTGATCAGCTGCAGTAGACGCGTCCAGCGGCGTACCGGTTTGTAACGGCCTTGGAGGTGGTGGCTGAGGGCGGTGGTGGCGTAGAGGAGGCGGCCGGTGCCGACGGGGATGTCGAGGAGGGCGGGGAAGGTTTCGGCGGGGGGACCGAAGACTGCCTTGTGGGTGCCGGCGACGGAGCCGTACGTGAGGAGTTCGGTGGCGGAGGGCGGCGGGGTGACTTCTTGGGCGCGGGAGAGGTGCTCGTCGAGGATGCTGAGCGGTTCGATCCCGGTCAGCGGCTCGCGGGTGAAGATGCGTTCGATGTGGGCGTCCCGCACCGGGCCGGCCGGCAGGAAGCCGTCGTCGACTGCGAACTCCACGTACGCCGTCCCGCCGCCGCGCACGTACTCCGCCAGCGCCGACGTGTCGAATCGGGCCGGCTCCGGGTAGTGCCCCGCGAGTACCACCACCGCCCGGTACGCCGCGAGGTCCGCGGGGGGTTCGTCGTACCGGACGAACGTGAGACCGGCGGCGGCGAACGCGGTCGCCGGGCCGGGTGGACCGATCAGCGCGACAGACGAAGCAGGCACCGGTTCACTGTTACCGACGAATCGCGGTCGGTAAAGCACCTTGGGTAGACCACTCGGCCGAAACCGGTCTCGGCGGTCTCATGCGACGGGGTGTGGCGCGGCGGACCGCGCTCTAGGGTCGACCGGTATGGGTGACTTCAACGGTCTCGACGTACATCTCGGCAACCTGGCGCGGCTGTCGTCCGCGCGGACCTACTCGACCAGCGCGGAGAACCCGGACGGCGCCAAGGGCGGCGGCGCGCGGGCGACCGAGGGCGTCCTGTCCCGGCAGGCGCGCGACCTCGGCCCCGGCTGGAAGATCCAGCCCTGCATCAACCTCGCGCCGGAGTCGACCACGACGCTCGCGGAGATCGACGGCGCGGGCGCGATCACGCATCTCTGGATCACCGTCGACTCGAAGACGTGGCGTTCGCTGGTACTGCGGATGTACTGGGACGGTGAGGAGACGCCGTCGGTCGAGGTACCGCTCGGCGACTTCTTCTGCAACGGCTGGGGCCAGCACTGCCAGGTCAGCTCGGTGCCGATCGCGGTCAACCCGAAGGGCGGGTTCAACAGCTACTGGCAGATGCCGTTCCGCGGCGGCGCCCGGATCACGATCGAGAACCTGCTGGAGACGGAGATCGAGGGCTTTTTCTACCAGGTCGACTTCGTCCGCACCGAGGTACCGGCGGACCTGGGGTACTTCCACGCGCAGTTCCGGCGGTCCAACCCGGTCCCGTACGGCGAGGTGCACACGCTGCTCGACGGCGTCCGCGGACAGGGGCAGTACGTCGGGACCTATCTCGCGTGGGGCTGCAACAACACCGGGTGGTGGGGCGAGGGCGAGTTCAAGTTCTACCTCGACGGCGACGAGGAGTACCCGACGATCTGCGGTACCGGTACGGAGGACTACTTCGGCGGCGCGTGGGGTTTCGAGCACCCGGCGGGTCAGTACGCGACATTCACGACGCCGTACCTCGGGATGCCGCAGGTGATCGAGCCGAGCGGATTCTCCGACAACCAGCAGCGCTTCGGCCTCTACCGCTGGCACATCCAGGACACGATCCGCTTCACCGAAGACCTCCGCGTCACCGTCCAGGCCCTCGGCTGGCGCCGCGACGGCCGCTTCCTCCAACTCCAGGACGACCTCGCCTCGACCTCGTACTGGTACCAGACCGAGCCCCACGCCCCGTTCCCCACCCTCCCCACCAAGGACCACCTCGAGGTGGTCTAGCCCGACGCGTACCGCAGTCTCATCCGGGCGACAGTAGGCGGTTCAGAGGACGGCCGGAACCCTGCCGGCTTCGGTCAGCGGGACGCCGGTGAGGTGGAGGGTTGGGTGGGTCCAGTCGTTGAGGATGGGGGCGGTGGACAGGTGGCCGGCGAGTTCGGACTGGCTCAGTTCGAAGACGTGGGCGGCGTTGCCGGTGAGGTCCACGACGGATTGCATGAGGTGGCTGACCTGGGCGGTCCAGAGGGTGTCGTCGGCGTCGTGGTGGTCCGGGCGGATCAGCAGGAGGTCAACGTCGCTGTCCAGGTCGCCGTCGGCGCGGGCGATCGCGCCGTACAGGCCGGCGTGGACGGGCGGGATGTGCCAGCTGCTGATCTCGGCGGCGAGGTGGGTGGTCAACGTACTGCGGAGGTTCGCGAGCTGCTCGACGATCGGGGCGAGCAGGTGCCTTCGGTTGAGGCGGTACAGCAGCGAGTTGCCGGAGTCGTCGCCGTGCACCAGACCGGTCGCGGCCAGCCGTTGCAGCACGAGCCGGACGCCCGCGACGCTGCCGGACCCGGCGAGCTTGTGGATCTGGCGACCCGACAGACCTTCCTCGGCCGCGGCCAGAACGAGCAGCACCGGCCCGTCCAGTGAGGGCACCACTGTGCTGATGGGGCTCGCGAGGTCCACCGCAGCACCCTAGTGACCATCCGGACCCGGTCGGCAATCACGCTGACGAATCAGCCATCGCGCGCGCTCAGGGTCCGCTCAGCATCGCGTACGTACGTTCGCCGCTATGGAGCGCCGTACTGTCCTGAAATCGGCACTGCTGGCACTAGGTACGGGAGCGTTGGCCGACTGCTCGAGCCCCGAGCAAGCCAAGAGTCCGCCTCCCGCGGCGCAAACGCCCTCATCGCCCACAGCAGCCCCGAAACCGACGGCGAAGCACACGCCGAAGCCCGCACCGCCGACCGAGGCGGTCGAGATCGGGCACGGTCCGCGGACGGTCCCGCAGGTGGCGCTCACGTTCCACGGCAACGGCGATCCGGCACTCGGCACCACACTGCTCGACCTCGTCGAACACGCCGGCGCCAAGATCAGCGTGCTCGCGGTCGGCACCTGGCTGGTCGCGCATCCCGAGATGGCGACCCGGATTCTGCACGGTGGGCACGACCTCGGCAACCACACGATGCACCACAAGTCGATGCGCAAGCTCGGCGCGGCCGAGGCCCGTCGCGAAGTACACGACTGCGCCACGGTGTTACGCCGTACGGCGAAGTCCCAGGGGCGCTGGTTCCGCGCCTCGGGGACCCAGCAGACCACGCCACTGATTCGGTCGTCCGCGGCCGCGTCCGGTTATGCTGCCTGCGTGTCCTACGACGTCGACGGCCTGGACTGGCAGGACCCGTCTGCCCCGACCGTGGTGAAGGCTGTCCTGGACGGCGTTCGCCCGGGATCGATCGTCAGCCTGCACCTGGGGCACCCGGTGACGGTCAAAGCGCTGCCCCAGATCCTCTCCGGTCTACAGGCCAAGCACCTCACACCAGTAACGCTGAGCGACCTGCTGAAATGAAGCGAACCGTTGCCCTGAGCATGGTTCTGCTGCTGGCTGCCGGCGGCTGTTCCGGTAACGGCCGGACCGCCGCGAGCACGGGATCCGCTCCGGCCGGTGCGGCCTCGGCACCACCGTCAACGCCGGCTTCCACACAGGCATCGCCCGGCGCGTCCGCCGGGACGCCAGGCCTGCTGCCCGGCATGCCGCCCCCGCTGTCGCCGACCGACGTATGGGCCGCCGACCGTCCGGGCCAGTTCGCCGCGGCGGTACGCGGGTTCCCGGAGCGCATCTACGTGCCGAACAGCGGCAGCAACACCGTGACCGAGATCGATCCGCGCACCTACAAGGTGATCCGCACGTTCCGGACCGGGCGTCAACCGCAGCACGTCGTACCGTCCTGGGACCTGAAGACGCTGTGGGTGAACAACGACCTCGGCAACAGCCTGACGCCGATCAACCCACTGACCGGCCTGCCCGGGAGGGCGGTCGCCGTCCACGACCCGTACAACCTGTACTTCACGCCGGACGGCAAGCACGCCGTCGTGATGGCGTCCAACGACAGACAACTGGTCTTCCGCGATCCGCACACGATGGCGGTGCAGAAGAAGGTGCCGGTGCCGTGCGCCGGGGTGAACCACGCGGACTTCACAGCGGACGGTACGTCGTTCCTCGTGTCCTGCGAGTTCTCGGGCGACCTGCTCGTGGTCGACACGGCCGCGGAGAAGGTGACGCAGGTCGTCCGCTTGCCCGGCCGGCGCGGGATGCACGCCCCGATGCCGCAGGACGTGAAGCTCTCGCCGAACGGGCGCTACTACTACGTCGCGGACATGATGAGCGACGGCATCTGGGTACTGTCCGCGCGGCCGCCGGTCGCGATCCGCGCGTTCATCCCGACCGGGAAGGGCGCCCACGGGCTCTACGTCACGCGGAACTCGCGGTACCTGATCATCACCAACCGCGGCGAAGGGTCGGTCTCGCTGCTCGACTTTCAGACCCGCAAGGTGGTCCGCAAGATCAAGATCACCGGCGGCGGCAGCCCGGACATGGGCGGCGTGTCGCCGGACGGCCTGGTGCTCTGGGTTTCCGGTCGCTACAACTCAGTGGTCTACGCGATCCGCCTGAGCGACGGCAAGCTGCTCGCGAAGATCCGGGTCGGCAACGGCCCGCACGGCCTGGCCGTATACCCCCAGCCCGGCCGATACTCCCTCGGCCACACCGGCGTCTTCCGCTGATGGTCGGTCAAGCGACCGTCAGCCGACAGCTCTAACGGGGCAGTGTCTGGCGGCTTCAGCTATCCAGTGAACATCGACCGATGTCGAACGCCGTGCTCTTCGCTTGTTCGACAAGCGCCTTGGAACCATCATGCCTGCCGTTCACATGACGGCCAAGAACGACAGTGATCACACAGCGGGCTCCTGCGCTCTTCAGCGTGTGTGATAGCGACTGAGCACGCGCTCCCGTCGTCCAGGTGTCATCGAGCAAGAGAACTCGGGCATTCGGCAGCACCGGCGCGGTGAAACGATCGCCGCGAAAGGTTCGGTCGTCTTTCGCGTACTCGGCTCCGGGGCGAGCGCTCACAAACGGCAACGAAATGCTGGGCATCAGTAATGCCTGCAGCGGATGGACGCCCCGCCGCCCTCTGGTGCTCGGAACAACAGCGGCGTGGGTCAGTCGGCCGCCTGCTGCCTGCTCGAAGCACGGCCGATGAAGCCCCAGGAAGAGAATCGACAGCGCCTGCAGCGCCGCCCGAGCGCTGTACGACGGTGGTTCGAACTTGTACGTCGCCAAGTGGTGAGCGTGCTGTGCGCCTTTCAGCGCATACGCGATCGGGACAACAGCATCTGAGGTCAGATGACTCGCGTCGCGGTGCGTGCGGCACGGGTAGCAGACGTCGTAGCCGTCCTTGGCCGCAGATCGACAGACGAAGCAGACACCTGGGCCTGGCGGCAACGGATTGCGGAGGAAGATCGCCTGCCGGGCGACCGACTCGCGATATGGCTGCCAGGCATCAGAACTGGACAACGGCCGACGGCTTCCGCAGACGCTCCAGGCCCTCAGCAGCCTCGGCCACCAGCTCTTCTGCGACAGCCAGCAACTCGTCCGTGTTGTCGACAACGTACACACCCGGGCGCTCGGCATACTCTCTGGCCCAGTCGTGCGCGAGCAGATCACGTGGCATCACAACCGGACGGCCGTGCTGAAGCGCAAGCCGGGCCTGGATTCGTGCGCCACTCCGCCATGGCGCCTCGACAACCACCGTCGCGGCCGCATATCCGCTCATCACGGCGTTCCTCATCGGGAACGTCTTCTTCGTCGGCGGACCATCGGGCCAGAATTGACTGAGGACGAGACCCCGCTGGCTGATGCGGTGCTGGAGCTCGGCGTTCGCAGCCGGATACGTACGGCGGAGTCCGGTACCGATCACGGCCACGGTACGACCCCCAGCCTCGAGTGTCGCTACGTGCGCCGCCGTGTCGATCCCGGCCGCGAGCCCGCTCACCACCGTGACCTCGTTCTTCGCCAGTGCAGTCGCGACGGCCTGCGCAATTCCCACTCCACGTGGACTGGCTTGCCGGGTGCCGACGACCGCTACGGCTCTGAGATCGTCGCGCAACGTGCCACGTGTAAAGATGATGGGTGGCGACTCATGGATGTCGCGAAGCTGCGCAGGGTAGCTGGGCTCAAAGAAGGCATGGATGCCGATCCCCTCGGCCTCCCATCCAAGAATCTCCTGTTCGGCCTCCCGGAGAACTCGGTCGAGATCACCGACCGGGAACAGCGTGTCACGACCGGCAACATAGCTGTCCAGCACCTGTGACGCACTACCTGCGTCGAAGACCTCTGCCGTCACGTCTGCCCAGCGGACCTGGGGCTGTCTGAGCAGCGCGATCAGCGCCGCCTTCTCTGCCCGAATCGGCTCCACGAACCTGATGCTATCCATCTCCGACCACCTGATGCCGTACCCACGCTGGCCGATCAAAGATCAGCGCTCGAATGTCTGTTCGAATATACCAGCGACTCCCAGGCCGGCGCAGTCGCCATGGACCATACCGGTGATATTGGATGCCCCTCCGCATCCATCCTGTCCGAGAGTCCCGTTAGAGGCCTCGGGCGTTTGCGCGGGGGCTTGGGGTGGTGGTGCGGAGTTCGGTGGTGAAGGCGTAGCGGTCGCCGCGGTACACGGCCGATGTGTACTCGAGGACGCGGTCGCGGCTGTCGAAGCTGATGCCGTGCAACGCGATGCACGGCTGGGTGGTCGGGATGTCCAGCCAGCCGGCCGTCTTCGCGTCCGGCATCATCGGCTCGAGCCGCGATGTCGCACTCACCAGGTCGATCCCGTAGCGGCTGGCCAGCAGGTCGTACAGCGAGCCGTTCAGGTCCTCGTCACGCAGCCCGGGGACGTACGCCGCCGGTAGCGTGGTCCGCTCCACCACCATCGGGTGGTCGTCGGCGAGCCGCAGCCGGGTGAACGCGATGATCGGGTCGCCGACCGGGATCCGCAGCCGGCGCGCCGCGGCCCGCTCGGCCTTCTGGTGCCGGAACTCCAGCATCGTGCTGCCCGGCCGCATCCCGCGCCGCCGGATGTCCTCGGAGAACCCGATCATCCCGAGCCAGCGCGCCACCTTCGGCCGGGTCGTGTACGTGCCGCTGCCGTGCCGCCGGACCAGCAGTTCCTCGATCACGAGCTCGTCGACGGCCCGCCGCAGGGTCATCCGGGCGACGTTCCAGCGCGCGGCCAGCTCGCGCTCGGGAGGCAACGCGGCGCCTTCCGGCAGCGTGTCGATCAAACTGAGCAACAACGCCCGGATCTCGGCGGCCTTCCCCGGCAGCGAACCATGCATTGCACCTGGGTAGCACCGCCTCGACCACTCCGAAACCCTTTAGACGACCGTTGAACAGACCACTCGACCTCCCGGAGTGGACGCACGCGCAAGCACAAGTCCCGTTGTCGGCCCTTCTGCGCGGCTGGAAGGGCACTTCTGTATGCCTGCAGGTCCACCCAGCCAAAAACAAGCACGCTTGATTCTTTTAGCCCGGAGTGGGAGGCTCGGCTGCATCGGTCCCTGGCGAGGGAGTGCGGCGTGCGACTGGATGATGTGCTGGCCGATCTGTCGGTCGAGAGTGCTGAGCTGGATCGGTTGGTCGACGGGTTGGCCGCAGGCGAGTGGTCTACTGCGACGCCCGCCCCGGGGTGGACGATCGCGCATCAGATCGCGCATCTCGCGTGGACGGACGAGGCCGCGCAGTTGGCGGCGACCGATCCGGAGGGGTTCAAGGCCTCGCTGCGGATCGCGGCGGCCAGTCCGACGACGTACGTCGACGACGGGGCCGCGGAGACTGCCGCGCTGCCGCCGGATCAGTTGCTGACGTACTGGCGGCAGACGCGCGCCGAGGTCGTGGACGCGTTGCGGAGGGTGCCGGACGGGGAGAAGGTGCCCTGGTACGGGCCGCCGATGAGTCCCACCTCGATGGCGACCGCGCGGCTGATGGAGACGTGGGCGCACGGGCAGGACGTGTTCGACGCCCTCGGCGTACGGCGGCAACCGAGCAACCGGCTGCGGCATGTGGCGCATCTGGCGGTGCGTACTCGGGACTTCGCTTATTTGCTGAACAATCGCACGCCACCCGGTGAACCGTTCCGCGTCGAGCTCACCGGTCCCGACGGTGAGCTGTGGGTCTGGGGACCTGAGGACGCGAGGCAGCGGGTGAGTGCGCCGGCGCTCGACTTCTGTCTGCTGGCCACTCAGCGGCGGCACCGGGACGATCTCTCGGTGCAGGCCGAGGGGGCGGATGCCGAGGAGTGGCTCGGGATCATCCAGGTGTTTGCCGGGTTGCCGGGCAAGGGCCGCCGGGCTGGGCAGTTCACATGACCGCACCAAACGAGCCCGGGAGCACAGACGCCACCACCCCCATCCGGATCGGAAACGCGTCCGGCTTCTACGGTGACCGGTTCGGTGCGGTGCAGGAGATGCTCACCGGTGGGCCTTTGGATGTGTTGACGGGGGATTATCTGGCCGAGCTGACGATGCTGATCCTCGGGTGGGATCGGCTGAAGGATCCCGGACTGGGGTATGCGAAGACGTTCCTGAGGCAGCTCGAGGCCGGCCTTGGGGAGGCGCTCGATCGGCGCGTGAAGATCGTCAGCAACGCGGGTGGGTTGAACCCCTCGGGTCTGGCCGCGGCGATCGGCGAACTCGCAGACAAGCTCGGGCTGCATCCGAAGGTTGCGTACGTCGAAGGCGACGACCTTCTGCCCAGGGCTGCGGAGCTGGGGCTGGGTACGCCGATGACCGCCAACGCCTATCTGGGCGCCTGGGGTATCGCAGAGGCGCTGCTCGCCGGCGCGGATGTGGTGGTCACCGGGCGGGTGACCGATGCTTCGGTGATCGTCGGTCCGGCGGCGGCGCATCACGGGTGGGGGCGGACGCAGTACGACGAGCTCGCGGGGGCGGTCGCGGCCGGGCATGTGATCGAGTGCGGGTGTCAGGCGACCGGAGGGAACTACGCGTTCTTCACCGAGATCCGCGACTTCGGGCGGCCCGGGTTCCCGATCGCGGAGATCCACGCGGACGGCAGCAGCGTGATCACCAAGCACGACGGCACCGGCGGCGCGGTCACGATCGACACGGTCAAGGCGCAACTGCTGTACGAGATCACCGGCGCCCGGTACGCCGGTCCGGACGTCACCACGCGGCTCGACACGATCGAGCTCTCCGCGGACGGTCCGGATCGAGTACGGATCTCCGGCGTCCGCGGTGAGGCGCCGCCGCCGACGTACAAGGTCTCGCTGAACAGCGTCGGCGGGTTCCGCAACGAGGTCGACTTCGTACTCACCGGGCTTCAGCTGGAGCAGAAGGCGGAGCTCGTCCAGAAGCAGCTGGAGCAGGCGCTGCCGAAGCGGCCGGCCGAGCTGAGGTGGTCGATCGCCTGGACCGAGAAGCCGAATGCCGAGTCCGAGGAGGAGGCCAGCGTCTACCTTCGCTGCGCGGTGAAGGACCCGGATCCGAAGGTGGTCGGGCGCGCGTTCAGCAATGCGGCGGTGGAGCTGGCGCTCGCGAGCTACCCCGGGTTCCACGTCACGGCGCCGCCTGGTGAGGGTTCGCCGTACGGCGTGTTCCGGGCCGGGTACGTCGACATCCACGACGTCGAGCACGTCGCCGTACTGCCGGACGGGACCCGGAACGTCGTCGCACCGGCGGCCGAGACGCAACCGCTCGCGCCCGTCGACGACGTCGAGGAGCCGATGCCCCTGCTGCAGCTGTCGAGCGGACCGCCGCGTACTCGCGAGGTCCCGCTCGGCCGGATCGCCGGGGCACGCTCGGGGGACAAGGGTGGCGACGCGAACGTCGGCGTCTGGGTCCGCGACGAGAAGGCCTGGCGGTGGCTGGCGCACACGCTCACGGTGCCGCTGTTCAAGGAGCTGCTGCCGGAGACGCAGCCGCTGACCGTGACGCGGTACCTGCTGCCGAACTTGTGGGCGGTGAACTTCGTCGTCGAGGGGTTGCTCGGCGAGGGGGTGGCGGCGCAGGCCCGGTTCGACCCGCAGGCGAAGGCCGTCGCGGAGTGGCTGCGGTCGCGGTACGTCGACGTACCGGAGGTGTTGCTGTGAATGACTTCAGGGAGTCGGTACGGCGGTTCATGCGCGCCGAGGTGCTGCCGCAGCTGGATCAGTGGGAGCGGGACGGCGAGTTGCCGCGGGAGCTGCACAAGAAGGCGGGCGCTCTCGGGCTGCTCGGAGTAGGGTTCCCGGAGGCGGTCGGTGGCGGGGGCGGGTCGCTCCTCGACGCGATCGCCGTCGTCGAGGAGATGCACTACGCGGGCGGCTCCGGTGGACTCGTCGCGTCGCTGTTGACCTGCGGGATCGCACTTCCGCACATCGTTGCTGCGGGCAATCAAAGCCAGCTCGAGCGGTGGGTGCGACCCACGTTGGACGGTGAGCTGATCGGGGCGCTGGCGATCACGGAGCCTGATGGTGGGTCGGACGTGGCGGCCCTTCGTACGACGGCTCGCCGCGAGGGTGACGTGTTTGTCGTGAACGGTGCGAAGACGTTCATCACATCGGGATGCCGGGCGGACTTTGTCACCACCGCGGTACGCACTGACGGCCCTGGACCGCATGGGATCAGCTTGCTGGTGATCGAGCGGGGTACGGCGGGGTTCGAGGTGTCGCGGAAGCTGGAGAAGATGGGGTGGTTGTGCTCGGACACGGCTGAGCTTTCGTTCACGGACGTTCGCGTGCCGGCCGAGAATCTGGTGGGCGCCCAGGGATCCGGGTTTGTGCAGCTTGCGGTGAACTTCGTGGCGGAGCGGCTCACCTTGGCTGTGCAGGCGTACGCGGGGGCGCAGCGGGCGCTGGACCTGACTGTCGAGTGGTGTCGGCAGCGGGACACCTTCGGGCGGCCGCTGATCTCGCGGCAGACCGTGCAGCACACGTTGACCGAGATGGCGCGGCGGATCTCGGTGGCGCGGGTTTATGTGCACGAGATCGCTCGCCGGGCGGACGCGGGCGAGGACGTGATCGCCGAGACGTGCTTCGCGAAGAACACCGCGGTGGAGGCGGGGCAGTGGGTGTGTGATCAGGCGCTGCAGTTGCACGGCGGGCTCGGGTACATGCGGGAGGCCGAGGTGGAACGCCAGTACCGGGATCAGAAGATCCTCGCGATCGGCGGCGGTACGACGGAGATCCTGACCGGGCTGGCCGCGAAGAGACTGGGATACACGACACCCCCAGCCATGCGGCTGCCGCATGAGTAACCGGGAGGCGATGCTGGAGAAGCTTGCCGCGCTCGACGTCGAGCATGCGAAGGCGCTCGCGGGCGGCGGGCCGAAGTACGTCGAGCGGCATCACAAACGCGGCAAGCTGCTGGCTCGTGAGCGGATCGAGTTGCTGCTCGACCCGGACTCCTACTTCCTGGAACTCTCGCCGCTGGCCGGCTGGGGTTCGGACTTCACCGTCGGCGCCAGCCTGGTGACCGGGATCGGCGTGGTCGAAGGCGTCGAGTGCCTGATCACCGCGAACGACCCGACGGTCAAAGGCGGCGCCAGCAATCTGTGGACACTGCGCAAAGCTCTGCGCTCCGACGAGATCGCCCGCGCGAACCGGCTCCCGGTGATCAGCCTGGTCGAGTCCGGTGGCGCCGACCTGCCGACGCAGAAGGAGATCTTCATCCCCGGCGGCGCGATGTTCCGGAACCTGACCCGGTTGTCCGCGGAGGGGATCCCGACGATCGCGCTGGTGTTCGGCAACTCGACCGCGGGCGGCGCGTACATCCCGGGGATGAGCGATCACGTGGTGATGGTCGACGGCGCCGCGAAGGTGTTCCTGGCCGGGCCGCCGCTGGTGAAGATGGCGACCGGTGAGGACGCGGACGACGAGTCGCTCGGCGGTGCCTCGATGCACGCCCGGCAGTCCGGTCTGGCCGACTACTTCGCGGTCGACGAGCAGGACGCGATCCGTCTCGGGCGGCAGATCGTGTCCCGGCTGAACTGGCGCAAGGCCGGTCCGCCCGCTGCCTCGTCGTACGCCGAACCGCTCCTCGACTCCGACGACCTGCTGGACATCGTGCCGGGCGACCTGAAGATCCCGTTCGATCCGCGGGACGTGATCGCCCGGGTCGTGGACGGGTCGGTGTTCGACGAGTTCAAGCCGTTGTACGGGTCGTCGCTGGCGACCGGGTGGGCGTCCGTGCACGGGTACCCGGTCGGGATCCTCGCCAACGCGCGCGGGGTGCTGTTCAGTGAGGAGTCGCAGAAGGCAGCGCAGTTCATCCAGCTCGCGAACCGGGCGAACACGCCGCTGATCTTCCTGCACAACACGACCGGGTACATGGTCGGGCAGGAGTACGAGCAGGGCGGGATCATCAAGCACGGCGCGCAGATGATCAACGCCGTCTCGAACTCCAAGGTCCCGCACATCTCGATCCTGATGGGCGCGTCGTACGGCGCCGGGCACTACGGCATGTGCGGGCGGGCGTTCGACCCACGCTTCCTGTTCGCGTGGCCGTCCGCGAAGTCCGCGGTGATGGGCCCGCAGCAGCTCGCCGGCGTCCTGTCGATCGTCGCGCGGGCGGCGGCGCAGGCGAAGGGCACGCCGTACGACGAGGACGGCGACCGGCAGATGCGCGCGTACGTCGAGGGACAGATCGAGGCGGAGTCACTCCCGATGTTCCTGTCCGGCCGGCTGTACGACGACGGCGTGATCGACCCCCGCGACACCCGCACCGTGCTCGGCATCTGCCTCTCCGCCATCCACTCCGCCCCGGTCGAAGGCACGTCGTCCTTCGGCGTCTTCAGGATGTGATGCCGATGATTTCTTCCGTACTGGTGGCCAACCGGGGCGAGATCGCCCGCCGGGTCTTCCGGACCGCTCGCGCGCTCGGCCTGTCGACGGTCGCTGTCTACTCGACGGCCGATGCGCGGATGCCGTACGTCGACGAGGCGGACGCCGCCGTACAGCTGCCGGGGAATGCTCCGGGCGAGACCTATCTGCGCGCGGACCTGATCGTCGAGGCGGCGCGGCGGGCGGGCGCGGACGCCGTACATCCGGGGTATGGGTTCCTGTCGGAGAACGCGGCGTTCGCGCAGGCGGTGATCGACGCGGGGCTGACCTGGATCGGGCCGCCGGTGGACGCGATCTCGTCGATGGGGTCGAAGATCGAGGCGAAGAAGCTGATGGCGGCCGCCGGAGTGCCGGTGCTTGCCGAGCTCACGCCTGCTGAGGTGGCGGCGGGTGACCTGCCGGTGCTGGTGAAGGCGTCGGCCGGTGGTGGTGGGCGCGGGATGCGGGTGGTCTCGCGGCTGGCGGACCTGGCCGGGGAGATCGAGGCGGCGTCGGCGGAGGCGTTGTCGGCGTTCGGCGACGGGACCGTGTTCTGCGAGCGGTATCTGGCCAGCGGGCGGCATGTCGAAGTACAGATCATGGCCGATCAGCACGGGACGATCTGGGCCGTCGGGGAACGCGAATGCTCCATCCAGCGCCGGCACCAGAAGGTTGTCGAGGAGGCGCCTTCGCCGCTGGTGGAACGCATCCCTTCGATGCGTCCCGCCCTGTTCGACGCGGCACGGAAGGCCGCGGCCGCGATCGGGTACGTCGGCGCCGGGACGGTCGAGTTCCTCGCGGACGAGACCGGCAACTTCTACTTCCTCGAGATGAACACCCGCCTCCAGGTGGAACACCCGGTGACCGAGGAGACGACCGGGCTCGACCTGGTCGAGCTCCAGTTCGCCGTCGCCGCGGGCGAGCACCTCCCGCCGGAACCACCACCGACGGTCGGTCACGCGATCGAGGTCCGGTTGTACGCCGAGGACCCGACCCGCGACTGGCAGCCGCAGACCGGCCGCCTGCACCGCTTCCAGGTCGGGGATGCGCGCCTTTCCGGAACAAATGTCGCACCTGCGGGCGAAAAGGTTCCGGAAAGCGGGCTGCGGGTGGACTCGGGGGTTGAGGACGGGTCGGAGGTTTCGCCGTACTACGACCCGATGCTGGCGAAGGTGATCGCGTACGGGCCTGATCGGACTGCGGTCGCGCGGCGGCTGGCCGGGGTGCTGGGACGCGCGAAGCTCCACGGCGTAGGCACGAATCGGGATCTCCTCGCGTGGATCCTGCGGCACCCGGCGTTCCTCGCGGGAGACACCGACACCGCGTTCTTCGGCGAACACGGAGTCGGGCCTGGGGTTGACGATGCGGTGGTGCGGGTGTCGGCGTTGGCCGCGGCGCTGGCGGATGCGGCCGGCCGGTGTGATCCGGTACGGGTCCCGAGTGGGTGGCGGAACCTTCCGTCGCAACTGCAGCGGAAGAGCTACCGCGTGGGCGAGGTGGTGCACGAGATCGGCTACCGGCTGACCCGCGACGGATTGGTTGTCGATGGCAACATCATCCTCCTCGACAGCACCTCGGAACGGGTGGTGCTCGAAGTCGATGGGGTGCGCAGGATGTTCGAGGTCGCGGCGTACGGCGGGCTCACCTGTGTGGACTCGGCCTTGGGCAGCGTGCAGTTGTCGACGGTCGAGCGGTTCACCGATCCGGCGCAGCAGATGGCCGCCGGATCGTTGGTGGCACCTATGCCGGGGACCGTGGTTCGGGTCGGCGTGCAGGTGGGTGATGTGGTGACGCAAGGGCAGCCGTTGCTGTGGTTGGAGGCGATGAAGATGGAGCACACGATCGCCGCGCCGGTGGACGGGGTTGTCGGGGAGTTGAAGGTGGCAGCGGGACAACAGGTCGAGGTCGGCGCCGTACTGGCCGTGGTTGGGGAGGACGCATGAGCTTCGTCGAATCGGAAGAGCGCCGGGAGCTGCGGAAGGTGGTCGCCGAGCTCGGGAAGAAGTACGGGTACGAGTGGTTCAACCGGCAGGCCCGGTCCGGCGGGAACACCGCCGAGCTGTGGCTGGAGGCCGGCAAGCTCGGGTTCCTCGGGGTGAACCTGCCCGAGCGGTACGGCGGCGGAGGCGGCGGGATGGCCGACCTGTCGATCGTGCTGGAGGAGCTCGGCGCGGCCGGCTGTCCGTTGCTGATGATGGTGGTCTCGCCGTCGATCTGCGGTACGGTGATCTCGCGGTTCGGCACCGACGACCAGAAGCAGCGCTGGCTGCCGGGCCTCGCCGACGGTACGACGATCATGGCGTTCGCGATCACCGAACCCGACGCCGGCTCGAACTCGCACCAGATCACCACCACCGCCCGCCGGACCGAGGACGGCTGGTCGCTGACCGGGCAGAAGGTCTTCATCTCCGGCCTCGACGTCGCGAAGGCCGTCCTGGTCGTCGGCCGCACGGAGGACGCTCGCACCGGCAAGCTGAAGCCGGCGTTGTTCATCGTCCCGATCGACGCGCCGGGCGTGGAGTTCCGGCAGATCGAGATGGACCTGATCAGCCCGGACAAGCAGTACGCCTTGTTCCTGGACGACGTACAGCTCCCGCGCGAAGCGCTTGTCGGATCCGGGGACGCGGCCCTCATGCAGCTGTTCGCGGGCCTGAACCCGGAGCGGATCATGGCGTCCGCGTTCGCGCTCGGGATCGCCCGGCACGCGCTCGGCAAGGCGACGGCGTACGTCAAGGAACGCCAGGTCTGGAAGCACCCGATCGGCGCACACCAAGGGCTCGCGCACCCACTCGCGCAGATCAAGATCGAGCTCGAGCTCGCCCGCCTGATGATGCAGAAGGCCGCCGCGCTGTACGACGCGGGCGACGACATGGGTGCCGGCGAGGCCGCGAACATGGCGAAGTACGCCGCCGGCGAGGTCGCCGTCCGCGCCACCGACCAGGCCGTGCAATCCCTCGGCGGGAACGGTATGACGGTCGAGTACGGCGTCGCCTCGCTGGTCGCCGCCGCCCGCGCGACCCGGATCGCACCGGTGAGCCGGGAGATGATCCTGAACTTCGTCGCACAACACAGCCTCGGACTGCCGAAGTCGTACTAGGTCGTACTAGGTCGTACTAAAAGGAGTGGGGCCATGATCATCACCAGCCAGTTCCCGCCTGTCGCGGTGCTCGACGTACCGATCCACGACGCCGTCCTCGGCAGAGCCCAGGAGTACGGCGACCGGCCGGCGATGGTCGACGGGGTCACCGGCAAGACGCTCAGCTACGCCCAGCTGGACCATCTGACCCGCCGGGTCGCGGCCGGTCTTGCCGAGCTCGGCATCCGGCACGGGGACGTGATCGCGCTCTACAGCCCGAACTCGATCCTCTATCCGGTGGTGTTCTACGGCGCCACCCGCGCGGGCGCGACCGTGACGACCGTGAACGCGCTCTACACGGCGAGCGAGCTGCACAAGCAGTTGATCGACTCGAAGGCGAAGTTGCTGGTGACGATTTCGCTGTTCCTGCCGGTCGCGACCGCGGCGGTCGAAGGTACCGGCGTCGAGCAGATCTTCGTCTGCGACCAGGCCGAGGGGTACCGCTCGGTGCAGGAGCTGTTCGCGTCGACGGGTCCGGAGCCGGTGGTGGAGATCGACCCGGCGGTGGACGTCGCCGTACTGCCGTACTCGAGCGGCACGACCGGTGCGGCCAAGGGCGTGATGCTGACGCACCGGAACATCGCGACGAACATCTCGCAGGCCGAGGTGATGATCACGCTCGGGGACGAGGAACGGATCATCGCGATCCTGCCGTTCTTCCACATCTACGGGCTGTCGGTGTTGATGAACCTGCCGCTGCGGCTCGGCGCGACGGTCGTCGTACTGCCGAAGTTCGAGCTGCAGCAGTTCCTGACCACGCTGGACGAGCAGCGGATCACGCGGGCGTTCGTGGCGCCGCCGGTCGTGCTGGCGCTGGCGAAGCACCCGGCGGTGGACGGGGTCGACCTGTCGGCGCTTCGTTATGTCACCTCGGCGGCGGCTCCGCTCGACGGCGAGCTGGCCGCGGCGTGTGCGAAGCGGCTCGGGTTGCACGCGGTGCTGCAGGCGTACGGGATGACCGAGCTGTCGCCCGGGACCCACGCCGTACCGCAGGACGACCCGGAGCCGCCGCCGGGTGCGGTCGGGAAGCTCTTTCCGTCCACCGAGATGCGGCTGGTCGGTGCCGACGGCAACGATACGGACGAGGGCGAGATCTGGATCCGCGGCCCGCAGGTGATGAAGGGGTACCTCGGGCGGCCGGCCGATACGGACGCCACCGTCGACGCGGACGGCTGGCTGCACACCGGCGACATCGGACGGGTCGACGACCGGGGCTACCTGTACGTCGTGGATCGGGTGAAGGAACTGATCAAGTACCACGGGTACCAGGTGCCGCCCGCGGAGCTTGAGGCCGTACTGCTCACCGACGACCGGATCGCGGACGCGGCGGTGATCGGCGTCGACGCAGACGGGACCGAAGTACCGAAGGCGTTCGTGGTGCCGATGCCGGGGGTCTCGCTGTCCGCGGACGACGTGATGGAGTACGTCGCTGCGCGGGTGGCGCCGTACAAGAAGGTCCGGCTGGTGGAGTTTATCGACGCGGTACCCAAGGCGGCGTCCGGGAAGATCCTCCGCCGGGAGCTGCGGGCCCGTGAGTGAAGTGTTGAATGATGAGCTCGGCACGCTCGCTCATGGGCTGAAAGCGCCGCAGCAGGACCGTTCGCGGGCGACCCGGCAGCGGCTGCTCGAGGCCGCGGTCGAGTCGCTCGCCGAGGTCGGGTACGCCGCGACCACGGTGAGCGTGGTGGCGACGCGGGCCGGGGTGTCGCGGGGTGCGGCGCAGCATCACTTCCCGACGCGGGCGGATCTGTTCGCGGCGGCGGTCGAGTACATGACCGAAGTACGGCTGGCCGAGATCCGGGCGCAGGCGTCCGCGCTGCCGAGTGGCGCCGGGCGGACCGAGGCGATCGTAGGGATGCTGGCGGACGTGTACACCGGGCCGCTGTTCCGGGCCGCGCTGCATCTGTGGGTGGCGGCGTCGACCGAGGAGGCGCTGCGGGCGCAGATCGTCCGGCTGGAGGCGCATGTGGGTCGGCAGGCGCATCGCGCGTTGCTGGAAGTGCTGGAGGTCAGTGAGCGGACGCCCGGGGTTCGGGAGACGGTGCAGGGGGTCCTGGACATGGCACGCGGTCTCGGCCTGGCCGATCTGCTGACGGACGACAGCGCCCGCCGCCGCGGCATCGTCCACCAATGGAGCCGAATCCTCGATCAGGCCCTGCGCGCTCCGGGTGTGTGACCGAAGGCGCGCCGAAAGCTGTCGATGAACGCACTCGTCGACGACCACCCTGTCCGGTGCGCCACCCGAGTCACCGACTCCCCTTCCGCCAGCCGGATCAACGCCCCCTGCAACCTGAGCTGAACCCGCCACGCGGAAACGTCATCCCCAGCTCGCGCTTGAACAGCCGACTCAACGTCCGCTCACTGGCCCCCACCACCCGCCCCAGCTCTGCGAACGTCCTGGAGTCGGCCGGATCCTTCCGCAACAACTCGCACACCGCGACCAGCCGTGGATCACGCCCGGCCGGCAGATAAGTAGGCCGCTCAGCCGACCCCCGCAACTGATCCAGCAGCACCAACCGCAACCGCTCCGCAGACTCCCCGTGCTCACGACAGGTGGCGCGAGCGACGCGAGCAGCTGCGTCGGATAGTCGAGCGGAGGGCGCCGCCTCCCCGGCCTGCGCGCGGGGCGACTCCCACTCTTCAGCCGAGGTGTAGGTGAGGATCAGTTCGCGGAGGAGCGGAGTGACGGAAGGGGCTGTGGGGGCGTCCAGTTCGAGCGGGTTTTCGGTGAGGCCGATCGTGTGGAGCGTGGTTTCGCCGTATGCGCGGTGTTGGTGGAGGGTGCGGGCGGGGATCCAGATCGCCGTGGTGGCGGGAGCTGCCCAGGTGCCCGCGTCGGTGGTGACCGCCAGGACGCCGCGGCCGGCGTACACGATCTGGTGGCGGTCGTGCCAGTGCGGGTCGATGCCGCCGCCGGCCTGGATCGGTCGGTGGCCGGTGCTGGCGGGACGTTGGCGGGACGACCACCGGCGGGACCGCGCTCTTCGTACTGTTGGCCTCCGGCGCGCTCGGCACGCTCCTCGGCGGCCGGCTCGCCACCCGGTACGGACGGGTCCGCACACTGCGAACGTCGTACGCCGTCGCCGTCCCCGCGATCGCCTGCCTGGTCTTCGTTCCCGGGCCGGGGTTCTTCGGCTTCCTCGCGCTGACCGCGATCGCGATGTCGATCCCGTTCTCGCTGCACGTCACCCTCGGCCAGGACTTCCTCCCCGGACGCGTCGGCACGGCGGGCGGTATGACGCTCGGCCTCGCGGTCAGCATCGGCGGCGTCGCGACCCCGGTCCTCGGCACGATCGCGGAGCACACGTCCCTCCGGCTCGCCCTCAGCACGCTCATCGCCCTCGCACTGTGCAGCAGCCTGATCGGCTGCGCGCTCACCGAGCCTGCCTGACTGCGAGCCTCCCGCTCCCGATTCGCGGCGTACTGCAGGGACCGTCGCCTTGCATCTGGCGCGCCTGGCTCGTCGTACCGAGGTGAAGTCCACGAGGCGGTCCACGACTGGGGGAATAGTTACCGGTTCACATACATTGGTCGGTGATATGACTACTGAGCGGATCGACCGAACGGGTGTGGGGCTTCGGTCGGAACGCGGCCCGATCCTGCTCGCGGTGATGTTGAGCGTCGGCCTGGTCGCGATCGACGCGACGATCCTGGCCACCGCCGTACCGTCCGTGGTCGCCGACCTGGGCGGCTTCACCCAGTTCCCCTGGCTGTTCTCGATCTACCTGCTGGCCCAGGCGGTGTCGGTGCCGATCTACGGCAAGCTCGCCGACCAGCGCGGGCGGAAGCCGATGATGCTGCTCGGGGTCGGGCTGTTCCTGCTCGGGTCGGTGCTCTGCGGGTTCGCCTGGAGCATGCCGGCGCTGATCGCGTTCCGGCTGGTCCAGGGGCTCGGCGCGGGTGCCATCCAGCCGATCGGGATGACGATCATCGGCGACATCTACACGGTCGCGGAGCGCGCCAAGGTGCAGGGGTACGTCGCCAGCGTCTGGGGGATCTCGTCGTTCGTCGGGCCGACCCTCGGCGGCGTGTTCTCGGACTACATCTCCTGGCGGTGGATCTTCTTCGTGAACATCCCGCTCGGGATCGCGGCCGCCTGGGTGCTGGTCCGCCGGTTCGAGGAGAAGGTCGCGGACAAGACGGGCCACACGATCGACTACGCCGGCGCCGTGCTGCTCGCGGCCGGCGGTTCGCTGCTGCTGCTCGGGCTGCTCGAGGGCGGCGTGATGTGGGGCTGGGGTTCGGCGCGGAGCATCGTGATCCTGGCCGCGGCCGTCGTACTGCTGATCGCGTTCGTCCTCGTCGAACGCCGCGCCGCCGAGCCGATCCTGCCGCTGTGGGTGCTCGGGCAGCGGGTGCTGAACTCGGCGAACTCGGCGGCGTTGCTGATCGGCCTGCTGATGATCGGCCTGTCGACGTACGTGCCGCTGTTCGCGCAGAGCGTCCTCGGTACGTCGGCGCTGGTCGCCGGGTTCACGCTCGCCGCGATGACGCTCGGGTGGCCGATCGCGGCGTCGTTCGCGGGCCGGATCTACCTGCGGGTCGGGTTCCGGACGACGATGCTGATGGGCGCGCTGATCGTCGTTCTCGGCTCCGGAATCCTGCTCACGGTCGGCACCACGAGCTCCGTACTGCACCTCGCGCTCGCATGCTTCGTGATCGGGATCGGTCTCGGGTTCTCCGCGTCACCGTCGGTCGTGGCCGCGCAGTCGTCGGTCGAGTGGCAGACGCGGGGCGTGGTGACCGGCGCGAACATGTTCGCCCGCTCGGTCGGCAGCGCGGTCGGGGTCGCGGTCTTCGGCGCCGTCGCGAACGGCGTCGTCGCCGCCCGCCTCGGCGGTAACCACACCGACCTCGAGAAGGTCCCCGCCGGCGTCCTCGCTCCCGCGGTCCACGACGTCTACTACGGTGCCGCCGCAGCCGCCCTCCTCCTGGTGATCGCCGTCAGCTTCATGCCCAACCGCGTCACGGAACGCCCACTGCGCTAGCTAGGTTGGGGGGCATGCGTGCTGTCGACTGTGTTGGGGCCTTGATCCGGGACGAGCAGCATCGCGTCTACCTGCAGCGGCGTACGGCGGAGCGGCGGTTGTTGCCGGGGATCTGGGACATCGTCGGGGGGCATCTCGAACCGGGGGAGACGCCCGAGGAGGCACTCGTCCGGGAGGTCGAGGAGGAGACCGGGTGGAAGGTCCGGGACATCGTCTGGACCATGGCGGACTGGGAATGGGAGTGGGAAGGGCGGGTACGCCGGGAGGTCGACTACCTGGTCACCGTCGACGGTGACCTCACCCGCCCACGGCTCGAAGCCGGTAAGCACGACAAGTCCGCCTGGGCCGGCCCGGACGACCTGGACCTGCTGATGGTCAACCGCACCGACGGCGACCGCCGGCTGCGGGACCTGGTGGCGCACGCGGTCCGGACCCGCTTCACCGACCGCCTCCGCCTGGAACCGATCACCGGACCCAACGGGGTCCTGACCGGACATGCGGCGGACCTGGAACGCCTCTTCACGGACCCGTGGGTGGCGCGCTGGTACGACGGCTCGCTGTCGCCGGACGAAGCCGCCGTACGCGTCGCCGAACACCAGGCCGGGTGGGAACGCGACGCCGTCGGCAAGTGGCTCGCGTACGACCGGGTCACCGGCGAGCTGGCCGGCCGCGGCGGGCTGTCCCGGATGCCCGCCGATTCCCCGACTGCCTCAGCGATCGCCACACTGGTCGGACCGGAGTGGGCCGCCGACCGCCTCGAACTCGGCTGGGCCCTCGTCGAATCGGCCCGCGGCCGCGGACTCGCGACGGAGCTCGGCCGGGCCGGGCTGGACTACGCGTTCAGCACCCTGCGGGCGTCGTCGGTGATTGCCTTCACTGAGAGGGCCAACACCGCGTCCCAGGCAGTGATGAAGCGCCTCGGCCTGCAGTACGCCGGCGAGATCCACGCCGAAGGCTGGTCACCCGACGCCTCCGTGGTGCAGCCGGACGCGCCCTTCACCGTCTACCTCGCCAACCACGCGGTCCGTGCGCAGGAGGTCGACGAGGTGGTGGACGACGCCGTGCGGTGGGCCGCGGACCAGGCGGACATCCGCGGGGTCGCGATGGTCGGGTCGTGGGCGCGTGACACCGCCCGGATGACGTCCGACCTGGACGTCGTCGTGCTGACCGACGTACCGGAGCGGTACCTCGGGAACGAGGACTGGCTCGGGGTGTTCGGCGCCGTGGCCGTCGTACGGCGGCAGCGGTGGGGACCACACCTGACCGAGGTCCGGGTCTGCACCGGACCGGAAGCAGACATCTGACTGGTTTCCGGCACAAGTGGCCGTCGAAGCGGCGAGGTTGGGGAGTATTGCCCTCCCGAAACGGGCAGCTACGCTCCCCAAGCCAGGCGGGCGGCGACCCGGCCGGGCTCGCCGCGGTGACGAATCCGCTGGTCGAGCGCGAGTGGCTGACCGGCCGCGAGCTGACGGCGGCCGGGTCGCGTGCCCTGGCGGACCTGAGGAGCAAGGTCCGGGCGCAACGCCGCAGGATCACGGCGGGCATCTCCACCGAGGAGCACCTGGCCGCCGTCGTCCTTCGACAACGGCCAGGCAACCTCGTCTGAGGGCTCCGGGTGTGACCGCCCAGGCGCGGCGGTCACACTCGGAGCCGGCCACCTCAAGGGGGAGGTTCCCGGTGAGGTGTCGGGAGCCTCCGGTGTCCTACCGCCCAGGACACTCGGCCCTGCCTGACCCGAGGTGTCGGTCAGGAGGTGGTTGGAACGGCTGGGCGGCGGCGATACAGGGTCAACCGCCAAGCCCAGCCGGGTCAGGTGGGCGGTGCGGTCCGGGGCTGAGGAGTGCCCCGGACCGCACCTCTGGGTTTCGTCCGGGGACTGAGGAGTGTCCCGGACCTTCCAAGCGCTGCCCCTGGACGTGAGGAGACCCCAGGGTGCAGCTCACCGGGTCTGAGGAGGACCCGGAAACATCAGGGTGTTTCAGTCGGTCGCGTCAAGCGGCCCGAGCAGGTCGTTGGTGACCTTGAGACCGGCGAAACGGCGCCGCATCGCCTGTTCGTATCGGGCTGCCAGCGGCGCCTCCGCGACGTACTGCGCGATCACGTGCTCACCGAACCAGACCCGGACTCTGCGCCGGTGCTGTCTGGACGTGATTTCCGCGATGGTCACAACCTCTCACCCCGTAACTCTCAGGCCTTGCAACCAGTTGGACTTACTGGTTGTCATGGCAGTAATGGTGCACGAGCCCAACGTGACCGCTCTAGGACCTGGACCGGACCTTTGCCGGACCTCTTCCGGTCCTCTCGCGGACATCTGGAGGACAGCACCTTGTCGTGGGGCATAAGTCGAGACAACGTCTGACTGACGTGAACGGGAGGAACGATGGCGGGTAGGTACGCGCCAAAGACGGTCCTGGCGCACCTGATCCAGCGCCGGAACCAGACCTACTCCGAGATCGTCGCCGAGTTCGTCGAGCTGGGTGGAACCATCACCGAGCGGCACCTGCGGCGGCTCGCATCGGGCGAGCGCGCAGGGACCACTCCTCAGACCCGGCGCACCCTGCAACGCCTGTTCGGCAAGCCCGTCGAGGAACTCCTCTCGCCGTACGTCGCCGAACCGGCCGCCCAGGTGGTGCCGGCACCTGCCGCGAGTGGACGGATCACGACAGGTAACGAGATGGAGGTTCTCGACATGGCTGCCAGCCGAGCAAGGGCGTTCGCCCTTGCGGCCCAGTCCGGTCTCGGAAGCGAGGCCATGGAACAGGTGTACGACGACGTACGCCACGCCGCCCAGGCGTACCCACAGCGCCCATTGCCGGAGATCCTCGGCCAGCTGGTCGAGACCCAGGACCTGGTGTTCGGCCTGCTCGAGAGCCGGCAACGCCCGGAGAACCACCGTCAGCTCTACTTCCTGGCCGGTGTCACCGGCGGGCTGCTCGCCAAAGCCTCCCACGACCTCGGTAACCCGCACGCCGCGCTCACCCAGGCGCGGACCGCGTTCATGTGTGCCGACAACGCCGACCACCACGGGCTCCGCGCCTGGGTGCGCGGACTGCAGTCGCTGGTCTCCTACTGGGCCGGCAACCCGCACGACTCGGTGCGCTACGCCCAGCTCGGCGCCGGCTATGCCGAGCAGGCGAACAGCACCACCAGCGTCTGGCTACCGGTCAGTGAGGCCCGCGCCTGGGCCGCGCTCGGCAACCCGGAGGCCACTCGCGCCGCGCTCGAGCGCGCCGAAGAGGCGTGGAACTCGGTGCACAACGACGACCTGGACGACATGGGCGGCCTCTGCACCTTCGGCCGCAACCGCCAGCTGTACTACGCCGCCGACGCGCTGGCGCAGCTGCCGGGAGAGGTCGAGCAGGCCCAGCGGTACTCCAGCCAGGCCGTCGACGCCTACACCGACCAGAACCACCCCGAGTGGGCCTTCGGCGACGCCGCCGGGAGCCACGCCGCGATGGCGATCACCCGGATCGCGAGCGGCGAGCTGGACGGTGCCGCGGACGCACTGGCCCCGGTGCTGACGCTACCGACCGAACGCCGGATCAACGGTGTCGTGCACTCGGCCCGCCGCGTCCACCAGGCGCTGCGGCAGTCCGGTCGCGCGGACGACGCCAGGGAGCTCCAGGAGGAGATCGAGTCGTTCACCCGGACGCCGATGCAGTCCTTCCCCCGGTAGCCTGCGCGGATGGAGCTCAGCGGACAGCTGACCGTACTGCGCGAATTCCGGACCTCCGACCTCGACGACTACCTGGCCATCGCCGGTGATGACCGGGTCACGACCTGGATGGCGTTCGACAGCTACGACCGGACCAAGGCCGAGCAGAACCTGGCCGGCATCGTGCACCGGTCGGCGCAGGAGGACCGGCCCGACTACATGCTCGCGGTCACCCGGCCGGACGAGGATCGGGTGATCGGGTTCGGCCGGATCGCGCCGAGCGGGCCCTGGACGGCCAAGCTCGGCTACGCGATCGGCGCCGACCACTGGGGCCACGGGTACGCGACCGACGCGGCCCGGACGCTCCTGGGGTTCGCCTTCGGCTCGCTCGGCCGGCACCGGGTGACCGCCGCGATCGGGCCGGAGAACGAGGCCTCGATCGCGGTGGTGAAGCGGATCGGTTTCAGCTACGAGGGCCAGCTGCGCGACCATGTGTTCACCAACGGCGTCTGGCGCGATTCCCGGCTCTACTCGCTGCTGGAGCACGAGTACGCCGACTGAGCAACACTGGGTGCATGGCCGCCACCTTCTCTTCCCAGCTGAACCCGCTGCGGGACAGCCTGGCGCGGATGATCCTGACGAAGGTTGCGGGGCCGGACCCACAGGCTGAGCGGGATCGGGTGCACAGCACCCCCGGTCCGCGGTGGTTCGCGCCGGACCGGCCGATCCGCCGGGTGCACGGTGACGCATCGATGTTCGCCGGGGGTCTGCGGGCGCTCCTGCTGCAGTCGCTGCACCCGCTGGCGATGGCCGCGGTCGCGGCGCATTCCGGGTACCGGGGCGATCCGTGGGGACGGCTACGGCGGACCAGCTACTTCCTGGCGATCACGACGTACGGCGCGATCCCGGACGCGGAAGAGGCGATCGCCCACGTCAGGGCGGTGCACGAGCGGGTCCGGGGTACCAGTCCGGACGGGGTGAAGTACCGGGCGTCGGACCCGCACCTGCTCAAGTGGGTGCATGTGGCGGAGGTGGACAGCTTCCTCGCGGCGCACCAGCGGTACGGCGCGCACCCGCTGACCGCTCACGAGCAGGACCAGTACGTCGAGGACGCGGCGCTCGTCGCGGCCAAGCTGGGCGTGATCGACCCGCCCACCACGCTCGCCGAGGTACGCCGGCTGCTGAAGGAGTACCAGCCCGAGCTCCGCGGCACGACGGAAGCACGTCAGGCGGCCCGCTTCATCCTGATACACCCGCCCGTTCCGTGGGCCGCGCGCCCGGCGTACGGCGTACTGACGGCGGCTTCCGTCGGACTGCTCCCGTGGTGGACACGGCTCCCGCTGCGGCTCCCGTACCTCCCGCTGGCCGAGCAGACCGTCGTACGAGCTGCCGGGGACGGGCTCACCAAGACGATCCGCTGGGCGCTGACGTCACCAACACTGGCAGAAACCGGCGCTTAGCGTCCGTCCGCTTGTAAGTTGTTCTCGTGCCGCTGCGTCCTCATCGTCCGCTTCCCCTGGCCACGCCGGCGGGAATCGAGGTGCTGACCAAGATCCTGACCCAGGGGCCGATCCCGCGGGTGCAGATCGCGCGCCGGACCGGGCTGTCGCAGGCGGCGGTGACGAAGGCGGTCGCGCCGCTGATCGAGTCCGGGTTCGTCACCGATGCCCCGGCGGGCGACGAGGGTCAGGTCGGCATCGGGCGGCCGGTCAGCCCGCTGACCGTCGTACCGAGCAGCGTGTCGGTGATCGGCGTCAAGGTCACGCCGACCAGCCTGATCGGGGTCACCACCGACTTCACCGCCGGGATCCTGAACGTACGGCACGAGGAGCTGGACAGTACCGATCCGGAGGTGGTGATCGACCGCCTCGCGGAGCACGTGAAGGCGCTGATCAGCGCGCTCAAGACCGGTACCGCGATGGCCGGCCCGCTGGCCGGGATCGGCATCGCGGTCTCGGGTGATGTCGACGCGACGCACGGCGTGGTCCGGGACTCGCCGCTGATGGGCTGGCGGGGCGTCCAGGTCGCGAAGCTGCTCGGCAAGCGCATCCGGGTGCCGATCCTGGTGTCGAACGACGTCCGCGCGCTGACCGTCGCCGAGCACTGGTTCGGCGCCGGGGTGAACGCGGACTCGTTCGCGGTGGTGACGATCGGCTCCGGCATCGGGTGCGGGCTGTACATCAACGGCGAGGTGGTCTCCGGCGCGTACGGCGTATCCGGCGAGCTCGGCCATCTGCCGCTGGCGCCGGGCGAGCTGGTGTGTACCTGCGGGCGGCGGGGGTGTGTCGAGACGGTCGCGTCGTCGGACGCGATCCTGGCCCGGACGCGGGAGCAGACCGGACGCCCGGAGCTGGATCTGGCCGGGGCGATCGAGCTGGCGCACGACGGGAACCAGCAGGCTCGGGAGGCGTTCGACCGAGCCGGTGAGGTGATCGGGGCCGCGCTGGCCGCGATGGTGAACCTGGTCGGGCCCGAGCTCGTGATGATCGCCGGCGAGGGCGTCGCGGAGTACGACCTGTACGAGGAACGGATGCGGCGCGCGTTCGCGGAGCACGCGTTCGGGGCCGCCGGGGACTGCCGGCTGACGCTCCGTTCGCACACCTTCGACGACTGGGCCCGCGGCGCGGCGGCCACCGTGATCCGCTCCTACGTCCGAGGCGAACCGCCGCTCCAGCGTTAGCCGCCTTAGGTACGAGCAGCGGCGAGGATTTTGCGCCAGACCTTCTTGTAGGACTCGAGGCCGTCGGGGGCAAGCGGGCCGGTCGGGCCGGCGGTGATCGAGACGCGCTCCGGGATGGTGCCCCAGACCGGGATGTTCTCGGCGGCGTACTGCTGCATCGCCTCCTGGTACGAGCGCGTGTACGTGCGCGCCGAGCAGATCACCAGACCGGCCGGCACGTCGTCCGGTACGAGGTCGAGAACGGCCTTCACCCGCGGGGTCTCGACACCGCCGATGCGGGTCGGGATGACCACGATCCGGGCGCGTTCGAGGGCCTTGTTCAGCAGCCGCTCGTGGGACGGCGGCATGTCGACGATGCCGATGCCCTCCGGTGGGACCTTGTCCAGCGCCTTGTTCAGCAGACGCTCGGTCGGGGCCTCCGCGATGTCGATCCTGGAGAGGTGTTCGTCGGCGGACTCCGCGATCCAGTCCGCAGCGCTGCCTTGCGGATCCGCGTCGACCAGGGTGGCTGTGCGACGGTTGGAAGATGCCAGCGCGGCCAAGTACACCGACGTGGTTGTCTTGCCGACCCCGCCCTTCAGTGCAGCTGTCACGATGATCATGGGCACGAACTTACCCGGTTCCGCCGATTTTCCGGCGTGTCGTCGGCGTTGCCGATTCACATCGTGATAGTTGCCCCCGGCCCGTGTGTACAAGCTCAAGCTGACTTACGGCTTCCTGATCAGCTCGGCCAGAGCGCTCAGGCCGTTGGCTCCGTACCCGGCCGCGTCGGCGCGGGCGAACAACGCGGCGACTGCACCTGGCACGGTCGCGTCGAGGCCTGCGTCGGTGAAGGCCTGGACGACGTGCTCGGAACCGATGGCCTGCATGTGGAGATTGTTCTCGCCGCCCGGGTACTCACCGGAGTCGAGCTGGGTGGTCAGAATGCGCAGGAAGCCCATCGGGCCTTCTTGGGTCAGGTCGGTGAGCATGGCCGCGACGTACGGACGCAACTGCTCGGCGCCTCCGACCAGGGAGGCGGAGTAGAAGTAGCTGATCAACGTCGTCCAGAAGATGTTCAGCATGGCCTGGTAGTAGAGCATCGCCAGGCCGGGGTCGGTGCCGATGTGGTCGACGCGGCCCAGGACCTCCAGGGTGCTGCGGTGAGCCTCGACTGCTTCCGTGGGTCCGGCGTAGAACGCGTACGCGCCGGGCTGCCCGATCCCCGGCGGCGGGACCATGATGCCGCCGGTCACCAGCGTGCCCCCGCGCTCGGCGACCCAGGCGGCCGCCTCCCGCAGGCGGTCCGGGCTGTCCGAGCTGAGGTTGACCAGCACGCGTCCGCGCAGGTCCGCGCCGGCCAGCGACTCGAACATCGCCGGGTAGTCGACCTGACTGATCACCACCACCGCGCTGGCAGCCACCGCCTCGGCCGCCGTCGCTGCCGGCGCCGCGCCCAGCCCGTCCGCCTTGCCGGGCGTCCGGTTCCAGACGGTGGTCGCGTGCCCGGCAGCGACGTACGTCCTGGCCATCGTGGACCCCATCGCGCCCAGCCCGATCACTGTCACTGCTTCTCGTGAACTCATGCAGCCGATCCTGGAAGAACACGCTACGGGTTTACTACGGGTATGTACTTCGGGGTGCTCGGTCCGCTGATCGTGCGGACGGACGCCGGCGAACCGGTCGCCGTACCCGACACGAAGGTCCGGATCCTGCTCCTGGACCTGCTGGCGAACCTGGGTACGCCGGTCAGCGCGGACCGGCTGATCGAGGACCTGTGGGGGTCGCGCCCGCCGCGGAACGCGACCGGGACGTTGCAGGCGCGGGTGTCCCAGCTACGGTCGGCGCTGGAGCGTGCGGAGCCCGGCTCGCGAGCGCTGGTGCAGCACGGTCCGGCCGGGTACACGCTGGACACGGAGGTTGTCGACAGCAACATCTTCGAGGAGTACGTGCAGGCCGGTCGCCGACGGGATGCGCTCGGGCTGTGGCGAGGTCAGCCGTACGTCGATGTCCGGGATCACGAGTTCGCCCGAGCGCCACGCGAGCACCTGGAAGACCTGTACCTGACGGCGCTCGAACACGGCGACGACGTACTGCAGCGGACGACCGCGCTCATCCGGCAACGCCCGCTCGACGAACGGCTGCACGCCGTACACCTCAAGGCGCTTTACCGCGCGGGACGGCAGCACGAGGCGCTCAGCGCGTACGCCGAGCTGCGAGAAGCCCTGTCCGAGGAACTCGGCGCCGACCCCGGCCCGGAACTGACCGCCCTCCACCAGGCGATCCTCCGCCATGACCCGTCCCTGCAACACTCCCCGACGCTGCCCGCGCCGCTCAACGGGCTCGTCGGTCGGGCGGAGCTGTTGGCGGAAGTGGAGGAGCAGCTTGGGGGTAACCGGCTGCTGACGTTGGTTGGCGTCGGTGGGGTTGGCAAGACTCGGTTGGCGCTGGAGGTGGGATGGAGGGGCGGGAACGCGCGGATGGTGGAGCTGGCATCGGTACAGCAGGGGGACGTGCTGGAGGCGCTCGCCACCGCACTCGAGCTACGCGATGAGGCCGGTGACCTCCTCCCACGGCTGGTCGATTCGCTGCGCGCTCGGGAGATTCTGCTCATCTTGGACAACTGCGAGCACTTGGAGCTGGCAGCCCTTGTGCAAGGCCTGCTCGCGGCCGCGCCGGGGGTTCGGGTGCTGGCGACCAGTCGTGAACCGCTCGGGGTGTCTGGTGAGCACGTGCTCGAAGTGTCCCCGCTGACACCAGCAGCCGCGGCTGAGCTGCTCAGAGCGCGCGCAGGCGTCACCGAAGACGTCACCGCGATCTGCGACCGGCTCGACGGGATCCCGCTCGCGCTGGAGCTGGCCGCGACCCGTGTCCGCGCGCTGGGCGTCCAAGGACTCGCAGAACGCCTCGACGACCGCTTCCGGTTGCTGGCCGGTGGCAAGGCCGGCCCGGAACGTCAGCGCACGCTCCGCGCCACCATCGACTGGAGCTGGGACCTGCTGGCGGACGACGAGCGCCAGATGCTCCGGAGCCTCGCAGTACACGCCGGCACGTTCTCCCTGGACGCAGCAGCGCACGTCAGCGAGCTACCGGAGCACCTCCTGCTGGCACTCGTCGACAAGTCGCTCGTGGTCGCAACAGCCGGCCGCTACCACCTCCTGGAGTCCATAGCGGCGTACAGCCTCGAACGGCTGACAGAGGCCGGCGACGAGGCGACGCTGCGGCGAAGGCACGCCACCTACTACCTCACGCTCGCACAGCAGGCCGAGCTGCGCGGCGAACGCCAACGTGAGTGGCTCCAGCGCCTCGACCAGGAGGTGGCGAACTTCCGTCTCCTCCCGCCGTCCCTCGAGCTGGCGAACGCCCTTGCCTGGTACTGGTACCTCCGCGGCCGCTACGGCGAGGCCCGCCGTACCCTCGCCGCCGCGCTCGACCTCCCCGGCCAACCGCCCGCGCTCCGCGCGCAGGCCGCCGTCTGGCTTGCCGGCATGACCGCAACCGACGCGTACGGCACCGACGTCGCCACCGCCGGCGACCGCGCTCTCGCAGCGGTCGGCAACGACCCGCACGCGCTGTGGTTCCTCACCATGACTCGCTGGGCGTACGGCGACCCCGTAGTACTCATGCAGCGCATCGACCGGGCCATCGTGCTCTTCACCGAGCAGGGCGACCGGTGGGGCCTGGCCGCCGCGCTGAGCACCCGCGCACAGCTCAACATCGTGCACGCGGACCTGCAGGCGATGCAGCGGGACAGCCGCCGCAGCCTGGAGCTGTTCGACGAACTCGACGACGACTGGGGCCGGCTGCAGGCGACGTACGCGCTGATCGTGGCCGCCGAGATCAGCGGCGACTACCCGACCGCCACGACGTACCTCGAGGATGCGGTCCGGCACGCGAAGGACCTCGGGCTGTGGACAGAGGTCTCGTTCCGTACGGCGGGACTCGGCCGGATCGCGATGCTGACCGGCGACTACGCCCGCGCCGACGAACTGCACGAACAGGCCCGCCGGCTGGCGGTCGAGCAGTCGAACAAGTCCGCCGAGGAGTACGCCGAGGTCGGGCTCGGCCTGTCCGCACGCCGCCAGGGCCGCCTCGACGACGCCGAGCGGCACTTCACCAAGTGGCTCGGCTGGCTCGAGCAGGTCGGCGGGACGCCGGGGATCGGGTTCATCCACAACCAGCTCGGCTTCATCGCAGAACAGCGCGGCGACCTCGAGACCGCCCGTACGCTGCACGAACGCGGTCTCGAACTCGCGCGCCAGGTCGGTGACGACCGGGCGATCGCGCTGGCCCTCGAAGGGCTGGCGGGCGCGACCGAGGATCCCGGCCGCGCCCTGTCACTGCTGGCCGACGCGGAAACGCTGCGCCAGCAGGTCGGCGTACCGCTGCCGCCCGCCGAGCGTTTCGATGTGGAGAGAACTATCTCCCGAGCCAGGCGTTGACCTTGGGCTGGTTGTCCTTGACCCACTTCTCGGCGGCCTGGTCCGGGGTCAGCTTGTCGACCGCGATCATCCGCGCGACCGTGTTCTGGTCCTCGTTCGTCCACTTGAAGTTCTTCACCAGGTCGTACGCCGGGCTGCCGGAGCCGGCGAACTTCTTCGAGACGATCTTGTCCAGGTCGTACGGCGGGTAGTCGCAGGCGACCTTCGCCGGGACCGCGTCGCAGCCGGCCTTGTACGTCGGCAGGTTGATCTTCACCAGCTTGACCTCGTTGAAGAACCACTGCGGCTCGTAGAAGTACGCGAGCAGCGGCTTCTTGTTCTTCTCCGCGTCCCGGAACGCCTGGATCAGCGCGGTCTCGCTGCCGCTCTGCACGACCTTGTAGTTCAGCGACAGGTTCTTCACCAGCGCCTCGTCGTTGGTCACGTACGACGGGTCGCCGTCGAGCAGTTGTCCCTTGCCGCCGGACTCCGACGTCTTGAACAGGCCGGCGTACTTGTTCAGGCTCTTCCAGTCGGTGATGTCCGGGTACTTGGCGGCCATCCACGGCGGCACGTACCAGCCGATCACGCCCTTGACCCCGGTGGAACCGGCCTCGACCGCGACCTTGTCGTCGGTGATGTACTTCTTCTTCAGGTCCTCGTGGCCCCAGTTCTCCAGGTTCACGTCCACCTCGCCGGTGGCGAAGCCCTGCCAGGCGACCTGCTCGGCCAGGTTCTTCTCCACGACCTTGCAGCCGAGGTCCTTGGTCGCCACGTAGGACACCACGGCCGCGTTCGCCGCGTACCCGACCCACGGGCTGACGGTCAGGTTGAACGAGCCGCACTCCTTGCCACCGGCAGCCGGCTTGTCCTCACCAACCTTCTGCCCACCGCATCCGGCCACCGCCAATGCGACAGCTATCAGAACACCGGCGTACCGGAGCTTCTTCACCGCTTGTCTCCTTCATAGTTGTGGGTACGGCGGGCCGCCGCCTGTGTCACTCGATCGAGCAACACACCCAGAAGAACAATCGCCAAGCCGGCCGCGAGCCCCTTGCCGTACAGGTCGCTCTGCGCGAACCCCGCGGACACGTCGTACCCGAGTGCGCCCGCGCCGACGAGGCCGCCGCAGACGACCATCGACAACACATAGATCAGCCCCTGGTTGACCGCGAGCGTGATCGCCCGCCGGGCCACCGGCAGCTGCACCTTGCTGATCACCTGCCAGCTGCTGGAACCGACCGAGTTCGCCGCCTCGACGGTCGCGACCGGGACGGCCCTGATGCCATCGGCAACGATCTTGGTGGTGACCGGGACCGCGAACACGACTGCCGCCGCGATCGCGGTGAACCGGCTGGTGCCGAACAGCGCGAGGAACGGCACGAGGTACACGAACGGCGGCATCGTCTGGCCGGCGTCCAGCACCGGCCGGATCCAGATGTCGACCCGCCGGTTCCGCCCGGCCCACACGCCCAGCGCGAGTCCGGCCACCACGACCACGACAGTCGCGAGCAACGTCGACGCCAGCGTGACCATGCTGTCGTGCCACACCCCGGTCGCGACCAGCAGACCCAAGCAAACCGCTGCGGGAACGGCTCCCCGCCACCCGCCCAGCACCGCGGCCAGCGCGACGACGAAGACGCTGACCAGCCACCACGGCGATCCCGTCAGCAACCCTTCGAGCGGGTTGAGCAGGCCGACCGTCACCGCGTCGCGTACGCCGTACGTGAAGCCGCCGAACACGTCCTGGACCCACGTCGTCACGCCCGAGGCGACCGACGCGATCCACGAGCCCACGTTCACGCCCGACGGGAACTCCGCCGCCCACACGTAGGTCCGCGAGAACCAGATCGCCACCAGTACGCCGGCCGCGCCCGCGCCGAGCAGCACCTTCCTCCGAACACTCGCCGTCCGCCAGGGCCGGTCGCCCGCCGCCGTCGTCACCCGGTCGAGGACGATCGCGAGGACGACGATCGCGAGGCCGGCGTTGAACGCGACGCCGACGTCCAGCGTCTGCAGCGCCTTCAGCACGGTCTGGCCGAGGCCCGGCGCGTCGATCAGCGCGGCCACGGTCACCATCGAGAGCGCGGCCATGATCGTCTGGTTGATGCCGACCACAACGGTCGAGCGCGACATTGGCAGCAGCACCTTGAGCAGCGTCTGACCGCGGGTCGAGCCGAGCGAGCGGGCCGCCTCGACACTCTCCGGCGGCACCGAGCGGATCGCGTGCGCGGTCAGCCGGACCGCGGGCGGCGCCGCGTAGATCAGGGTGGCGATCGTCGCCGCGGCCGGCCCGATCGCGAAGAACAGCGTCAGCGGGGCGAGGTAGACGAACGTCGGCAGCGTCTGCATCAGGTCGAGGACCAGCGTCGCGACCTTGAACGCGCGATCCGACAACCCCGCCCAGATCCCGAGCGGGATCGCCACCAGCAACGACAGCAGCACCGCCGCGATGGTCAGCGCGAGCGTGTCCATGCTCTGCTGCCACAGCCCCTGCGACCCGACGAACCCCAGCCCGGCGGCCGTCAGCACGGCGACCTTCCAGTTGCCGAACGCCCAGGCGCAGTACGCCGCGATCGCGATCACGCCCAGCCAGCCGATCACCGGCACCGGGCGGTCGAACGACGGCTGCGAGATCACGTCCTGCAGCAGCACCACGATCTGGTCGACGGCGACCCGGATCGCGCCGAAGAACCCGTTGCCCTGGCCGACGGCGTCGCGGTGCTCGGTCAGCCACCGGTGCAGCGCGGTCGTGTCCTGGCCGCCGAGGACGAGCGTGTCGATCCCGCGCAGCACGAAGTACGCCGCGACCCAGACGACCAGCAGTACGCCGACAACCACTCCGCGGCGGGGCCGCCGTACCTCGATCTCGACGGAGCCGGTGATCGACGCCATCAGTTCGTGTCCGCGACGACGGCGAGGATCTCCTCGTCGCCGATGAGCCCGAGCAGCGTGCCGTTGTCCACGACCTTGACCGGGCGGTTCGACTCCAGCACCAGCCGGGTCGCTTCCCGGACCAGTACGTCGGGACCAAGCTCCGGCCCGTCCAGCGGCTCGTCCGGGTGCGGGTCGCGGGCGATCCAGCGCAGTGTGAGGACGTCGGCCCGCGGTACGTCGCGGACGAACTCGCGGACGTAGTCGTCGGCCGGCGCACCGACCAGCTCGTCACCGGTACCGAGCTGCACCGCGGCGCCGTCGCGCATCAGCAGGATCCGGTCGCCGAGCTTCAGCGCCTCGGACAGGTCGTGGGTGACGAACACCATCGTCTTGCCGACCTCTCGGTGCAGCCGGACCACCTCGGTCTGCATCTCCCGGCGGATCAGCGGGTCGAGCGCGGAGAACGGCTCGTCGAACAGCAGCACGTCGGGGTCGTTCGCCAGCGCCCGCGCCAGGCCGACCCGCTGCTGCATGCCGCCCGACAGCTGCTCGGGGTACAGGTGCTCGTTGCCGGCCAGGCCGACCAGGTCGATGACCTCCTGGGCGCGCCGGCGCCGGTCGGGCCTGCTCTCGCCGCGGATCTCCAGGCCGTACGAGACGTTGTCGATCACCTTGCGGTGCGGGAGCAGCCCGAAGTGCTGGAAGACCATCGAGAACTTGCTCCGCCGGAGTGCGCGCAACCGCTTCTCGTCGGCCGCGCGCAGGTCCTCGCCCTCGAAGGTGAGCCGCCCGGCGGTCGGCTCGATCAGCCGGGTCAGGCAGCGGACCAGCGTCGACTTGCCCGATCCGGACAGGCCCATCACGACGAACACCTCGCCGGGCGCCACGTCGAAGCTCAGGTCGCGGACCGCCGCCGTACACCCGGTCTTCGCGTACAGCTCCGTCCGGTCCAGCCTGGCCAGGTCGGACCGGTGCGGCACCCGCTGCGCCTTCGGGCCGAACACCTTCCACAGCCCCTGCACGGACAGCAGCGCATCGGAATCCTGTACGTCGGGGTACTCGAGCTGAGCGGTCACAGGTAAACCCTCGCATCCCCGCCGGCGGACACTAGCTGAACCGCGACTGTATCCAACCCGTAGGTCCCCGGCGCGCGCCCGGGTGTCCGCCACCTCAGCACCCCCTCCCGCGACCACCGATCTATGCCATCTTTGTGCACCTGTCGACCATTTCCGGAGCGGAAAACTGGTTGGTGCGTGCACAAAGATGGCCGTGATGGGACGGTTAGGGTTGGTACGGCGGGGCCTCGCCCCAGCCCCAGTGGGGGACCGGGGCCTGGGGGGGCGGGGTTGCGCCGGGTTGTGAGTTCGCCAGCGCGATCCTTGTTCCCCACTCGATGTACGCGACGAACGCCGAGCGGAACTCCGGGTCGTCGGGGAGGCCCGCCGGGTCCGCACTGGCAGCGATCAGCGCCGCCCAGCGAGACCGCTGCTCCTCGGTCAGCCCGAGGTTCAGGTGGTGCGCCAGCATCGCCGGGTAGCCGCCGAACTCGTCGGTGTACCGGCTGGGCCCGCGGAACACCTCGCCGAGCCAGATCGCCACGTGCTCGCGGTGGTTCTCGCTCATGTGCGCGAAGACCGGTGCGAGGATCGGGTCCTCGAGCACCTGGTCGTAGAACACGTCGGTCAGCCGGCGGAGCGCATCGTGCCCACCCGCCCAGTCGTACAGCGTCGGAGTCGTCACGTAATCATGTAATCACGAGAACAGGGCACCGGCTACCGCCGCTAGCTCGTCCTCGATCCGGGTGTCGCCGTCCTCGGTGAACCAGAGCACGTTCTGCAGGATCCTCCCCGCGGTCCACCCCAGCGCCCGGTCCCGCTCGATCCCGGTCACGTCCAGCATCAGCTGGAACCGATCCCGGATCGCCTGCGAGAGATCACCCGTGGCCACCAGGTCGTCCCACCGGTTCCACACCGCGGGCATCAGCTCGAACGCCGGATCACCGGCCAGCGGCTTCGGGTCGATCGCCAGCCACGGCTGCCGCTCCGCCGCCATCACGTTGTAGTAGTGCAGATCCCAGTGCAGCAGGCGGTCGCCGGACTCCGGCAGTAGCTCCTTCACCATCGCGACGAAGCGCCAGGTCAACGCCTGCTCGGCCGGATCCGCCAGCTGCGGGATCAGGCGCGGCGCGTCGTCGATCATCCCGGCCGCGATGTCCGCGAGCTTCCGGACACCCGGCGGCGCGGGGACGACCATCAGCCGGCTCAGGATCCCGGCGAGGATCCGCGTGGCCTCGACGTGATCGGGGTGGTCGTCGAGGGTCCGCGGCTTGAGCCGCTCGAGCAGGATGGTGGAGGTTTCCGGGTCGTCCTCGAGGACCTCGACGACGTCGTCGTGATTCCACGTCCGGAGCGCGAGCGCCTCGCTCTCGCTCTCGTCGTTCACCGACTGCAGCTTGAGCATCGCCGCCGTCCCGTCCCGGCGTACGACGGGGACGATCAGCGACGCCTCGCCGCTCAGCAGTTCGCCGTCGACGGTCAGCTCCCACTCGCCGACGTACCGCTCGACGGCCCCGGGCAGGCTGTCCAGCCAGTCGGACGCCTTCGCGCGGTGATTCCGGATGAGCCTCGCGGGAATCTCGATCACCCGATGCACAGTAGGTGCTCGCCCGGGGATGTGCTTGGGTTTTCCCGTGGAGAGCAGGCATCAGCGGGTGCAGCGGATCGTGGCGGCGACATACTTGGGGATCCCGGTCCTGTTGCTGATCGTCGTCGCGGTGATCGCGTCACGCGGTACGGCGGCCGCGTGGATCGGCTGCGTCGTACCGGTGGCGATGCTGGCGCTGGGGTTCGTGCTACGCCGCCGGCATCGGTACCAACCGCGCTGGTGGACGGGCGTCGCCGGGCTGTTCGGCGGGCTGACCGGCTTGATGGTGACGTTGTTCCCGCTGGCGGTCGGGGTGTGGTGGCCGGTCGTACTCGCTGTGCCCGGGCTGATCGTCGGCATCGTCGCCGGCCTCGCCCTCGCCCGTACGGCGGACCGCGCGCTGCTCGTCCCGTTCGACCCGGAGCTGGCGGGTACGCCGTACGAACTCGTCTTCCGTCTCCGCGGGATCCCGCTGGCCGCGGTACTCGTCGGCGCCGACTCGGTCACCGTCCAGTCGCACCCGATCCCCCGCGCCGAACACCAGTCCCGCAGCTACCCGCTGACCGCAGTCACCGGCACCCACGAGTTCTCCCTCTCAGGCGCCGAACGCCTCAAGTTCCCGATCGCGGTAACCCACGCAGTTGCCACCCCCGGCCCCGCCGTCATCCTCCAGGCCAACGGCGAAGACTGGGTCCTCCCCACCAACCAGGCGAGCACCCTCATCGACATCCTCACGGCCCGCCGCAGCCACTGACTTTTCGTACAATTGGGACCGTGCCCGAGGAACTGGACGTCGAGAAGCGCTGGCCGGAGCTCTTCACTTCGCTCGGCGACGACCAACGACGCGCCGTCGTACAGTCACTCGCCAACGCCTGGCACGAGGGCTGGGAGCCGAACCGCGAGGACGTCGAAACCTGGTCGTCCGGGCCCTCGGCCTGATCGACAAGGACGAGTACCTCCGCCGAGCCCACGCCGCCGCCCGCCGCCGCGCCGCCGGGCAGGACTGAGCCGCCCACGATGGCACAGGATCCGTACGTCTACCCGCCCCCGCACCAGGACCCTTCAGAACAAGTTCGGCGAGCGCGACAAGGAAACCCTGAAGGCCTGGAGTACGCCGTTGTGGCGGACCGCCAGCGCGAACTGGAGTCGGGTGAGGCGGACATTCCGCGAACGTACGACGCGCGTCACCTGCGCGCGGTTCACGCGTACCTCTTCCAGGACGTCTACGAGTGGGCCGGCCAGACGCGGCAGACCGAGCTGTACAAGGGTCACCCAGGCGGTTTCGCACCGCCGGGGCAGGTCGACCGTTACCTGGACGACGCCGCCAAGCTGATCGAGTCCGCCGAGTGGGCGTCGATGAGCCAGCGGGAGTTCGGGGAGAACGCGGCGAAGGTGTACGCGTACGTGAACCAGGCGCATCCGTTCCGGGAGGGCAACGGGCGGGCGGCCAAGCTGTTCATGCAGCACGTCGCCGAGCTCTCGCCGTACCGCCTCGACTCCACCCAAGGACGAGGTCAGCGCGTCTTGCCGTTTTTGCGGCTTGAGGTTTTGCTGGAGCTGAGCCGGCGCCGCAGGTCCGGGGTGCCTTCGACGCGCACCGGTCCGTCACCGGCCTCGGCCACGAAGGGCTCCGCAGGATCTCCTCGGTCGCCGTGGATGGCTTCCAGCGCTGCCCGCTGTTCGCGGGAGAGATGAGGGTCGTTCATCGCTTCTCCTCTGCTAGGCACAACCGATGGTCGCACCGCGCAGGTTCAGCGGAGCTAGTTGTTCGCTGTTTCTTCGCGCTTCCTGGTGTCGGCTTTTTCGGCTTGCCAGCCGTCTTCGTTCTTGCCGAGGCGCCAGTAGCCGGAAAGGGAGACGCGGTCGCGGGGGAGGGCGCGGTCCTGGAAGAGGTTCTTGCGGATGCGGAAGACGAAGCCGGCCTCGCCGTGGACGAAGATGTGCGGGGTGCCGGGCGGGAAGTCGAGCGACTCGACGGCGGACGCCAGCGCGTCGCCGCGAGGAGCGTCCGCGGTCCGGTGGAGCCACTGGACGTCGACGTCGGCCGAGCTGCCGAACTTCTGCTGCTCGGTCTCGTCCGCGACCTCGACGAGGACCGTGGCCCGCGTACCCGGGGCCAGCTGCTCGACGGCTGCGCCGATCGCCGGGAGCGCGCTCTCGTCGCCGACGAGCAGGTGCCAGTCGGCGGCCTCGTCCGGCGTGTAGCCACCGCCCGGGCCGTTGAACCACAGCACGTCACCGGGTTGCGCCGACGCCGCCCACGGGCCCGCGACACCCTCGTCGCCGTGGTGCACGAAGTCGATCGTCAGCTCGCGGGTCGCCTCGTCCCAGCTGCGGACGGTGTACGTGCGCATCGTCGGCCACTGGTCGCTCGGGTACGTCTCCCGCACCACGCCCATGTCCAGCGGCTCGGGGTACTCGACGCCGGCCTTGCCGAACAGCAGCTTCACGTACGCGTCGGTGCAGCCGTTGCCGGCGAAGTCGTCGGAGGTCAGCACGACCCGGATCATGTGCGGCGTGATCCGCTCGGTCCGCTGGACGACGGCACGCTTGCAGACGCGGTTACGACGGGGTGCGGGGCTGGGCACGCGACCACTTTCCTCTCGGGCGGATAAGTAAGGTCACCCTAACCCATCCGCCCAACCCGGCTACGTACCCCGGATCGAGAAGGCCTTGCTGAACGCGGCGATCGAGTTGCAGGGCGGGACGTACGACCGGTACGGGATGCTGCCCTTGTACGCCGGTTGTGCGTTCACCGTGTAGCGCCCGGACGAGCGGACCTGCCCGGTGCTGACGGTCCGCCACTGGGTCGCGCCGTACAACCGCTGCAGGTACACCTTGCAGCCCGCCGCCACCGTGTGCACCGCACCGTTGACCGGCACGATGGCGCCCACCGGCGCGCTGGTCCGCGACGGCACCGCGGTCACCGTCGGCTTGGAGACCGGGCGGGACACGAAGAACGACAGCCAGCCAGTGGTGTTCGGATTGCCCGGGAGCAGCAGGCAGTTGAGGTAGTCGCCAAGGGACCCCGGGTACGACTTGGTGACCACGCCGTTGACGTCGGTCAAGTCGGTGTGGCCCGGCCCCATGTACTCGACGCAGAGGTTGTCGTTCTCCAGCGCGACCCGGACCCGGGTGCCGTACGGCTTGCCGGTCTGCGCGTCGGTGACGGCCCACTTGATCGTGTACGGCTTGTTGCGCGGCACGACCTTCGGGGTCACCGAGGCGGTGATCCTCGGCTGGTGCGTGCCGGTGACCGTGAGCGTCGGACCGGAGTACGGCGTCGGGGTCGTCATACTCCCGCTGCCCGGGAAGAACGGGCCTGTCTGAGCGCCGGTCACCTTGAAGGTGCCGTTCGCCGTCGACGGGACCAGTACCGACCCGCTCCAAGTGCCGGCGGCCTGGTTGCGGACGAGGTTGGTCGACAACAGCGACGGGTCCATCCCGGTGCCGCCGGTGCGTTCCAGGACCACGTTCAGGGTCGTCGTCGGCTCGGGCGCATACGAACCTGTGACCGTGACGGTGACCGGAACCGTGTTCAGGCCGCTGACGGCGACGGCAGTCTTGTTCAGCGTGATCGAGGTGATCTTCAGATCCGGATCGGGGTCGGCGTGCGCTGCCAGCGGCGCGGTCGCGAACCCCAGTCCCAGCAGCGGTACCGCGAGCATCGCGGTCAGCACTCGGTTGATTCGCATATGACTGAGAGTGGCAGCGCGGCCCCCGGCTTCCAACCGTTTCGCGCCAGGAGTGCACGATCGGGCCGCCGCGAATAGACCACTTGCCCTGGACGCGGATTCAACTTCCGGGAGCCGACTGTTAACCCGTAGGTAACTCACCGACAGTGTCGGGGACGGCTACGATCCGCAGGCTGTTCCAATGAGCCAGGTCCGGGGGGTCGACCGTGTCACGCGCACCGACCGGCTCGGCAATCCGATCTCGCTCGGCCACGCCCTGCCGGAGAGCAAGGCGATCCTGTTCACCGGCCCGCCGGGGATGGGCAAGAGCACGGAACTCGACCGTGCGGAGGACCTGGCCGCGCAGCACGGCTGGACCACGATCCGGATGTCCGCGTCCGCGAACATCCCGATCGAGCACCACCTGACCGGAGCTGTCCGGAACAGCCTGGACACGCTCGACCGGCGGTTCCGTCGGCGGCCGCCGACGACCGGCTTCGGCAGGATGCTGGCCCGGTTCCGTCCCGACCCGCTCAGTAACCTCCGCAAGACCGTCAACGACCTGACCCGCAGCGGCCGCAAGACCCGGGTCGGGGTCGAGACCCGGGTAGGCGGCGGCCCGGTCCAGGTGATCCACAAGACCGAGCAGGACACCACGGCGTACGACAAGCTCGGCACCACGCTGAACGACTTCGCCGACGAGCTCGGCAAGCTGACCGAGATCGACAACAAGCCGATCCTGCTGCTGGTCGACAACATCGACAAGGCGGAGGAGCCGGACCGGGCCGGCCTGAACGAGCTGGCGATCCACATCGAAGGGCTGGACCGTCCGGTCTGGCTGATCGCGGCCGGCGGCTCGATGTCGACCAGCAGCCTGATGGTGGCCTCCCGGCGGATGTCCGGGATCGCCACCACGACGTCGAACCAGTTCGACATCCGCGAACTCGAACCGGTCGCGGACGAGCAGCTCTGGCCGGCCGTCACCAAGCCGCTGGAGGCGGCCGGCATTCCGTACGACGACATCGCGATCCAGAACCTGCTCGCCGCAGCGAACGGCCACCCCGCGCGGATCCGCAACTTCTGCAACGCCGCCGTCGCGTACCGGGACCAGGAGCAGGGCATCACCGTGCTGACGGCCGCCCGGGCGATCGCCCACGTGAACGCGGACGCGGCACAGATGTACCAGGACGTGTGGGACCAGAAGGACACCACCGCCGCGCAGAAGGACCTGCTCGCCCGGGTCGCCGCCGAGGGTTCGGACGGCCTCTCGATGCCGGCCGTCACGCAGGCCGCCGGCCCCGGAGCCTGGCAGCCGCTCGACGAGGCCCGGCAGGACCTGGTCGCCCGAGGCCTGCTCCGCGAGCACGACGGCTCCGTCGTCACGATCCCCGACCACGGGTTCCGGGACTGGCTGAACGACTATCTCGGCCAGACCCCGAAGCCACCGGCCGAGCAGCCGCTGCTGCCGGCGTCTGCCCGGTCGGGCGCGCTCGCACCCGCGCATCCGACCGGCAAGCTCGAGCGCACCAACGAGGTGTTCGGGTCCGCCGCGAAGCTCGTCCACCAGGTCGACCGGAAGGACGAACGGGGCCGGCCGATCTCGCTCGACCAGCGGGTTCCCCGCGGTACGTCGGTGCTGTTCACCGGCCCGCCCGGATCGGGGACCAGCCAGGAGCTGAACCGGACCAAGAAGCTCGCCGACCAGGAGGGCTGGATCTCGATCCGGCTGGACGCCACCCGGCGGGAGCCCATCGAGGCCCGGGTGATCCGCGCCCTGCAGAGCCAGCTGGGGACCTTCGAGGCACGCTTCCCGCCCGGCGAGGTGAACCAGCTGAAGAAGCTGGTGAACGGGCTGGCGATCCGGACCCAGAACCGGATGCACACCGCGCAGGCGCGGTTCGGCTGGCCGTCGGTGTTCCAGGTCGGCGTTCACCGGTCCTGGGAGGGCGTCGCCCGAGACTCGGTCGGCGCGACGCTGAACGACGTGGCCGCGCAGCTCGGCAAGATGGCCGCACCGACCGGCAAGCCGATCCTGCTGATGGTGGACAACCTGGACGCCGCCTCGAAGTCGGACCTGACCACACTGACCGATCTGTCGACGCACCTGCGCCGCGCCAAGAAGCCGCTGTTCCTGGTTGCCGCAGGCGGCGAGGAGGCCACCAGCCGGTTGCTCGAGGCATCGGGTGGGAAGGCCGGCAAGGAGACCATGGAGGCCGCCCGCTGGGACGTCCGCCGACTCACCCCGTTGAGTGCGGAGGAGCTGCGGCCGGCGTTGAGCCGCCCGCTGCAGGAGGCCGGCATCCGATGCACCCCGCAGGCGGTCGACCAGTTGCTCGCGGCGGCGAACGGCAACCCGAGCCGGTTGCGGACCCTGACCGGCGAGGCGCTCGACCTGGCCGGCCCGGACCAGACCCTCGCCGCGGAAACCGTCGGCACCGCGATCGAGCGGCACCAGATCCGTTCCCGGGTGCTGTACGACGCCGCGTGGTACAACTGCACGCCCGAGCAGAAGGACCTGCTGGCCAGGACCGCCTCGCACGGAGCGCAGGGGATACCGATCCCGGCCCGGTCCGGAGCCGATCCGGACCGCTGGTCGCTCGACGGCGCGGCGCAGAAGCTCGTCTCCAACGGTCTACTGACCCGGACCGGGCAGCAGATCAAGGTCGGCGACCCGGGCTTCCAGAAGTGGGTGCAGACCCGGATCGGGGTGGCCGCCGCCCAGTCCGGCGTCGTACAGGCCGCGCAGGTGAAGGCCGCCGTACCGACCGGGAAGGTCACCGCGACCGGTGAGCGGGCACCCGAGATCCGGACCACCGGCCAGAACCGGGACCTGCAGGCCAACAGGTAAGGGCCGCGCCTCCAGGAGACGCGGCCCTCGGGGTTCAGGACCTCACGGCCAGATCGAGCTGATCCACTCGGGGTGGTCGATGAACGGGTTCCGGTTGTGCTGGAACTGGCTGTAGATGACCTCGTTGCGGTTCTTCTCGAACGCGTCCGGCGGGTCGGCCGCCGCCCACGCCTTCAGCACCGAGAGCTTGCCGATGTACGGCGCGGTGCCGTTGCCGACCTTGTCGTCCAGCTCCAGGTTCGCGAACCCGTCGTCGCCCTCGTACCGGACGGCCATGTAGAAGATCATCCGGGCGACGTCGCCGCGGACCGCCGGGCGGGGCGCGAACGAGTCCGCGTCCGCCGTACAACCGGTGCACTGGGCAACCGCCGTACCGCCGTTGTCGAAGTCGAGGTTGCCGCGCGCCGAGTTCACCGAGACGTCCTCGGGCCGCAGGTGGTGGATATCGGTGCCGGGGCCGGTCGCGGTGCCGAAGTTGCCGTGCGACTTGGCCCAGACGTGCTCACGGTTCCAGTCGTCCACGCCGCTGCCCTGGCTGCTCTTCGGGATCGAGCGGCCGGAGTAGACCTCGATGACGTTGCTGCTGTTGTTCGGGTCCTGGTCGGTGACCTTGAGCGCGTCCCAGACCTGGTCGTAGGTGAGCTTGGTCTGCTGCGAGATGATCGTGTGCAGCGCGGATTTCAGCGCGGCACCGGTCTTGCCCGCGGCACCGGCGTAGTAGTCACCCGGATCCGGCCCGGGGTCCGGGGAGCCACCCCCGCCGGTGAAGGCGGTCGCGTTCTTCACTCCGGGATGCGAGAAGTACGCCGACAGCGCACCGGTGACGGTGATCTGCTGACCGAGCAGGCTCGGGTTGCTCTGCAGGCCGTACGACGCGCGGAACGAGGTCGGGATCTGCACGTAGAGCATCGACGACGTACTGGTCTGGGACGCCGAGTCGGCGAGCGCCAGTGCGTAGTCGTTCGGGAAGTTGCTGCGGACAACGGTGCTGGTCGCGGTCGGCTGCCCGACGACGTACCCGGTGACCGATGCGGTCGAGTTGTCCTGTTGGCCGATCGCGGTGGCGACGGTGATCGTGGTGGCGGCGTTCGACGGGGTGATGCCGAAGCCGAGGAGCGCTAGTACGGCGGTGACGAGCAGCGCCGGACGCAAGAGTCGTTGCACGGCTACTCCCAGGGGCGGTTGGGGACCGGGGACGCAGGTCAGTCTGCCCAGCTTCCCGGGCGACCTAACAAACACCAGGTGAAGAGTTGAACCGGTGGGGTGCTGAAGGAGTGAGTGTCGTTCAGCACCCCACCTGGGCAAGCGGGCCCCCATCAGGCCGTGACGTACCGCCGCAGCCTGCTCTGCCCACCTACCAGCGAGGTACCACTGGCGGGCGGCACCTCACCGACAAGGCGGCGTCGGGCGGACGCCGTTACGGACCGTACTCATTTCGACACGTCTTGTCCATACCCGAGGGCCGGTCGCTGGTCGGTGCGCTGGGCGCGCTTGAGGCCGTACAGCAGCAGACCGATCGAGATCGCGCCGACCACGGCGTACGTGATCCGGCCGCCGATGCCGTCCCAGATCGTGTGCAGGGCGACCGCCAGCACGTACATCCCGAGGAAACCGGCGAAGTGCCGGCCGGTCGGCGCGATCGCGAACCGCCACAGTCCCCAGCAGGTCAGACCGGTCCACGCGGCGTGCCCGGCCGGGGAGAGCAGGCCGCGGATGAACAGCGTCTGCTCCGCGGCGCCGACGTTCCCGCCGGACTGCAGCAGCGCGACGAACGCGTATCCCATGGTCTCCAGTACGGCGAACCCGGTGCCGACCGCGATCCCGATCACGATCCCGCCGCCGATCGAGACCCGGTACCGATGTCCGAAGAACACCACCAGGACCGCCGGTACGACGAGCTTGGCCGCCTCCTCGATCAGGCCCACCCCGACCATCGGCAGCGTCCCGAGCCGGCGCATGGCGTCGTACTCGAGCAGGCCGGCCACCACCACGCCGACCACGCCGCCGAACAGCAGGCAGCCGCCGAGCGTCGGCCCGTCGATCAGCCACCGCCCGGACCGGCCGGCCGCGAACGTCACGAACGTCAGCGGGACCACGAGCGCGCCGAGCAGGATCATCGTCGGGAACAGATTCGGATTCCCGGTGTCGGTGAGCACCACCAGCACAGCGAGGTACAACCCGGCGCCGACCACCAACGTGCCGACCCATGCCCACCTGCGTACGAGTTGCTGTGCGGTCATGGCCCGATGCTGCCGGATCTGGCGTGTCTGCGACATGGCGCAGGGACGGCAGTGATGGACAGGGCGGATTTCCGTGACCTGATTGCAAACTCTGTCCGAAGGCTGTTCGGCCGCCCGAAGGAGAATTGCCCATGTCCTCCCCCCGACGGATCGCCGCGCTGACCACAGCGGCGGTCCTTGCCCTCGGCGCGGCGACGGTGATCCCGGCCGCCGCCGCCCCGCCACCGTCCGCGAGCGGAACACCCGCCAAGACCTCCACGGTCACGCTGATCACCGGTGACGTCGTCGAAGTGACCGACGCCGGCGGTGGCCGGAAGGCCGCCACCGTGCACCCGGCCGCGGGCCGCGAAGGCGTCTCGTTCCACACCGTCGAGGCCGACGGCGGCCTGCGGGTGCTGCCGAGCGACGCCGTCCCGTACATCTCCACCGGCGTCCTGGACGCGAACCTGTTCGACGTCGACGAGCTGATCGCGGACGGGTACGGCGAATCCGCCGACCTCCCGCTGATCGTCAAGGACACGCCCGGACTCCGGGCAGCGCAGAACCTGACCGGTACGACGACCACCCGGCAGCTGCCGTCGATCGGCGGCCGCGCCGTCGAGGCCGCGAAGGACCAGCTCCCGGCGCTGTGGAAATCGCTGAAGCCCGCCGACGGTCAACGGAGCCTGGCCAGCGGCGTCACCAAAATCTGGCTGGACGGCAAGGTCAAGCCTGTACTGGACAAGAGCGTCCCGCAGATCGGTGCCCCGGACGCCTGGAAGGCCGGCTACGAGGGGTCCGGGGTCGAGGTCGCCGTACTGGACACCGGCATCGACGCGACGCACCCGGATCTGCAGGGCAAGGTCAAGGAGAGCCAGGACTTCTCCGGCAGCCCGAGCGGTACCGAGGACCACTTCGGCCACGGTACGCACGTGGCCGCGACGATCGCCGGCACCGGTGCGGGCGCCGGCGGTACCCGCAAGGGCGTCGCGCCGAAGGCCGACCTGCTGATCGGCAAGGTGCTCGGCGACGACGGGTACGGCTACGACTCCTGGATCATCTCCGGGATGGAGTGGGCCGCCAATCAGGGCGCGAAGGTCGTCAACATGAGCCTCGGCGGCGACGCCACCGACGGCACCGACCCGCTCAGCCAGGCGGTCAACGACATCACCGCACAGACCGGCACGCTGTTCGTGGTTGCGGCCGGCAACGAGGGCCGGGACGAGTCGGTCGGTACGCCGGGCGCTGCCGCCGCCGCGCTGACCGTCGGCGCCGTCGACCGGCAGGACAAGCTTGCCGACTTCTCCAGCCGCGGGCCTCGCCTCGGCGACTCGGGCCTGAAGCCGGAGATCACCGCGCCCGGCGTCGGCATCATCGCCGCCCGGGCCGCCGGCACCGTGATGGGCGACCCGGTCGACGAGCTCTACACGGCCGCCTCCGGTACGTCGATGGCAACGCCGCACGTCGCCGGTGCCGCCGCGCTCCTCGCCCAGCAGCACCCGGACTGGAAGGCCGACCAGCTGAAGAACGCGCTGGTCAGTACGGCGAAGACGCAGCCGGACCAGACCGTCTACCAGCAGGGCGCCGGTCGCGTCGACCTGACTCGCGCCGTCGCGCAGAAGGTGACCGCGAGCGGGGTCGCGGACTTCGGTCTGCAGACCACGACCGACCCGACGACCCGGACCATCACGTACCGGAACGACGCCGACAACGCGGTCACGCTGAACCTCGCCGCCCAGATCACGAACCTGGACAGCGGCAAGCCGACGACCGCCGGCTTCACGGTCCCCGGCACGGTGACGGTGCCCGCGCACGGCACCGCCGACGTACCGCTGGCGCTGGACCCGGCGCAGGTCGGCCGCGGGCAGTACAGCGGCTGGGTCGTCGCCACCGGGCCTGACGGCGTCGTCACCCACACCGCGGTCGGCACGCTCCGGTCCGGGCCGAAGCACAAGGTCACGTTCCGCGCCGTCGACATGGACGGCAAGCCGACCGGTGTCCCGGTGTTCTCGCTGTACGGCGACAACTCGCGGTCCGACGTACTGGCATGGCTCCGCGACGGTCAGACGTACACCGCCGAGGTCGAAGAGGGCACCTACCTGATGCACGCGCTGGTCGAGCACAACGACCCGCAGAACGAGCAGGCCAGCCTGGTCACCGATCCGGACGTCGTGATCAACAAGGACACCGACATCGTCATCGACGCCCGGAAGGCGGTGCCGATCACGATCGAGACACCGAAACCGTCCGAGCAGCAGGCGGTGCTCAGCTATTACGTCCACCGGGTCTACGGCAACGGCCGGTCGATCGCGCACGGTGTCATGCACTTCAGCACGGTCCAGAAGGTCAACGTGACACCGACCAAGCCGGTCAAGGACGGCACCTTCGAGTTCTCCTCCCGCTGGCAACTGGTCGCGCCGATGGTGCAGGCGTCCGTGCCCGGCGTACCCGGGCCGCTGGACATCAACCTGCTCGGCCAGTCACCGGCGTACGACGGGAAGAAGCGGTTCCGGCTGGCGGCCTCGCTGCAGGACGCGAAGGGCGCGCTGGTCGTGCTGCCGTCGGACAGCGAGCGGGCGGAGATCGACGCGGCCGCGGCAGCCGGTGCGGCGGCGGTCGTCCTGATCCGGCCGGCCGACTGGACCGCGTGGACGGTGTGGCGCCCGACCGGTGACCGGCTGCCGATCCCGGCGATGGTGACGACGGTCAAGGACGGCCAGAAGCTCCTCGACCGGGCCAAGCGCGGCGGCGCCTCGATCGACCTGACGCTGACCACCTCCAGCCCGTACCTGTACGACGTACAGCAGGTGTCGACCGGCGCGATCCCGGCGAAGATCGATTACAAGGTGACCCCCGCGAACAGCGCCCGGATCACCACGCGGTACGCCGACAACGGCGGGTTCAACTGGGCCAAGGAGCAGCGGTTCGGCTGGCGCCCGTGGCAGGAGTACTCCTGGAACGACTCGCAGCGGTTCGTCGAGACGCCCAAGGTGCGAGAGGAGTGGGTGACCTCGGGTGACTCGCTCTGGCAGCACCGGGTGCACCATCTGTACACGTGGGACACCATGAACCCGCTCGGCGGCGGGATGACGTCGGTGCCGCAGAGCTACCGGTCGGCGAAGTCGGACGAGACGTGGTTCGGACCAGTGGTACGGCCGGCTGCCGCGCCTGGTGTGCCGTCGACCCGTACCGGTGACCGGCTGTCGCTCCGGATCCCGGCGTTCGTGGACGCGGACGGGCACTACACGCGCGGCGAGACGACGTCCGCGTCGGCGACGCTGTCCCGCGACGGGAAGGTCGTCGCCGACATGCCGAACGCGTGGGCGGACGTGATCACGACGAGCGCCGACGCGGCGTACAAGCTGGATCTGTCGACCGCACGCATCGACGAGGACGGCGAGTGGAACTGGGGGACGCGTACGCAGACCTCATGGGAGTTCCGCTCGTCCAAGCAACCGGAGGACAAGGCGGTCCCGCTCGCACTGCAGCAGATCGACTACAAGGTCCCGGTAGACCTGACCGGCCGGGTCGCCGCCCGTACCCACGTCATCGGCTTCGAGTCTCCTCGCGCCACCTCGCTCCAGGTCTGGTCCTCCTTCGACGAAGGCAAGACCTGGCAGAAACTCCTCACCGTCGGTGCCGCCGGCCACTACGTGGCGGTAGTCCCCAACGCCCACGACACCGTCTCCCTCAGGGTCGAAGCGACCGGCCCGAACGGCGCGAAGATCACCCAGACCGTGATCCGCGCCTACGGCATCAAGTAGCCCGCTTGCGTCCGAAGAACTGCGGGTGCGCACCCTCAGTTCTTCGGACGCAGCGGGTTAGATCCAGGCGCGTTTCGCCGCTTGGAAGGCGAGGCCGGTGCGGGTGTCGACGCCGGCGATGGACATCAGGCGATCGAGACGGCGCTGGACGGTACGGCGACTGATGCCCAGCTGGTTGGCGATCGACTTGTCCGGCACGCCACCGACCAGCAACGAGAGCAGCAGCCGCTCCGAGTCGTCCAGCCCCTCCGTCTGCTCGGCGTCCTCCGGCTGCAGCCGGACCGGCGTCGCGAGCTCCCAGTAACTCTCGAAGAGCGCCAGCAACGCGTCCAGCAACTGTCCGCGGCTGATGATCGCGGCCGACGGCTCACCGATGCTCTCGTCGTCGCGCACCAGCGGGCAGATCGCCGTCCGCCGGTCGACGATCGCGATTCGCACGGGGAGCGTCGGTACGACCCGGGCCTCTTCGCCCCAGCTGACGCCCTCCGCGATCGAGTCCAGTTCGCCCGGGGTCTCGATCAGCGCCCGCTCGTAGATCGCCCGGTAGCGCACGCCGCGGGAGAGTGCGCCGTACTCCTCGGTGTTGTCGGCGCCCTGCATCGCCAGCGGGTTCGCGCGGCAGAACCAGAGGATCTCCTCGCGGGCCGAGTTCTGCAGGTCGCGCAGCCGTTCGCGGAGGGTGGTGGCGCCGATGATGACCTCGACCAGGTGGTGCGCGTCGCGGCGGCCGGCGCCGGCCCGGAACTCCTCGCTGAGCGCGGCCACCGTCTTCCGGGCGGCCTCGAGCGACTCCTGACGGCGGAGCAGCGTCGTACCGAACGCGACATCCGGCGGCAGCGGCCGGAACACCGGCTCATCGGCGGGCTGCACCGACACGAGCCCCTTCGCCTGCAACCGCTGCAGCACCTCGTCGGTCTCCTGCGGCGGCAGCTCGGCGACCTCGGCAAGCTCCGCGGCCCGCGCGGCGGACAGGCCGACCAGCAGCCGGTACGTGTGCTCCTCGTGCGCGTCGAGCAACGAACCGTCCTGCATGCACCCACCTAACAGCCTTACTCATCAGGAAGCGAGCGCTTTCCCAATGGCACTGAAGAGCCACGACCCATTCGTGCCATCACAGACCAGCTGAGCTCCCGTCACTTTCCAGTCAAGACGCCAGCGGAACTCGCCGCCCCAGATCGGGCTGGAGGGGTGGGTTTGCGAACAGCACTGCGCCAACCGCCCTGGAGAAGAGACCGATGATGACCATGACCGACTACGCCGGGATCGCCGGCCTGATCGCCGCGGCCGCCGTCGCGATCTGGATGCTGCGCAACCACCGCACCGTCGCCGCCACCGCCCGGAGCGGCAAACACCGCGGCTCGCCTACCCTGCGGCTGCCGCGATCTGCACACCCGGAGCGCGCTTCTTCGCGTAGTAGTAGGTAAGCCCGCCGTACGCGTACATCGACAACCCCACCGCGGCCATCAGCACGATCACGACCCACTGCCACGGACCGTCCTGGTAGAGGGCCAGGAACCATGACTTGGTGCTGTGACTGCCGGTCAGTTTGATGATCGCCGGTACGACGGCCTGCGGGAACAACGGGATCGCCCCGAACCCCAGGCAGATGCCGGCCAACGCACGACGCCACTTCGGGAGCGCATCGAAGCCCGCGGTCTTTTTGGCCTGCTCCGCGGGCGACCGGCCGTGTCTGAGCAGCGTGAGGAGCTCCGGGCCGCGCCTGTCCAACCGACGGGCTGCGACGCGACCGAAGTACCACCAGGCAAGCACGCCGGACAGGACGCCCAGCGGCACGCCCCACCACCCCAGGTAGAGCGCCACGATCAGGGCCGGCGCACAGGTCGTCGCGACCAGCACAAACATCACGTAGACGACGCCCATCGTCTCGCCCTCGTTCTCACCCGAGTTGAGCGGGTTACCGGACCGCTTGTGCGCATCGGTCGTCGGTACGGCGGCGTACACCGAGCAGGCCACCACCAGGCCAGCCGCACCACCTAGCAGCGCTGGCAGCACGCTCATCACCAGCGGCCAAGCACTGGTCACGCCTGACCACGACGTCAGCAGCAAGGTGATCAGCAACGTCGCCGGCCCGAACACGAGCAGGAACCCCCGCTGCCGCGCACGGACATCCGCCCGGCTGGAACCAGGCGTCATCAGCGTCGTCCAGTACGCCGTACCGTCCGCGCCGTACAGGTTGGCGCACATCGACCCCGCCATCACGACCGCCGCCGGACCTGCCCAGGGGAGCATCGACCTCATCCCGATCGCCAGCGGCATCAGGCAGAAGAACAGCCCGTACGCGATCGAGAACACCGCCTTGTGACCGTAGAGCAGGTCCCGGCTCCACGAGCGGATCTCCTTGGCCGCCGCAGCGCCCTGTGGCGTCTTGGCGGTCAGCAGCCGCCGCGGCTTACCCCCTGCCCGCGCTGCGGTAGTACGGCGTACCAGCAGCGCCGACCACGCGAACAGCATCACTACAGCAAGTACTACGAGCGCCAGCAGCAGCCCGACGACCTGCAACCAGTCACCACGCCCTGCTGCCTGTACTGCGTCGAAACCCCAACCGGACGGCGCAATCCGGGCGGCACGCGCGATCGTGCCCTGTACGTCGGTCGACACGAACGCAGCGATCAACGCCCACCCCTGCGCCGTGAACGCCAGGATGAACGCGTTGACCAGCGCGGCGATCACCGCACCGGCCCGCACCTGCAGGAGTACGCCGTACACCGCGACAGCGAGCCGCGACGCCAGGACGAAGCAGAACAACTGCAGCAACAGCGCGGGCACCGCAACGAGTCCCGCGACGACGCCGCCGCTCGCAACGACAAGGCTGACCAGTGCGATCAGGCTGATGACCGGGGCCACACCGGCCAGCGCGGCCACCACCAGCCCGGTGGACAGCGTCCGCGGCGACAACGGCAGCATCGTGAAGTACTCCGGCTTGAGCGTCTCGTCACCACCGCCGGCGAACAGCGGGCCAATCACCCAGCCCAGCATCCAGACGCCGAGTACGACAACCAGTACGTCGTCCTTGCCGGCAGCCGCGACCCAGATCGTGCCGCCCGCGAGCGCCAGCCCGACCAGCCCGCCGGTGACGATCCACGACCGCCGGAACTGGTCGCGGAGCGCGTGCCGGAACGCGGCCAGCCGCATCCGGACCAGCGTGTTCGAGGTGGAGTACGTCAGTGCGAGAGCCACGTCAGCCCCTCGGCACCACGCGTCGACGCGCCGACCAGCGACACGAACGCGTCCTCCAGGCTGCCGCCCGCCCGCACCTCCGAAACGGTGCCCGCGGCAACGACCTTCCCGTCCGCGACCACTGCGACCCGGTCACACAGCTGCTCCACCAGGGCCATCACGTGGCTCGAGATCACCACCGACCCGCCGCCGGCGATGAACCGGTGCAGGATCGTCCTGATGGTTGCCGCCGACACCGGGTCGACCGCCTCGAACGGCTCGTCCAGCACCAGCAGCCGCGGCGCGTGCAGGAGCGCGACCGCGAGCCCGAGCTTCTTCCGCATCCCGGTCGAGTAGCCGATCACCTGCTTGTCGTCCTCGTGATCGAGCTCCAGCACCTCCAGCAGCTCGGCCGCGCGCCGCCGTACCTCGTCCTCGGGCAGTCCGCGGAGCAAGCCGAGGTACGTGAGCACCTCCCGCCCGGTCAGCCGTTCGGGCATCGCGAGCCCGTCCGGCAGCACCCCGACCAGCGCTTTCGCCTGCGTCGGCTCGCGCCACACGTCCACGCCGAAGATCCGCGCCGTACCGCCGTCGGGCCGGAGCAGCCCGACGGCCATCGACAGCGACGTCGTCTTCCCGGCCCCGTTCGGCCCGAGCATGCCGAAGAACGACCCGGCCGGCACGCTCAGACTGAGATCGTCGACGGCCCGTTGTTCCCCGAACACCTTGGTCAGGCCGACGAGCTCCAGCGCTTGTTCCATGCGCAGAACTCTCCCACCGGGACCGCGTGGTCCGCGTCAATCCAACGGCGGACCCACGACATCAGCCATCAGGCCAGGCCCGGACACTCTGCAGAAATTTACGAGTTGTACGCCGGTACGACGACCTGCTCCTCCGAAAGGATGAAATCCCCCGGCAACGCAAAAGTCCCGGTCGAGATCGACCGGGACTTCGTTGTGCGCGAGGGGGGAGTTGAACCCCCACGCCCTTTCGGGCACACGGACCTGAACCGTGCGCGTCTGCCTATTCCGCCACCCGCGCGCAGCCGCCTGAGATGATCTCCTGGCGACGAGAAGGAACAGTAGCACGGGTTGTACCGGTGCTTCACATTGCGGGTTCGGTCGAACCTCCCGATACGATCGATCGTCGTACCCGGTGTGTCCGCCACGACCGGTGGACGACAGATGGCGTACCGACGGTGGAGGAGGAGGCGTGCGACCGCTACAGCGCTTCGAGCGACGCCTGGAAGGCATTGTCAGCGGTGTCTTCGCGCGCGCTTTCAAGGGCGACGTGGAGCCGATCGAGCTCGCGGCGGCTCTCAAGCGTGAGATCGACAACACCGCGCGGATCCTGTCCCGGGACCGCCGGCTGGTGCCGAACCACTTCACCATCGAGCTCGGCCCGGACGACTTCGAGCGGCTGAACGCCTACGGCCGGACCCTGAACCACGAGCTCGCCAACGAGCTGCGGGACCACGCGGACATCCAGCGGTACACGTTCTCCGGACCCATCGACATCGAGCTGGTCCAGCAGGATGATCTGCCGACCGGTAAGTTCCGGGTGGTCAGCGAGACGGCCGGGACGCCCCAGCGGCGGCCGGACCAGTACCAGCAGCCCGAGCCCCAGCCCTACCAGCAGGAGCCCTACGTGCCGCCGAACCCGCCGCCGGTTGCCCCGCAGTACCAGCCGCAGCAGCCTCCGCAGCCCCCGCAGCAGCAGCCGCGCCGCGGACACCCGCAGGTGATGCTCGAGGTGAACGGCCGTCGCCGCCCGGTCAACCCGCCCGGTGTGGTGCTCGGCCGCGGTACCGACGCGGACATCCAGATCAACGACCCGGGCGTCTCCCGGCGGCACGCCGAGATCCGGCTGATGCCCGAAGGCCCCGGCGGTATCCGGGTGGTGCTGGTCGACCTCGGCTCCACCAACGGCACGCTGGTGAACGGCCGCCGGGCCGCCGAGGCCGAGCTGGTCGACGGCTCCACCGTCCGGATCGGCAACACGACCATGACCCTGCGTCTCGCGGACGAGCCGATGGCCCAGCCGCCGAGCAGCGGGTGGTGACTGACCTTCCATGTCGGAACTGACCCTGACCCTGATCAAACTGGGGTTCCTGGCCCTGTTGTGGATGTTCGTCCTCGCAGTGCTGTCCGTGATCAGGTCGGACCTGTTCGGTGCCAAGGTGGACAGGCCGGCGGCGGCCGCCGTCGCACCGCAGACCACCCGGACGCCGAAGCCCGCGAAGCCGGCCAAGAAGCGCAAGGGCCTGCCCGGGTCGCTGAGCATCGCGGACGGTCCGCAGGCCGGGGTCGGCGCGTCGCTGGTCGACGAGCCGGTGATCATCGGTCGTGGTTCGGACTGCCAGATCCGGTTGGACGACGACTACTCCTCCACCCGGCACGCCCGGCTGTTCCTGTCCGAGGGCCAGTGGTGGGTCGAGGACCTCGGCTCCACCAACGGCACGTACCTGGACGGCCAGCGGGTCACCCGCCCGGTCCCGGCCGAGATCGGCGGTTCGATCCGGATCGGCCGGACGACGCTGAACATCGCGAAGTAGGCCTGCCTCGATGACCCTGTCGCTCGACTACGCAACCCTTTCCGACGTCGGACGGGTGCGCCGCAACAACGAGGACTCGGCGTACGCCGGTCCGCACCTGCTGCTGCTCGCCGACGGAATGGGCGGCGCGGCCGCCGGTGAGGTGGCCAGTGCCGCCGCGGTCCAGGTGATCCGCCGCCTGGACACCGCGGAGATCGGCGGCGAGGACATGATCGAGGCGCTGGCCGGCGCCGTGCACCGCGCGAACGAGCGGCTCTCCGAGCTGGTCGAGGAGGACCCCGAGCGCGAGGGCATGGGCTCGACGGTCACCGCGCTGATGTTCGACGGCAAGCAGCTCGGGCTGGCGCATCTCGGCGACTCCCGGGCGTACCGGCTGCGCGACGGGCAGCTGTACCAGCTGAGCCACGACCACACGTTCGTCCAGTCGCTGGTCGACGAGGGCCGGATCTCCCAGGAGGAGGCCTTCACGCACCCGCACCGGAACCTGATCCTCCGGGTGCTGGACGGCCGCCCGGACTCCGATCCCGACCTGAAGATGCTCGACGTCGAGGCCGGCGACCGGCTGATGCTGTGCAGCGACGGCCTGCCCGACTACGTCAGCGACGAGGTGATCGCCGCCTCGATGTCGTCCGGTACGCCGGACTCGGTCGTGGTGGAGCTGATCACGCACGCGCTCGAGGGCCGGCTCGAACGACAACGTCACCTGTGTGGTGGCGGACGTCGTCGAGACCGAGCCCGCGAGCGGAGTCCAGCCGCAGCTGGTCGGCGCCGCCGCCGAGCTCGCCCAGGGCAGCACCGGTCGCGCCGAGCAGACGGTCGCAGCCGGCGTCCTGGGTGACGGCAGCGGAGGCGGCGGTGGCCACGGTGCCGCGGTCGACCCGGAAGAGCTGCGGTACGCACCGCGTCCGCCGAAGCGGTTCCTCTGGCCGCGGCGGATCGCCATCCTGGTCGTCGTACTGGCGGTGCTCGTCGGCGGCGGCTGGTTCGGGTACAGCTGGACCCAGAAGCAGTACTACGTCGGCTCCGACGGCGACTACGTGGCGATCTTCAAGGGCGTCGAGGCGGACCTGCCCGGGTTGTCGTTGTCGCAGGTGTACGAGCGGCAATCGCTGCAGGTGGACAAGCTGCCGACGTACAGCCGCCAACAGGTGGAGGGCAACATCCAGGCGGACAACCTGGCCGGGGCCCGGTCGATCGTCGCCCAGCTGGAGCAGACCGCCGCCCAATGCGCCGCGAAGGCCAAGCCGACGCCGACCCCCAAACCGACCGCGAAGCCGACTGTGAAGCCGACTGTGAAGCCGACCGTCAAGCAGTCCACGACGGTGCCGGTCTCGAAGCCGCCGGCCACGGTGCCGCCGACCACCAGACCGACTGCGACGCCGACGTCGACACCGAGCACGAAGGTCGACCCCGACGACTGCGACGGGGTCCGATGAGTATCGCGTCCACGTCCGTCATCCAGATCATCCCGCGCACCCGGCGCGGGGTGGAGCTGCTGCTGCTCGTGATCGCCGTCGCGGTCGCGGTCGCGGCCTACGTGAACGTCGGCATCACGGTCCAGAACTCGGTCCCGGCCAGCACCGGGTACTACGCCGCCGGCATCGGGCTGCTCGCGCTGATCGCGCATCTCGTACTCCGGTACCGGGCGCCGTACGCGGACCCGGTGCTGCTGCCGTGCGCCGTCCTGCTGAACGGTCTCGGCGTCGCGATGATCCACCGGATCGACCTCGGGCTGGCGATCGTCGCCCAGGCGAGGGGCAAGGTCCCGAAGGCGCCCGCGGCGTCGCAGCAGATCACCTGGACGGCAGTCGGGGTGGTGCTGTTCCTGGTGGTGATCCTGGTGATCCGCGACCATCGCCGGCTGCAGGCCTTCACCTACACCCTCGGTCTGACCGGTCTGGTCCTGCTCGTGCTGCCGCTCGTCCCCGGCCTCGGCGCGAACGTCAACGGCGCCCCGATCTGGATCCGGGTCGCCGGCATGTCGTTCCAGCCCGGCGAGTTCGCGAAGGTCTGCCTGGTCATCTTCTTCGCCGGCTACCTGGTCGTGAAGCGCGACGTCCTCACCCTGGCAGGCCGCCGCTTCCTCGGGCTGGACCTGCCGCGCGCCCGCGATCTCGGGCCGGTCCTGATCGCCTGGCTGGCCAGCCTGCTCGTGCTCGTGTTCGAGAGCGACCTCGGGATGTCGTTCCTGTTCTTCGGCCTGTTCCTGTTCCTGCTGTACGTGTCCACCGAGCGCGCCGGGTGGCTGCTCATCGGTGGTGTGCTGTTCGCCGGCGGCGGGTACTTCGCGTACGCGACGATCGGCCACGTGCACCGCCGGTTCACCGACTGGCTGAACCCGTGGGCGATCGACGGCGGCCAGATCAAGGTCGGCCTGATGGGTCAGGCGTGGGGCGGTGTCCTCGGTCGCGGCCTCGGCCAGGGTCACCCCGAGACCACGATGTTCGCGCAGAGCGACATGATCATCTCGTCGTTCGCCGAGGAGCTCGGGCTCGCCGGACTGATCGCGATCCTGCTGGTCTACACGCTGATCATCGAGCGCGGCCTGCGGACCGCGCTCGGCTGCCGGGACATCTTCGGCAAGCTGCTCGCGACCGGTCTGGCGATGTCGTTCGCGCTACAGGTGTTCGTGATCGTCGGCGGCGTCACCGGGCTGATCCCGCTGACCGGTCTGACCACGCCGTTCATGGCCCTCGGTGGTACGTCGCTGGTCGCGAACTGGGCGATCATCGCGCTGCTGCTGCGGATCAGCGACCAGGCCCGGCGGCCGCAGACCCCGGCCGCTCCAGTGTCCGACGAAACGATCGCGATGGCGGTGCAGAAGCAGTGAACTCGGCGATCCGACGACTGGCCGTGGCGGCCATCATCCTGATGCTCGCGCTGATGGCGAACTCGACGTACCTGCAGGCGTTCCGGGCGAACGAGATCAACGGCCGCAACGACAACAACCGGGTCCGGGACTCGCAGTTCTCGGTGAACCGCGGGCCGATCCTGATCGGCAGTACCCCGATCGCCAAGAGCGATCCGTCGAACGACCGGTTCAAGTACCAGCGCAAGTACCCCTCCGGTCCGGTGTACGCGCCGGTGACCGGCTACTACTCGTACCTGTTCGGCCGCGGCGGCATCGAGCTGACGATGAACTCCGAGCTGAACGGCTCGGACCCGTCGATGGCGTTCCGGCGGATCATCGACGTGATCAGCAACCGCCCGCAGCAGGGCGGCAGCGTGACGCTCACGCTTAACGCGGCGGCCCAGCAGGCGGCGTACGACGGCCTCGCCGGGAAGACCGGTGCGGTGGTGGCGATCGAGCCGAAGACCGGGCGGATCCTGGCGATGGCGACCCGGCCGTCGTACGACCCGAACCTGTTGGCCTCGCACGACACCAACAAGGTGGCTGCGGCGTGGAAGAGCCTGAACGCGGACAAGAACAAGCCGACGTCGAACCGCGCGGTCCAGGAGCTGTACCCGCCGGGCTCGACGTTCAAGCTGGTCACCGCGGCGGCCGCGCTGTCGAGCGGCAAGTACACGCCGGACACCAAGGTGAACTCGCCGGCCCAGCTGCCACTCCCGCAGACCACCGTCCCGCTGGTGAACGAGGACAACAAGAACTGCGGCGGCAGCAACAACGCGACGCTGACGATCGCGCTGCGCTACTCGTGCAACACGGCGTTCGGCTCCGTCGGCCTGGACCTCGGCGCGGGCGCGCTGAACGCGCAGGCGGCGAAGTTCGGCTTCGGCTCCCGTCCGATGATCGATCTGCCGGGCGTGGCCACCAGCCAGTTCCCCGGCGACCCGAACGAGCCGCAGACCGCACAGTCCGCGATCGGCCAGTTCGACGTCCAGGCCACCCCGCTGCAGATGGCGATGGTGGCGGCCGGGATCGCGAACAAGGGCGAGGTGATGAAGCCGTACCTGGTCCAGAACGTGCAGACCCCGGACCTGAAGACGGTCTCGGAGACCAAGCCGGAGTCGCTGCACCAGGCGGTCACTCCGCAGGTCGCGAGCCAGCTGACCGCGATGATGGTCGACGTGGTCAACAACGGCACCGGCAAGCCGGGCCGGATCAGCAACGTCCAGGTGGCCGGCAAGACCGGTACGGCGCAGACGTCGAAGGACCGCCCGCCGTTCGCCTGGTTCACCGCGTTCGCGCCGGCGAACGATCCGAAGGTCGCGGTGGCGGTGCTGATCGAGGACGCGAACGTCCCGCGCACCGATGTCGCCGGTGGCACGCTGGCCGCTCCGATCGCCAAAAAGGTGATGGAGGCGGTGCTGGGCCAATGAGAAGCCAATGAGGACGATACGGAATGATGCGACCACGGTGCGTCTTTCCAACGGGGTCCCAGGTGTGGCGATCGCTACCTTGGGCAAGTTGAGTGTGTTTTTCCGGACAGGTTGGAAGGCTGGGTCATGACATCGCAGGCACGTCTCGTCGGCGGCCGGTACGAAGAAGGCGAGCCGCTCGGCCGCGGCGGTATGGCCGAGGTCCGCAGGGGCCTGGACAACCGGCTCGGCCGGAGCGTCGCGATCAAGCGGCTGCGGGTCGACCTGGCCAGCGACGCCACGTTCCAGGCGCGGTTCCGGCGGGAGGCCCAGTCGGCCGCCTCGCTGAACCACCCGACGATCGTCTCGGTCTACGACACCGGCGAGGAACCGGATCCGAACGGCTCCGGCGTCACGATCCCGTACATCGTGATGGAGCTGGTCACCGGCAAGACGCTGCGCGACCTGATCCGCGAGGGCCGCAAGATCATGCCGGAGCGCGCGCTGGAGATCACGTCCGGTGTGCTCGAGGCGCTCGACTACAGCCACCGGGCCGGCATCGTGCACCGCGACATCAAGCCCGGGAACGTGATGCTGACCCCGCAGGGCCAGGTCAAGGTGATGGACTTCGGGATCGCCCGCGCGGTCGCCGACACGTCCTCCACGATGACCCAGACCGCGGCCGTGATCGGCACCGCGCAGTACCTGTCCCCGGAGCAGGCCCGCGGCGAGACCGTGGACGCCCGCTCCGACCTGTACTCGACCGGCTGCCTGCTGTACGAACTGCTCACCGGCCGGCCGCCGTTCGTCGGCGAGTCCCCGGTCTCGGTGGCGTACCAGCACGTCCGGGAGCAGCCGCTGCCGCCGTCCTCGTTCGACCCGGACATCCCGCCGGAGGTCGACGCGGTCGTCCTGAAGGCGCTGGCGAAGAACCGCGAGGAGCGGTACCAGAGCGCGTCCGAGATGCGCGCCGACATCCACCGGGTGCTGGCCGGCCAGCAGGTGACCGCGCCGATGTCCGCGGTCGCGGAGACCCGGCAGCTGCAGCCGACCCAGCTGGCGCCGACGGCCGCCACCCAGCAGCTCCGGCAGACCGGCGGCAACGACCTGCTGCCGCCGGGCGGCGACGACCTGGAGGAGGGCGACGAGCCCCGCTCCCGGCGGAACCGCGGCCTGGCGTACTTCCTGCTCGGGCTGGCGATCGTGGCGATCGCGATCGGCGCCTACGCGCTGTACTCGAAGTACAACAACAACAATGCCGGTGGTCCGACGACGTCGAACACGCCGCCCGCGAAGGTCCAGGTGCCCGATCTCGGCAACAAGTCGCTGGTCGCGGCGACCCAGCTGCTGGCGGCGAAGAACCTGAAGGTCACCTCGACCACGGAGAAGAGCGACTCGGTCGGCCGCGGCCTGATCATCCGCCAGACGCCGGATGCCGGCACCGAGGCGGACCCGGGCTCGACCGTGGCCGTGGTGGTGTCCGGCGGGAAGAACACCTACCCGGTGCCGGACGTGATCGGGATGTCGGAGTCCAAGGCCCGCAAGCAGATCGAGAGCGCCAACGGCCAGTTCACCGTCAAGTCCCAGGCAGTCGAGCAGGACAGCGACCAGAAGAAGGGCACCGTGATCGCGGTCAGCCCGGACCCGGGCAGCCAGTACCCGCCAGGCACCGAGTTCACCTTGACGGTCTCCAGCGGTGTGGTGCAGGTCGACGTCCCGGACGTCGTCACGCAGACGTTCAACGACGCGAAGGTGACGCTCGAGCAGGCCGGCTTCCGGGTCGGACAGACGTTGGGCAACGACCAGAACGCGGCCGACGGCGCCGTACTGCAGCAGTCCATCAAGGCCGGCACCAAGGCGCCGAAGGGCAAGCTGATCATTCTGACGGTGAACAAGCTGCAGCCGACCGCGCCGCCGTCCTCGACCCCGACGGACAACCCGAGCGGCGGGCCGAGCACGCCGGTCATCACGATCCCGGGCGGCTGAGCAGTCCTGAACGCACAGAACCCCGTCGAGGCGATCGCCTCGACGGGGTTCTGCTGTGCTGGGTCAGCTGACCACGGGGGCGAGGCCGGCGGAGTTGGCGACCGCGTCCGGGTCGCCGCAGGTCGTCAGCCAGTTCGCGAGCATCCGGTGGCCGCCCTCGGTGAGCACGGACTCGGGGTGGAACTGCACGCCCTCGACCGGCAGGTCGCGGTGCCGGGCCGCCATGATCACGCCGGCCCCCGTGCGCGCGGTCACCTCGAGCACGTCCGGCACGCTGTCCTCGGCGATCGCCAGCGAGTGGTACCGGGTGGCGGTGAACGGCGACGGGAGCCCGGACAGTACGCCGGCGCCCTGGTGGAACACCTGGCTGGTCTTCCCGTGCAGCAGCTCGTCCGCGCGCCCGACGACCCCGCCGTACGCGACGCCGATCGCCTGGAGACCGAGGCAGACCCCGAAGATCGGGACCTCGCCGCCCTTCTGCTGGACGATGTCGACGCAGGCACCAGCCTCTTCCGGCGTACCAGGGCCGGGGGACAGCAGCACACCGTCGAACTCGGCGGCCTGCTCAGGATTCACCTCGTCGTTCCGCAGCACCGTGGTGTCGGCCCGCAGTTGCTGCAGGTACTGCACCAGGTTGTAAACGAACGAGTCGTAGTTGTCGACGACGAGGATCCGCGGCATGCCGTCCATTGTGTCAGCTCCCCGACAACTACCGCCCGGTGACGGTGGGGCTGACCGAAGGAGTGCGCGGGAACCCGGGCACGGTCGCCGTCTGCAGGTCCAGGGTGCCTTCGTACGCCGGCATCTGCAGCGACGAGTCGTTCTTCACGTCGTACCCGAGCTGGAACTTCACCACGTAGTCGTGCAGGTTCTGGATGTACTGCGAGTCGTCGAGAGCCTTCTGCAACTTCCGCCGGTCGCCGATCGCGGAGATCGTGTACGGCGGGAGGTACGGGACGCCGTGCAGGACGACCGAGTTGCCGACGCACTTCACCCCGGTGGTGGAGATGACCCGCTGGTTCTGGATCGTCATCGCCTCGGCGCCGCCGGCCCAGAGCGCGTTCACCACGGCCTGGATGTCCTGCTGGTGGATGACCAGCCAGTTCTCGTCGACGTCCGGGTTGTCCTTGACCACCTCGGGCGGCGCGTCCCGGAGCGTCACGCTCAGACCGGGGCCGGTGACCGGCCGGGTGCCGACCTGCTCGGACAGGTCCTCGAACTGCTTGGCGAGCTTCGGGTCGATCGAGCCCTGCTGCGCCTGCAACGCCTCGATGTCGTGGGTCAGGGCCGCGTGCTGCTTGACCAGGCTGGCGCTGCGGCGACTCTGTTCCTCCACCAGGCCCGCGAGCGTAGTGTTACGGCTGGGCCGCAGGTCGGTGCCCCGGGCGTTGGTGGCACTCGTCGCGAACAGCAGACCGGCACACATCAGCGCCACCGGCGCGACCGCGCGCCACAGTGAAATCCGCCTCAACCTACGCACCCGTGATCTCCAGATTGCTCTCTGCACTACGCTAGCGCGGGACCGGACCCGAACAGGTCCTGCTGCGGTCAGCTTATGCGTCCTTACAAGGAGTTCAGACGTGCCCGAGTCGAGCAGTCGCAACAAGAAGAAGACCGAGAAGGTCAAGGCGGAGAAGACGCCGAAGAAGCCACGTACCCAGTCACGCGTCTGGGTGGCGCCGCTGATGGTCGCGTGCTGGCTGCTCGGTCTCATCTGGCTGGTCGTCTTCTACGTTGCCGGCCAGAACATCCCGGTGATGAAGGACCTCGGTAACTGGAACCTGCTGATCGGCATGGGCCTGATCGCGGTCGGTTTCGTCGTCTCCACCCAGTGGGTCTGACTCCTCGACTTCGCTGACCTCGGCCGGGACCCGGGCAGTCCGGCCGAGGACATCGTCAGCAGGACGCCGAGTTATCCACACCCGTGTCCCCAGGTGTGCACACCGATTTCGTGGAGTTATCCCCAGGGTGGGCGTTACTTCTCCACCGAAAGTGTTCAAAATCGGCTCGAATCTGTGGATAAGTCAGGTTTGAGTCAGCTGGTTTCCACACCGTTCACCAGGGCCGTCCCCTGCTTCCACATCTACGTACATCTCTACGTAGACATATGCGGAGAGATGTACGTATAGTTCTACGTAGGAGGAGACAGCGATGCCCAACAAGACGATCTATGTGTCCGACGACGACCTGCCGCTCTACAAGCGGGCGCAGGAGCTCGCCGGCAACCTGTCCTCGGCGATCTCGATCGCCCTGCGCAAGTACGTCGAGATGGAGGAAGGCCGGCTCGAGGGGTACGACGAGATCACCGTGCGGGTCGGCCGGGGCACCGGCCGCAAGCAACGGTTCTCCGGCGTACTGCTCGCCGAAGGCGGCCGCTCGAGCAGCACCGGCTACGAGGCCTTCCAGGTCTACCGCAGCCGCACCGGCAAGTTCGTCCTGCACGCCGACCGCCGCAACCAGTTCAAGCAGGGCGCCGACGACGAGCGCTACCTGACCGGCTGGCGCTCCTGGGTCGGCAACTGGAGCTCCGACCAGTCGTGGAGCATGGCGCAGGGCGAGGCCAGCCTGTACGTCGTGGACACGATCGACCAGCTCCGCGAGCTGATCCCGGAAGACCTCTACGAACTCGTCGAGGAGGCCGCCGACCAACCGGCGGTCGAGGACCTCGACATCTAACTGAACTCGAGACCACCGGACGCTCGCGGCTGAGCGCCCGGCCGGTCAGGCACGCCCGAATCCTCCTCAGCACGACCCGTCAAGCCACCCGGGTCAGGTTCGCCCTGCCCGAAAACAACCAAGGACCTCTCATGTCACCAGCAATCGACGTCCGCGGACTGCGCAAGTCCTACGGCGACAAACTCGTCCTCGACGGCATCGACCTGAACGTTGCCGAAGGCACCATCTTTTCCCTGCTCGGCCCGAACGGCGCCGGCAAGACCACCGTGGTCCGGATCCTGTCCACCTTGGCCGCCGCCGACGCCGGCGAGATCCGGGTGGCCGGCCGCGACCTGGCGCAGGACCCGGAGGCGGTCCGCGCCGCGATCGGCGTCACCGGCCAGTTCTCCGCGGTCGACGGCCTGATGACCGGCCGGGAGAACCTGATCCTGATGGCCGACCTGTACCACCTGGGCAAGCAGGAGGCCCGGCAGCGGGCGGACGAACTGCTGGAGCAGTTCGACCTGGTCGACGCCGGCAAGAAGCTGGCGATGACGTACTCCGGCGGCATGAAGCGCCGGCTCGACCTGGCGATGACGCTGGTCGGCCGCCCACGGATCATCTTCCTGGACGAGCCGACGACCGGTCTCGATCCGCGTAGCCGGCACAGCATGTGGACGATGATCCGCGACCTGGTCGCCGGCGGCACCACGGTCCTGCTCACCACGCAGTACCTGGACGAGGCCGACGAGCTGGCCGACCGGATCGCCGTCCTCGACCACGGGCGGCTCGTCGCCCAGGGTACGGCGGAAGAGCTCAAGCGGCTCGCACCCGGCGGGCACATCCGGCTGCGGTTCACGTCCCCCGAGGCGTTCACGCTCGCGGGCCAGGTGCTGCCGACCGCCGTACCGAACCACGAAGCCCTGGTCCTGCAGGTGCCGAACGACGGCAGCGTGCACGCGCTGCGCGACCTGCTGGCCCGGATCGACGACGCCTCGCTCGAGGTCGACGAACTGACTGTCCACACCCCTGATCTGGACGACGTGTTCTTCGCCGTCACCGGTCAGCCCACCGAGAAGGTCACAGCACAATGAGCTACCCGATCCAAGACACCGCGACGATGCTCCGCCGCACCCTGCGGCACGCCCAGCGGTACCCGGGCCTGTCCCTCGGCGCCCTCGGGATGCCGGTCATCATGATCCTGCTGTTCGGCCTGGTCTTCGGCGACACGTTCGCGAACGGCCTCGGTGGCGGCGGCGGGCGCGGGCAGTACATCAACTTCCTCACCCCAGGCATTCTGCTGATGTCGATCGCGTCCGGGACGATGTCGCCCGCGGTCGCGGTCTGCACGGACATGACCGAGGGCATCGTCGCCCGGTTCCGGACGATGGCGATCTTCCGGCCCGCGGTCCTCACCGGGCATGTGCTCGGCAACGTGCTGGTGACGATCGTCAGCCTGGCGCTCGTGGTCGGGTTCGCGATCCTGATCGGGTTCCGCCCGAACGCGTCGGTCGGCGACTGGCTGCTGGCGATTCTGCTGCTGATCGGGCTGACCATCGGGCTGACCTGGTTCGCGATCGCGCTCGGGCTGACCAGCAAGACGCCGGAAGGCGCGAGCAACGTCGTCCTGCCGATCAGCCTGTTGCTGCCGTTCCTGAGCAACACGTTCATCCCGCTGGACGCGATGCCGAGCGCCATCCGCTGGTTCGCGCGGTACCAGCCGTTCACGCCGATCATCGACACCCTGCGGCACCTGCTGCTGGGGACGCCGATGGAGAGCGGCAACGGCTGGCTCGCCGGAGCGTGGTGCGTGGTGATCGCGATCGTCGGCTACTTCTGGGCGCAGAAGAACTACAACAAGGGGACAGTGGCTTAACTCGGTGCGCCGAGCAGGTTCGCGCGGGTGCGGACGTGGGCGGGTACCAGCAGGTCGCAGTCGGGGTTGTTCTCCGGTTCGCCGGCGACGACGTGCAGCGGGATGACACCTGTCCAGTACGGCAGGTCGAGGTCCTCCTCGTCGTCGTTGGCGCCGCCGGACCGGGTCTTCACCGAGGCCTCGGTCAGCGAGAGAGCGAGGACGGACGTCTTCGCCAGCTCCTTCCGGTTCGGCGGCCGGGACCCGAGCGAGCGGCCCGGGACCAGGTGGTCGACGATCCGGTTCAGGCCGTGCAGCTTCTCGTCCGGGTCGGTGACCAGCCGCGGTACGCCGAAGATCACCGCGGACCGGTAGTTCACCGAGTGGTGGAACGCCGACCGCGCCAGCACCAGCCCGTCGGCGTGCGTGACCGTGGCGCAGACGGTCTGCCGCGGGGCGGCGACCATGCTGCGAGCGGCGACCGAGCCGTGCAGGTACAGCGTCCCGTCCGGCCCGCGCTCCAGGTCCACGCCGTACGCCGTCGGCAGTACGAGCGGATCGCCGTCGACCACGACGCCCAGATGGCAGAACATGCCGTCGAGGAGTACGTCGTACAGCGCCTGGCGATCCGTGGCGGCGCGTTCCTTCGAGCGGCGAAGGGAGGTCCGGGCGGTCGGCTGCAGTCTGGTCATACCTCCAGGGTGGACGCGCAGTGGCCTGGCGGCACGGGCCATTCCGGAACGAATCAGCTAGTCCATTCGCGCGACGGGACCGCCGCGCGGACGACGTGCCGGCGCCGGACCGGCAGGCCGAGCGTCGGGTTCGCGACACTCCAGGCGGCGCCCTTGCAGATCGACTCCTTGTAGACCGCGGCCACGCGTCCGGTGAGCGCCGCGTTGACGGCGCGGTCGTCGGTGGTCACGTACTGGATCAGCCCGTCCTTGCGGCCCAGCGAGATGCACTGGTTGAAGTACGCCAGCGGCGCGTGCGGGAGCCGGCCACCGGTCAGCCGGGCCGCGATCGAGTCGGCGGCCTGCCACGCCATCGGCTGGCCCGAGGCGCACGACATCCGCAACGGCTTGTTCTTCGAGCCCATCGCGTACGCCGCGTCGCCGATCGCGTAGACGTCCGGGTGCGAGACGGACCGCATGGTGCGGTCGACCACGATCCGACCGGTGTCCGACACCTCCAGCGCGGTCGCCTGCACGATCGGGTGTACTGCGAATCCGGCCGTCCACACCGTGACCGCGCTCGGGATCCGCGAACCGCCGACCGCTACGTGATCGGTGGCGACCTCGGTGACCCGGGCGTTCTCGTGGACGGTGATACCGAGCCGGTCGACGACCGTCCGGAGGTGCCGCCGGCCCTTGGGTGACAGCCAGTCCCCGAGTCCGCCGCGGACGACCAGCGCGACGTCGAGATCCGGTCGCGACTCAGCAAGCTCGGTCACGAACTCCACACCCGTGAGGCCGCCGCCGACGACGGTCACCGGTTGGCCGGCCGGCAACGAAGTCAGGCGCTCGCGCAGCCGGAGCGCACCCGGGCGGCTGGCGATCTGGTACGTGTGCTCGGCCGCGCCCGGCACGCCCTGCGAGTTCCAGCCGCTGCCGAGCGCGTAGACGAGCGTGTCGTACTCCAGGTCTTCCGACTCCAGCGCGACCGTCTTGCGTTCGACGTCCACCGCGGTGACCTTCGCGAGCTTCAGGTCGACGCCGGTGCCGGCGAACAGGTCGGCGTACGACCGGTGCTTCAGGTCGCGGCCGGTGGATAGCTCGTGCATCCGGATCCGCTCGACGAAGTCGGGTTCGGCGTTGACCAGGGTGATGGTGACCTCGTCGCGGTACAACCGGGCGGCGAGGCGGCCGGCTGCGATGGCTCCGGAGTACCCGGCGCCGAGGACGACGATGCGGTGCTTCATATCCGTGCTCCTGTCTGCTGCGGTGTCGACCCTTGAACCGGGCAGCCCGCGGATTCATGACAGGAACGTGCTGTGAAGCAGCTCACAGGATGGTCAGCAGCGGCTCTCCGTGCTCGGCGGCGGCGAACAACTCGGTCGCGCGGGCCAGCTTGTCCGGGTTCGCCTGGGTACGGATCGAGGTGATCCCGTCGCCGGTCACCTGGACGCAGATCACTCCGATGACCTCGCCGTTGCCGAGGACCACCAGCGCAGGCTCGCCGTTCGCGGCCCACGCGTAGACCTCCGCCGTACCGCCGACGTACAGGCGCTTCGCGTCGCTCGGCTTGAAGACGCCCCGCAGGTACCGCGCCACCGCGAGCGCGCCCTCGACCGCGGTCGTCCGGGCCGGGACCTTGCCGCCGCCGTCGCCGACCGAGACCGCGTCGGCGGTGAGCAGCCGGACGATCGACTCGGTCTGCCCGCTGGTCGCGGCGACCATGAACTCGTCGACGATCCGCCGCGCCGTCGCCTCGTCGACCTCGGTCCGCGCGCGACCGTCCGCGAGGTGCTGCCGCGCGCGCCGGAACAACTGCTGGCTGGCGGACTCGGTCAGCTCGAGGATCTCGGCGATCTCCCGGTGCGGGTAGTCGAACGCCTCCCGCAGTACGTAGACCGCCCGCTCGTTCGGCGACAGCCGCTCCATCAGCGTGAGTACGGCGTACGACACCGACTCGCGCTGCTCGACCGTGTCCGCCGGGCCGAGCATCGGGTCGCCGTCGAGCAGCGGCTCGGGCAGCCACTGACCGACGTACGTCTCCCGCCGCGCGCGGGCCGAGGTGAGCTGGTTCAGGCAGAGGTTGGTCAGCACCTTCGTCAGCCACGCCTCGGGTACGTCGATGCGCCCGAGGTCCGCGGCCTGCCAGCGCAGGAACGTCTCCTGGACGGCGTCCTCGGCCTCGCACGCCGAGCCGAGCAGCCGGTAGGCGATGGCCTCGAGCCGGTGCCTGGACCGCTCGAACCGGGACACGTCCTCCGCGGTCATGGCCATGCTGGAAGCCTACGGGACACTGAACGCGTGCAGACTTCGCTGCCGCTGATCATCGACCGGGGTTCCGGGGTGCCGTTGCACCTGCAGGTGGCCGAGCAGTTCCGCGCGGCTGTCCTGGACGGCCGGCTGCAGTCGGGGCACCGGCTGCCGTCCACGCGGGATCTCGCGCAGGAGCTGTCCGTGTCGCGATCCGTGACACAGGCGGCGTACGACCAGTTGCACGCGGAGGGCTGGATCGAGGGCCGCACCGGCGCCGGCACCTTCGTCACGGACGTCGTGCCCCTGCAACCCGCCGTACGACGTCGTCCGGCCGACCGGCCCGAGGCCGACGCGAAGCTGCTGACGCTGCGCCCCGGCATCCCGTACATCGCGCCGACGCCCGACCCCGGCTGGCGGCGGGCCTGGCGTGAGGTCTCCACGCAGTCCCCGCCCCGGGGGTACGACGATGCCGCCGGCCTGCCCGCGCTCCGTGCCGCGCTCGCGGACCACGTCGCCCGGGTCCGAGGCATCGCCTGCGGCCCGGAGAACGTGCTGGTCACGAACGGGACCGTGCACGGGCTGCGACTGCTGCTCACGGTCACCCGGGAGCCCGGCGACCGGATCGCGATCGAGGACCCCGGCTACCTGAACGCGGTCGCCGCCGCGCGCGACCACCGGCTCGAGATCGTCGACGTACCGGTCGACGAGGACGGCCTGCAGGTGGCGGCGCTGACCGACGACGTCGACGCCGTGTACGTCACGCCGTCCCACCAGTACCCGCTCGGCGGCCGGCTACCCGTTGCCCGGCGCAACGAACTGGTGCGCTGGGCCCGGCGTACCGGCAGCCTGCTGATCGAGGACGACTACGACAGCGAGTTCCGGTACGACGTCGCACCGCTGCCCGCGCTGGCACAGCTCGACCTGGAGCGGGTCGTCCATCTCGGCACGCTGTCGAAAACGCTCAGCCCCGCCCTCCGCCTCGGCTGGCTGGTCGCCTCCGAGCCGATGGTGGACCGCCTCGCCACGTTCCGCGCGAACTCCGGCGACTGGCCCGCCTGGCCGATGCAGGCCGCACTCCTCGCGATGCTCCGCGACGGCTACCTCGATCGTGTCGTCCGGCGCAGCCGCCGGCTGTACGCCGAACGCCGTACCCACACGTGCGAGGTGCTGGCGCCGTACGGCCAGGTGATCGGCCAGGACGCCGGCCTGCACATCACGCTGCTGCTCTCCGGCACCACCGACGACCGCCGGATCGCAGCCGCCGCACGAGAGGCCGGCGTCGTGGTCGCACCCCTCTCCGAGTACCGCCGCAGCATCCCCGGCCCACCAGGCCTTGTCATCGGTTATGCAACACCGTCAACGCCCGACCTGCACCGCGCACTCACAATCCTCACCGGCGCCCTCAACCGCCGTTGAGCTGGTCGTAGTAGTCGACGTTCGCTCCGGAAAGGCTATGGCTGCAAGGGATTGTGCGCGAGGGGCGGCTGGATCGTGGGGGTGTCGCCGTCCCAGGTCAGTTTTGAGAGCCACATGGTGCGGCCCTTCGGGTCGGTGCCTACCTGGGCCGGGTTCCAGGCGTGGTAGACGAACCAGTCGCCGAGGACCATGTTGTGGCCGGGGCCGGCTGCGTCGGGGGAGGTGGACAGGATCGGGTCGCCGGACTTCACGCACGGGCCGGTCGGCGACTCGCACAGTGCATGGCCGACGGCGTACGCCGCCTTGTCGTAGGCGTTGCCGGAGTAGAACAGGTGGAACTTCCCCTCCCGTTCGACCATGTACGGCGCCTCGACCAGCGCGCCCTCCCACGGCAGGTCCTGCTTGATCATCCGGCGTACCGGACCGACCAGCGTGAGACCGTCCTCGGACAGCTCGGACACGTAGATCCAGGTGTCGACGCCGATCGCGTTGCCGTCGTTCTTCCAGTACAGCCAGCGCCGGCCGGTGGAGTCCCGGAACGGCGACGCGTCGATCGAGCCGCCCTCGTCGACCTGACTGATGAGCGGATTCATCGATTTGTCGACATATGGACCTTCGGGCGAGGTCGCCACCGCGACGCCGACCGCCTGCCGATCGGCGGCGACATCGCGGGACGTGTAGTACATGACGTACCGGTCCGGGGCGTGCACCGCGACCTCCGGTGCCCACACCCACCCGGGAATCGTCCAACCCGGCACCTCCGGCATCGCGTCACCCGCCGGCTGCCACGACACCAGGTCGCGGGAGGTCAGCGTCTGCACGTTTCCGAGCGGTCCGTTGGTCGCGAACGCGTAGTACTCGTTGCCTACCGCAATGATCTGCGGATCGGCGAAACCACCGTCGTACACCGGGTTGGAGAATGCCATTATCTGCTTTCGTAGAAGTGGAGGTAGTCGAAGGTCGCCACCGGCGGCGGGTTCGCGCCGGCGAACTCGCCGTGTGCGTAGATGCCGATCTTCGCCGCGGACGGCAGCACCCAGGACGCGCCCCAGGTCCAGTTCTTGCCGTCCACCGACGTCCCGGCCCGGTACACGTGCTCGCCGGCGGCGTTCTTGTGGTACGCGAGCCGCATCCACAGCGTCGGCGCCGAGCGACCGATCGCGGCCGCGCCGTACGACGTGGCGCCGTCCGACGGGCGGGCGACGAGCTCCCGGCCGTACTCCGTCTGGCGGGTCTTCCAGATCGCCACGCTTCCGAGCCGGGCGAAGTCGTCGTCGTTGAGGTAGGCGATCATCCCGGCCTGCTGGTAGTTGCGGACGTCGCCCTGCCCGGTGTCGAGGTGCAGCTTGGTCTCCGCGATCCAGCGGTCCCCGGCCGGTGTGCTGTGCAGCAGCAGCCCGGCGTTGTTCGACTTGCCGGTCAGGTCTGCGTTCTCCAGCGGCCACGACAACTTGCCGTCGGCAACGGTCGCCTTGTCGTCCTTCCTGATCCACGACCAGTCCGCACCAAGGGGCCTGTTGAAGTCGTCACCCGCCAGCAGCTTCCCGGTCCGCGGCACAGCAACCATCTTGCCCACAGGCTTGGCCACGGAACGAACGGTCAGGTTGTCCACCTCCGCCGATCCCAACCACCGCACCGGTGCGGACTTGAGCTCCAGCCCAGGTACCGCCAGCTGCGCCTCTCCGTAGACATCGCCCAGGCCCGCGTCATTCAGTCGCGCCGTCACGGTGGATCCGGAGACTTGTACGGACAGCTTGTTCCACTGCGTACGGTCGAAGTCCGCCGGCAGATTCACCGACGACGTACGCCGACCGGCCGTCACCGTCAGCCGGTTGTTCGCAACAGTCGCCACCACCTGATTACCCAGCACTGTGGTGAAGGACGAGCCGAGCTTGACATCGGCTTCCACCCGGAGGGATCCGCCTGGTGCGGACTGGCGGGTTTGGGCGGCGCCGGAGAGGGTGGCTGTCGGGCCGCCGAGCGCGTCGCCCGATTGGCGGGTGGCGCCGAGCAGGCCGGCGGCCGGATCGGTGGAGTCGATGCCGAGCGCGGAGCCGGTGGTGGGTGCGGCGACCGGGTTCTCGGACGGGCCGGCGCCGGCGTTGGTCCGCGGCCAGCCGTCGATCCAGTCGATGTTGTCGATCAGCATCGGCCGCCGGTTGATCCCGAACGGCGTCGTCAGCCACGACTGGTTCCGGTCGATCGCGTGGTACACGATGTGGTCCTGCCCGGCCGCGTCGGTGATGAACGCGTGGTGCCCGGGGCCGATCCACCGGTTGCCGTTCTGGGTGATGACGGTCGTACCGCCGACCCGGGAGTCGGTGAGCGCCGCGCCGTCGGCGTCGAGGAACGGCCCGCGCGGCGAACGGGAGCGGCCGGCGAAGACGGAGTACCCGGTGGTGGGACCGGCGCAGCAGTTCATCGACGAGCCCATGAAGTAGTACCAGCCGTCGCGGTAGACGACGTACGAGCCCTCGTACCGGTCGCCGATCGTGACCTGCGTCGGCGTACCGACCGCGTGCATGCCGTCGGCGCTCAGTTCGGTGACGGAGATGCCGCCGTAGAAGCCGCCGTAGTACAGGTAGCGCTTGCCGTCGGCAGCGGTCAGCATCGCCGGGTCGATGGTGCCGAGGTAGCCGCCGTTGCCGTCCGGGCGCGGTGCGACGACCGGGCCGCTGGTCGCGGTCCACGGGCCGCCGGGTGCCGGGGCGGTCGCGACCCCGATCGCCGGATCGCCGCCGGGGTTGGCGAGGGTGTCGGTGACGGTGAAGTACATGACGTAGTGACCGTCGAAGTACCGGATGTCGGGTGCCCAGAAGAACGAGCCGGGCGCGGCCCAGGACGGTTTCGTCTGGTCGTTGAAGACCGTGCCGAGGTACTCCCAGGAGCTGAAGTCCTTGGTCCGGGCCATGTGCATCAGGCCGAACGGGCCGTTCGCCACCAGCGGGTCGGAGGTGGCGTACGCGTACCAGTAGCCGTCCCGGCCCTGGATGATCGACGGGTCGGCGAACGTGTCGGCGAAGCTCGAGGTGATCGGGTTGGTCGTGGTCACCACTGGTGCGGCGGTCGCGGCCGACGTACCGGCAGCGATCGCGGCCACAGTCAGGGCTGCGGCGAGTAGTCGTTTCGGAGGCACGGGCGGGTCCCCTCTGGGATCAACTGCTGAGCTGGATCACGTGCCACGATGCGGGCGGCAGCGTGGCACGGCAGACACCGTCGACAACTTCGGTGGTGTCGACGGCCCGGGGCTTCACCCGGTCCGGATCGTCCGCCGTGTTCACAGCGGAGCGGTCGTCGTCGTACAAGGCAAGGTGCCGGCGGAGCCGTCCGGTCACCGGGACCTCCAGGTCGATCTTGTCGGTCTCACTCCGGTTCACCACGAAGATCGCGGTCTCCCCGGTGGTCTCGTCGTACGTCGCCGTGCTCCACAACGCCGGGATCCGCCCAAACGCGGCGGTCTCGAGGTCCGGCCCACCGGAGATCGCGGTCTGCAGCACGGTCGGGCCGGCGTACTGCGCGGTCAGCGCGAACGGGTAGAAGATCGTCTGCCGCCAGGCGCGGCCGCCCGGCTCGGTACGGATCGGGCCGATCACGTTCACCAGTTGCGCGAGGCAAGCGATCTTCACCCGGTCGGCGTGCCGGAGCAGCGTGATCAGCAGGCTGCCGACCACCACCGCGTCGTCGACCGTGTAGGTGTCCTCGATCAGCGGGCCGGCCTCGCGGATGTCCAGACCGAGCTCGCCGGGGAACTCCTGCTGGCGCCACACGTTCCACTCGTCGAACGAGAGCGTCAGCTCCTTGTCGCTGCGCTTCAGCGCCTTGACGTGGTCGGCGGTCGCGATCACCGAGGAGATCATCCGGTCCATCTCCTCGGCGCACCCGAGGAAGCTGGTCTGGTCGCGGTCCTTCGGTTCGTAGTACGCATGCAGGCTGATGTGGTCGACCAGGTCGTAGCTGCGCTCCAGGACGACGCGCTCCCACTCGCCGAACGTCGGCATCCCGGCGTTGCTCGATCCGCAGGCGACCAGTTCGAGGCCGGGGTCGACCCGGCGCATCGCGTTCGCGGTCTCCTCGGCCAGCCGGGCGTACTCCTCGGCGGTCTTGTGCCCGATCTGCCACGGGCCGTCCATCTCGTTGCCCAGGCACCAGGTCCGGATGTCGTGCGGCTCCGGGCTGCCGTTCGCGATCCGGCGGTCGGACAGGGCGGTTCCGGCCGGGAGGTTGCAGTACTCGAGCAGGTTGACGGCGTCCCGGATGCCGCGGGTGCCGAGGTTCACGGCCCAGATCGGCTGCACCTCCGCCTTCCGCGCCCAGGCGACGAACTCGTCGGTGCCGAACTGGTTCGACTCGATCGCCCGCCAGGCCAGGTCCAGCCGCCGGGGCCGCTCGTCCTTCGGCCCGACGCCGTCCTCCCAGTCGTAGTTCGAGACGAAGTTGCCGCCCGGGTACCGCACCGCGGTGACGCCGAGCTCCCGGACCAGCTCGAGCACGTCCTGCCGGAACCCGTCCGCGTCGGCACGAGGATGCCCGGGCTCGTAGATGCCGGTGTAGACACAGCGGCCCATGTGCTCGACGAACGAGCCGAACACCCGCCGGTCCAACCCACCGACCACGAACGCCGGGTCCACCACAAGCCGAGCCACAGGGCCTCCCCAGAGACGTTTACAACGTTTACCGTGGATGTCTACAACGATTGACAATCGGTGTAAAGGGCTCGGCGATGGGACACTCGGGCGACACGACGGTGACAGGAGGCGCTCCGATGGCGACCAGGCTCAGCGATGTGGCCGCTCGGGCCGGGGTTTCGGTGAAGACCGTCTCGAACGTGATCAACGACTACCCGCACATCACCGCTCAGACCCGGGAAAAGGTCGAGGCCGCGATCGCCGCGCTGGACTACAGGCCGAACGTCAGCGCCCGCTCACTGCGCAAGGGCCGCTCGGACTTCATCGCACTAGCCATCCCGGAGATGGGATCGCCGTACTTCGCCGAGCTCGGCGCCGCGATCAGCCGGGCCGCGAAGCGCCGCGGGATCACCGTGCTGATCGACCAGACCGAGGGCGAGGCGGCCGCCGAGCGGGTCGTGCTGGACGGGATGCGCGGGCAGTTGATCGACGGCATCATCTTCTCGCCGCTGGCCACCGCCCCGGCCAAGCTCACCTCGGTCGCGATCGGGAAGCCGCTGGTGCTGCTCGGCGAACGCCCGGCCGGCGGCCAGTTCGACCGCGTCGCCGTCGACTCGGTGCAGGCGTCGTACGACGCGACCACGCATCTGATCTCGCTCGGCCGGACCCGGATCGCGGCCATCGGCGTCGGCGGGACCAGTACCGGAGCGGTCCGGCGGAAGGGGTACCGGAAGGCGCTCAAGGAGGCCGGGCTGCCGCACGACCCCGCCCTCGAACTGGCCGGGTCCGGGTACCACCGGGCGGACGGTGCGACGGCGATGCGCGAGCTGCTGGCCTTGCCGAAACCGCCGGACGCGGTGTTCTGCTTCAACGACCTGCTGGCGCTGGGTGCGCTGCGCAGCCTGGCCGACGCCGGGCTCAGCGTGCCCGGGGACGTCGCAGTGGCCGGCTTCGACGACATCGAGGACGGCCGGTTCTATTCGCCGTCGCTGACCACGATCTCACCGGACAAGGAGTGGCTGGCCGACAACGCGGTCGCCCTGCTCCTCGACCGGATCACCGGCGACGACAACTCCGCCCACCGCGACCTGACGGTCCCGCACACGCTGCAGATCCGCGAGTCGACCGCGGGTTAACCTCGCACCTTGCCCGTTCACCTCCTGCATGCCGGCGGTGAAGGGGCATTTCCGGCGGTTAACGCTCGGGAAGACCGGCGAGTTGCTTGGCCAGGTCGGTCTGGGTTTTGCTGCCGCGGCCGACCAGCCGGAGTACGGCGTTGCGCACCGGGCGGATCGGACGTGGGACGTTGGCGAGCCGGGTCAGCCGGTGTGCCAGCCCGATCACGCGGACGGCCTCCGCCCGGCTGTTCGTGGCGTAGGTGTCGAGACCCGACTCGTCGCCGGCCAGCGCCTGGGAGAGAGCGCCGGCGAGCGCGACCGCGTCCCGCAGCCCCAGGTTCATGCCCTGGCCGCCGGCCGGGCTGTGCGTGTGGGCCGCATCGCCGGCCAGCAGCACGCGACCGGCGCGGTAGTGGTCCGCGACCCGCTCGTGGATCCGGAACCGCGAGCCCCACACCACCTCGGTCACCTTCGGGTGCGTCTTCCGCGGGCCACGGCTGGCCAGCAACTGCTGCGCGTACGCCAGGTCAGGGTGCTCCGGCGCGTCGTGCACCTCGGCCACCAGCCGGAAGCTCCCGTCCGGCAGCGGCGCCACCACGAGCATCCCGGCGGCCGCGAAGTACAGCCCGACCTCGTCGGTCGGAAGTCCGTCGGCGACGCGAACGTCGACCAGGCTCAGTGACAACTCCAGCGTGTTGCCAGGCATCCGCAGGCCGGCCAGCTCCCGGACCGTGCTGTGCATGCCGTCGGCGGCCACGACGTACTGCGCGTGGATCACGTCGCCGCTGTCCAGCGTCACGTCGACGCCGTCGGCGGTCTGGCTCAGGCCGGTCGCGGCGTACGGGCGGAGCACCGAGCCGCCGAGCTCCTGCAGGCGTTCGAGGAGCACCTGCTCGGTGACCGGCTGCGGGATCATCGTGACGAACGGGTAGGCGGTCGGCAGGTCCGCGAACCCGACCGGGATCAGCCGCCGGTCGCCGGACCGGACCGCGAAGTCCTGCAACTCCAGGCCGAGGTCGATCAGCCGTTTCGTCACGCCGAGCTGCTCCAGGACCTCCAGGGTCCGCGGGTGGATCACGCAGGCCCGGGAGGTGTTCGCACCCTCGGCCTGCTTGTCGACCACCACCACGTCGTGCCCGTGCAACCGCAGCCCGACCGCCACTGCAAGCCCGACCGGACCGGCTCCCACCACCACAACTGCTGCCTTCTGCGGAGTCATCATGCCCCTCCCCCTACCCCGAGCGAAGCGAGGGTTTCTTTGTTCTTTTGCTTTCATCAACGCTTGTTGACTTTTACGCTAGGGCCGCATGCGACGAAAGTCAACAGGTGTTGGCATATGCTGTTGGCATGGCGGAGAAGAAGTCCGACCGGACCCGGGCGGCGATCCTCGCGGCGGCCCGGGAGCGGTTCGGCACGGACGGGTACGAGCGCGCGACGATCCGGGCGATCGCGGCCGACGCGGCGATCGACCCGGCGATGGTGATGCGGTACTACGGCAGCAAGGAGAAGCTGTTCGCGGCGGCGGCCGAGTTCGACGTACGGATGCCCGAGCTGCACGACGTACCGAGAGAGCAGCTCGGGGAGGTGCTCGTCCGGCACCTGGTGGAGCGCTGGGAGGAGGACGACAC